>JANQLQ010000001.1 GCA_028280565.1 Fulvivirga sp.
TCACGCATATGTCTTATTTTTCTTCCCAGGTTCACGGGGCGGGGTTTTGTTGTATGTTCCATAGATCAAATATATAGACTCGGCGGGGAGTTACAAAGGACCGGGCCGGCATTGGTGAAGATACCAATTTGGCTTGTAAAAATACCAACTCATTACAAGTACGGTACTTTGAATACAAGCACACCCGCCTCGTTCTTCGACCTTAAAAAAGAACCAACCCTAAAAACAATGAACATCAACTACCTCCAAAAACCCTTATTACAAGCCCTGGCCGAGCACGGCACGGGCTGTTTTGCAAAGAACCTGGACGAGGCTGAACGCGAGGCCGTACGCTTGGCTTTAAAAGCTATGGTCACCACCCTCCGGCAGGTATACCTGCATACTCCTGCTGTTTACAAAAAGCCCACAAGCCACGTGGTAGCCCGCGAGCTGGAAGGGTTCTGTAAAAAGCTCACCTACGCCTCGAAAGAAACCCTGGCCACCTCTTGGTTTGAAGACCATGGCGGCACGGTGTCGCCCCCGCTAAGGGATAGCCTGCACCTGCTGGCCATCTGCCTGGGCAGCCATGCCGTGGCCAAAGGGGCTGTCTTTATTTACTTCGAACTCTGCTGCCAGGAAAATAAGATGACCTTCTATGTCAATTCTTCCGTGGCTACCCTCCATAACCCGGGGGAGGAAGATACTCTCCTCCAAATAGCGCTGGGCGAGGTGCACAGGCTGGGCGGCAGGATCAAAGCAGATCTCACCAGTGGGGATAAGGGGGTGTATCGCCTGGCGGTAATGGTGGATCATAACGCCGGGGTTTGAATGTTAGCCAAGTGTAGATCGCCGCCGGCGGGGGGTATTGGCAGTGAACCGTCCTCACCCTAGTGGTAGGTTAAGCGCACCTAGTCTAGTCGTAGGTTAAGCACAGCGGTCCTACGACTTAACCATAGGGAGAGCGTTCCGCTCGGAAATGAACTTGCAACGATACTTACGAAATAGCAGGGTACACTGCATAAATTCGAAATCAATGCCCCAATTTAAATTTTCATGGCAACGTTTTTTTCGAGGTGTGTGCTGCCCGAAGGATGATCCGTTACTTTTTAGAACAGGGTGTCATTGATGAGAAGGATCGAGCGGACGCTCTTGGTTGTTCGTGGGTCTTAGGACCGCTGCGCTTAACCTAAGACCAGTGACCGGCTAGTGTCCGGCGGTATTGTGGATGAGCTGGGGAGCTATTTATACGGCAGTACAAGGGATTATGCCGGGAGGAAAGGCTTACTTGGTATAGTGTTTATTGAATGAGGGTAGTTTTGGTGAAAGTTGGTCGGGTTGAAAACCCTAGGGATCATCAAAAAGCCACAAGTTGCAAACTTGCGCCAGTTAGGGGCCAGGATATTTTCGTGGGGATTGGAAAGTCCGCCACAATTAATAATTTTAAATCAAGGCGTGGCTATGTGCGAGATGAAAGGTTAATGCTTTCTAATCCCACTCATCATAGCTGGACCTTGTATGCAAGCAAAAACAGCGTTGTCAATAGGGTGTAATATGATGTAAAGCGTCTATAGTTCGACATTTTTGTGGGTAAATAACCAAATCGAAAAAACACAAATTGATATGGAAACCATTAGTTTAAGAAAGGCAACAATAGAAGACAAAGCATTAGTAGTTGACTTTGATTATAGCCTTGATGCAGTCGAACATATCGAACTCAAGAGAGAGGAAAAGATTACAAAAGCAATATTGGGTGAAGAATGTTTTATCATTTTGGCAGATAACAGGGCCATTGGCTTTGCCATATTTGATTATCGTTTCTTTGACCTGGGGTGGATAGAACTCATTATTTTAGACGAAAAATACAGAGGAAAAGGAATAGGCGGACAAGCAATTGACCTCATATGCAAACAATGTAAGACGAATAAGGTATTTACTTCAACTAATAGTTCTAATATTCAGATGCAGAAAGCATTGAGTAAGGTGGGTTTTTCTTTTGCAGGTGAAATAATCGGGTTAGACGATGGAGACCCTGAACTGTTTTATTATAAAAAGATTAACACTAAGAAAGCGAAAAACTAAACCGGAATACAAAATGCCAGTACACAACACATGGTATAGTGCATGCGGGTTTCAGTACCTTTCGAAGGTTTACGGCTCGTAATAAAGTTCGGTGTAAACGGGTAGAAAATCGCTTTGTAATCCCGCACGACGCCATACCATCAAACATTGTAGCCAATTAGAAAAATGAAATTCAATTTGTTCGGTAAGAAACCAATTCACCTTTATGAGAACCTCGCACCAGGAGCCCGGATAGATAAACTATTAGTTGAGTTTTTATCTCCTGTCCTCGAACCAGCGGGGTTTACATACCTAAAATCAAAACGGAGATTCAAGAAAAAAGGTGAATTTTTCGACTTTCATTTGAGCTGGTACGGACGAAAGTATAACGAGGGCAACAGGAGTGTTGAGTTCGATATATTTATCAATTCATATTCACCTAAATATCGAAAGTGGGAAACAGGATATTATGGACTTGAAAAGAATTGGGGAAACTCTATCGATGGAACAAGAGTGTATTATATCGATGGGTGGAACCAAGAATACTATGATTTAGGATGGTATGATTTGGTCAAATACAACAATATCAAACTCATGGAAAAAGTCGTTGAAAATACCAAAGGGGCTGGATTTGACTTTTTTCAAAATTACACTTCACTCGATTCGGCAATAGTAAAGCTGAAAGAATACCCAATAGCAAATCTTGAAAAAATTGTGGATTTCTATATACTTCAAGATAAATGGAAAGAAGCGTATGAATTTTTTGAAAGCAATAAACAATGGCACGAAGAAGAAGAGAAATCAGGGGGGAGTGACCCGAATTCACAATATTCAATGAACAGGAGAATTCCTTTTGAACTGAGAAAAGAAAAATTAAAAAACTGGCTACAAGGTGTATAGTGCATATTCTTCGGGATACGCACAAGAAAGGCTTGAAGTATTGCTTGCTGATTATCGGGGATTTAAAAGACACCGCAACCTAACTAGCCCTACCAAGCCCTAGCGCAAGTCTGTGACTTGCGTTTTAAAGATGAAAACGAGAGTCTTCGACTCGGCAAAATAAAGACGAATCTAAAAATTGAATGTAAAATACGGGACCCAGCTAAACTACATTTTGTAACCTTCGCTATAGATTGAATGATGGCAGTTTTGTCTAAAGTTGGCTGGGTTGAAAACCCTAGGGATCTTAAAAAGCCACAAGCTGCAAACTTGCTCTAGTTAAGGGGCGACAGTTTCGGGGAAAAAAGAAGCTACAAACAGACATCTTTAATACTATTTTTTGTTAACTGCCTTTTGAGACTCGGGAAGTCCAATGCGTTTCAACATATCATTTGCCTTTTCTAATTTTTCAGGGAAGAGTGGCTTATCATTGAAAAAGTCTAAAGACTTATCTATTTTGACAATAGGCTTCTTCTTAAGGTTAATTTCTGTAGGTTTCATATTTATCTTCGTTTTACCAGGAAACCATTATAATCTTTGCCTAATTTAAACAATTCCCAAGAATCTTCAAGTTCCCCATAGATCTCAAAATCTTTTAAAGCCTCATTTAGGTATTTAGAAATTCCCATTCGATAAAGCCTTGTCCTGGAGTTCGTACTCCCCGTAGCATATACAAATGCATCCTTGTGTTTGTCCGTAAATGCATAAAGAGTTGCAATTACTGTCGCTAGTACTTTTTCGCTGTCGTTATTATTTGACACCACCGTGTCATCAATTGAGCCTGTAACAAGATTTTTATCACCAAACCCCAAGTGATAAACATCTTTGTAATTCGTTGGAAAGTACTGAACGATTTTAGGAATCCGTCCTTTTGGCCCTTCGCTTACAAACTCAAAAACCTCAAGTTCTTCACCAGATTGTAATTCATACCTTTCAAGGTTCATATTTATAAATTACGAAATAAGTGGGTTTGACAAAAATGACTTTGTTATGAGCTTTTTATGATAACCAATGACTTGGATACCCAAAAATATGTGTACCCCCAGCCTGTGATCGTCTCAATTGTGTAAAGAAGCCTTTGTTAGCTACCCTTCCTCTTCTCCAAAAACCGCTCCAGCATCACCACCTTTTCCTGCTCGCTTTTTAGCAGTTTCTCGTACAGCTTCTTATTTTCCTCAACAGCCTCGGCCCATTTATCAAAAGGATTGAAAGTGCAGTGATAATTCTGACCACTTACAGTTCCACTGATCGAACTATTTTGTACAATATTATAAACCGCGGCATTCTCATCAAGATCTTTGATTGCCTGGGCACTAACACCTAGCGCTCTTGCCATTTTTTCTAACTGGTCATGCTCCACAGTTTCATTCGATTCAATATTAGACACGGTCTGTTGGCTTACACCCATTTTTTCGGCTACGTCTTCTTGTGTAAAACTTAGTAGCTCACGCATGTGTCTTATTTTTCTTCCCAGGTTCACGGGGCGGGGTTTTGTTGTATGTTCCATAGATCAAATATATAGACTCGGCGGGGAGTTACAA
>JANQLQ010000003.1 GCA_028280565.1 Fulvivirga sp.
GTCCCTTCAATTTCAACGGAAACCGTAAGCTCTTTTGCAAAATCAGTTTTTAGGTCTAGTTGGATGAAACCAAGGGTGTCGGCATTTCCATAAGGGATCTGCCCCCCGGTAATCACTCCATCCTCAATCTCTTCTTCTCCATCTTTAATACGCCAATGGATCGTGTAATCATTGATCGATTCCAGGAAATTCGCTACCTGGACTGCCGCATTAAAGGTCTCGCCGGATTGATAACTCACCTTTCCAAATCGAAGCAATGGGACAACCGGCGAATTAAATCTTCTGAACGACGTGCTATCAATGATCCCTTTTGACTCCCAGAATACGTCCAGCATCCCGATCAGCGCTGTTCCGTGACCTGGGTAGTCCTGCAACTGCAAAAGCTGGAATCCATCATACCCGGGTGTTTTGAGATTGCGTTCAATATCCGCTTTGTACAAGATCGATGCAAGCTGACCTGAAGCTCTAGCAAGTTTTGGAGCCAAATCCAGCATCCCTTTTTTCTCCAAATCATTTTTGACCGCCTGGAAGTTGACAGGGTGTGCCACTCCGGTGTACTTTTCAATTTCATTCAAGCCTGGAAAAATGGCATACTGACCGATCTCATGTGCCACAATGGGCTTGTCAATATGGTCAATTCGATTGCTGTAGTCACCGCTAAAACCGGGAGGGAAATCATTGAAATACCCTTGCCCTCTCACCCAGCCTTTATCCGTCCATTGGGTAACAAAAAACTCATCTGCAGGCTGAGGCAAAGTGCCCACTCCCTTTTGAAAGGAGAAAGTGGTGGTAGTGTAGAGCCTCCTGTCATCTTTCGCTTTCAATCTTTCAACCTGGCCATTCAGCCAGCTCATATCCCCTTCCAGCTCATTTCCCATAGACATCAGGACAAAAGAGGGGTGATTGCCATACTCTTCCAGGATTCGATCTGCTTCTTTTTCAAGGAAATTGAGGGCCTCGTTATCCTCGCCTACGGTTAAACTCCAATGCGGCAGTTCAACTTGCAGGTACATTCCTAATTGATCTGCCACCTCAAAAGCCGCTTTTGGCGGGCACCAGGAATGAAACCGTATGTGATTGAAACCATAGGACTTTACGACTTTCAAGGTCTTAAGCCATTCCGATGCTGTCATATCCACGCGTCCTTTGATCGGGTAAACAGCACAGTCTAGGTTGCCTCGCAGAAATATTCGCTTGTTATTTAAGGTAAGCGTGGCCTCGTCTGCTTTGACCTCTCTCAAACCAAAAGAAGTTGTGGAACTTTCAGTTGAATTCTTTTTACCAAATGTCAAGTGGTACGTAGTTGGATTGTGCTCATCCCAGGCTTCTATCTCTACAGGGAGTGGGATTTTCGCAGTAACAGCCTTTCCGTTAATCCTTCCAGGCGTTTCTCCCGACTTTAGCATTTTTCCATTTTGAGAAATTGCCCAATCAAAAACCTGGCCTTCATTTAGACCTGTGTTAAAAGAGGCATTGATCGTGAGCTCCCTATTTTTCAAACTGGGATAAACCGCCAACTCACGAACGGAGCCAGGGGACAACTTGGTTAAGGAGATCTCTCCAATAATCCCATTCCATTTGCCCTGGGTATGGTTGCTGTAAGCATGCGAGAACCCTACCGATATGGGGGCAGGATAGCGCTCATGCTCAAAGCTGATGCCGGGCTGAATGAATGAATTATCCACCATAATCGTGATCGTATTTTCTCCTTGTACAAAAAGATTATTGATTTCAAATCGATGTGGGGTAGAAAGGCTATTCTCGGTCCCGACCAGGCTGCCATTGATCCAAATTTTGGATCTCCAGAGCACTCTTTCCAGTTGCAGGATACTTTGGCCATTCATGATATGGCCAGGGATATTCACTTTGCGTTGGTACCAAGCTTTACCGGTGTAATAATGACTTCTCGTTAGATGAAACATGGTTTTTTTGCTGATCTCCGGGGTCAAACCGTGTGGAACTCCCAGCCCATTTTCTGCCAAGGTCCCGGGTAAGGCTACCTTGACTCCATCGATTTGCCGGGTGTGCCATTGCTCTTTTTCGCCTTGGTCCAAAGAGTCTAGCACCACTGTCCATTCGCCATGGAGTGAGATGGATTTGGGTGGCTTGGTGGAGCATGAGAACAGGAAAAAGGGCAGTAGGATTGAGAGAATAACCAGGGCCCGGGATAAGGACAAAGTAAGGTGAGGCTCTGCGTCTTTCACGCCCCCGATAAATATCCGGGGCGCAAAGATGCTGCCGCAAAGGTCGCAAAGATGCATTGCGGGCTTTGCGCTTCTTATGTTGCTTTGCGTGAAAGGCCTGTTTTCGTCGCTGGGCGTTGAAGTATTTCTTATTCCGAACGCGAGGTTGATAACTCTCCCCATCCCCCAGGGAGAAGGGAGATTCACGGGTAGGTAATTATCTCTGAAAGTCTTAGGGTTGATCATTTAGCGAGGGTTTCAATCTTTGAAAAATCAACTTCCTGGCTGGGATTGAAGGCCGGTCCATTCATATAATTCATCAAACTGTTTTTCATCTGCCTGGCTACGATACGGTTTTCAAGATCGTTGTCCAGGTCAATAGAGGTAAGCACCAATTTACCCTCTCCTACCTTTGCTTCGAAAATATTGCCCAAGCTTCGGTTGGTCACGAAATTGTCGATCACACGAACGATGGGATCAATTGCCAGGTCGTCGAGGATCAACGCCTTGGAGTTGATGTTCAAGTCCCACCATTGCCAGTTGGTGTGAGATTCTGTTGGGAAGTCAGCCAATGCGGGATGAGCAGGATCACATAAAATACCCATTGTGGAAGGCTGATCCGGGAAATGGACCGGGCTCCAGAAAACCGGAACAAACCGCCCTGTCACTCCTTTCAATTTCTTGAAATCAGGATTAAAAAGCACCCTTTTTCCTTCGCTTAGTGCTTTTTTGGCAGTTGCAAAAGATCTTGTATAGGTAATACCAGGCACGGTAGCTTCAGCCTCGGGGTATACCCAGATCTTCCACCTGTTTTTGTAAGGTGTGCCCAAGATCTCAACCTGCACCTCTAATTGAGTGGCTTTTTCTACTTCGAGCACAGAATTGATCTCACCCACCACATGCTCGTTTCTGATTGGAATGGAAGACCCTTTTATGTCACCCACATGCAAATTTTGGTTACCATCATTGATGATCCAGCGAATAGAGTAATTCTCTATCGGTTCTTTGAAGTTCGCGACCTGCACCTGCGCATTGAAATTTTCTCCTGATCTATACACAGCCTTCTCAAAGCTTAGTAGCGGTACAACTGGGGCACAAAATTCACGAAATCCTGTAGCGCTTATCGCTCCCTTCGACTCCCAAAAAGCATTGAGCAAGCCGACCAATGCTGTCCCTTGCCCGGGAAAATCTTGCAGTTGCAACAGCTGGAATCCATCAAACGCAGGCGTTCGTAAGGTTCGCTCTATCTCTTCTTTGTAGAGTAGTGCGGCCAATTTCCCCGACGCCTGGGTGAACGCAGGGGCCAGGTCCACTAATCCCTTCTTTTCCAGGTCCTGCTTTACCGCTTCAAAGTTCAGTGGCTGTAAGACGCCCGTGTATTTTGGAATTTCTGAGAGATCGGGAAATACGGAATACTGGCCGATTTCATGACTGATCAATGGTGTCCTGATATGCCCCATGTTTTCGGTATACGTTTTTGAAAAATTGGGTGGATACTGGTTGAATACCCCCTGTCCACGCACCCAACCCCGATCGGTCCACTGTGTCACGAAATATTCATCCTCCGGTTGGGGACGATCTCCGACTCCCTGCTGGAAGGAAAAGGTAGTGGTCATGTATAAATGCCTGTCATCCCATTGCTTCATATTGGCAATGAGTTCATTAAGCCAAAGGGTATCGCCTTCCAGTTCATTCCCACTGGAGAAAAAAACAAACGATGGGTGGTTTCCATATTCCCTGAGCAGGCTCTTGGCTTCCCGGTATAAAAAATCATTCGTTTTCTCGTCCGAACCGACTTCCAGGTTCCAAAACGGAAGTTCCACTTGCAAGTAAATCCCCAGCTCATCCGCTACCTCGAATGCCGCTTTTGGAGGACACCAAGAGTGAAACCTCAAATGATTTAATCCATAGGCCCTGGCGGTATCCATTAAACTAAGCCAGTCCTCTTTTTCCATAGGAGGTCTACCGGTCAATGGGAAAATGGAACATTCCAGGTTTCCTCGCATAAATACGCGCTGGTCATTCACGGCGAGTGTCGCATTTTCATTGGAAATCTTTCTTACTCCAAAATCAACTGTTTTAGAATGCCCGGGAATGGAAACACGACACTGGTAGACTTGGGGATTGAATTCGTCCCATTTTGTTAAATGCCCAGCACTTAGATCCAATGAAAGTGTTTTTCCTTTTATCGGGGCTGACTTCGAGATGATCGTTTTTCCCCCATCTAAGACTGAAATTTCAGCATTTCCTTCAAAGTCTTGTGATAAGCTGGTTTTGACCTGGATTTGATCGTCTTTTAGGTATACCTGGATATTCTCAACGGAAATTGAAGGCTTCGCGGTAAGTGAAATTTCCCCGAGAATGCCGTTCCATTTGATTTGGGTGTGGTTCGAGTAGCCATGCATTAGATCGCCATCTTCGGGAGCGGGATACTTCCGTCCATCTACATTGATGCCCGGGTAAAAGTTTGAGTTATCGACTAAAATGGTCAGGGTATGGGCCCCGGGAGAAAGAAATTCTGACAGGTCAAAATAGTGCGGGGTGATCAAGCTTTCCTGGACTGCATCGATTTTTTGATCATCGACCCAAACCTGGGATCGCCAAAGCACGCGCTCCAGTTTCATTTCAATCTTTTTGCCCTCCCAGCTTGCCGGGATCGAGACCTTCCGCTGATACCACGCTTTACCTGTATAGGAATGCTTCCGAGTGAGATGGGCCAGCACATAATTGTCAAGCGCTGGCTCCAATTTGTTCGGTATCCCGATTCCCGCTTCGTCAAGGGTGGATGGAAGGGAAATTTCCTGCCCATAGATAGCGCTTCCGTACCAATTTCCAGGTTCTCCCTTGTCAAGGGAATCTAATTTTACAGTCCAAGGCCCGTAGAGGTCAATGGTAGCCAGGGGTTGTTCTGTTTGGCAACTTACTAAAATGAGGAGAAGGACAATTGTTGAAAAAATACTCCTTGCCCCCCCTTTAAGAAAGTAGGATTGGGGATGAAAAAGATCAAGTGTTCGGTTAAGTGAATTTAGTGTCATGTGAGATCAATCTGTAGTTGTGCTTTCCCACCAGTCTTCATTGGGTTGAAAAGCCTCTTCCAAAATTTGTAGTCGCTTGGCTTCCCGGTTGGAAACCATAGCTGGATTACTCTTCTCATCCTTTCGTCGCTGGCCTGCTCGCTGAAATAAGGATTAGGCTTGGGCCTTTTGTATCTCATCTCATCAAGGGATTCAAATAGCTCCTCTTTGAGTCTGGTAGTCAATCCTGGGTATGAATCATTTCCATAGCTCAAGTCATAGGCCCCCAGTTCATCGGCTAGTATATCGAGAATGTTCGGTCTTTCTTTTTTACTATCTTGCTGGCTAGCAGGAAAAAGGAAGATTGAAAAAAGCAGGCATATGGTTGCTGGTGCCCTCATTAAATGACCGTATGAAATTGACCTGATGACAGGCGACTCAAGTGATCTTTGGCACCAACATGTGTGATACTTAGCTTTAGTACCTTTCTGAAATTTTCCACGCTGTTTCCCTTATTTCCCAGGCCTAACTCTGCTAACCCAAGTAAGTAGTACGCTTCGATATCGTTGTTTTTCTGGATGTCGTCCTCAAAAACCAACAACAGTGGAAGTGAAGTGGCGAAGTAATCAATCTTTGCCTTCTCCTGTAGCTTATTTGAAGCATACGTTTTCATGGCTTCCAACACCTCATTCGCTTCTTGCTCTTTTCCTAGTTCCTTCATTGAAAGCGCCTTATAGTAAGTCAATTCGGAGAAATCACTTACGGCCATATCAATAAAGTCACCTTGCTCCTGGGAGCTTGCCATAAAATGGGTCAGCGCTTTTTCTTCTTTTCCAAGCGCACGATAGGCCATACCTTTCCAATAGTTGATATGCGCCACTGCTTGCAAGGGATGATACTTTTCCCCGAGATTATCCGGGGTATCCAATGATTTTGTAAAACAAGCGATCGCCTCACCCGGGTCTCCTTTGTCCAGTGCTTTCTGGCCCAGGTCCAAACAGGCATAGGTAAACTGTTTGAGCACCTGGCCTTCTCCCCCTTCCCAAGGATGAAAGTTGCGGTTGTTGAGCAGATCCAAAGCCTTTTGCCCCTGGTCCGTATAATTGTATAGAGCGGCAAGTTCGACGCTAAAATCATCTCGTGAAAGTATATCGTCTCCCAAGGCAAGAAGATCATTCAATCTTTCTTCGGGGCTATCATTAAGTTTCTTCCGAAGCTGGTCGTACTCATACTGGATGCGCATGTCTTTCGGGGAATCCTCAATAGCATTTTTGAAGTATGCACGAGCCTTTTCTCCATCTTGTAAGGCGTTCCAATAGGCAATGCCGAGATTTCTATGAAGGGTAGCATAATTGCAACCTGCAGCGACCGCTTTCTCCCAAATTTCGATCGCGTCTTTATGACGTTTTGCGTTGAAATAAAAGTTACCTAACCCATAATATGTCATCGTGCAAGAGGGCTTTTTCTCCGCAATCCACTCCAGCATTTTGAGCTCGGCAAGCCTGGAAGGGAAAAAATAATCGAAAGACTTATTGCAAACGATCTTCAATAACTCATCTCCCTTTTCTTCATTTTTTAATTGGTAGTAGAGCCAGGAAAGGATCATTTCAGTCATATTAGACCTGCCCATTGGGTTAGGTACCGCACATTCTTGCCCCGGCGATTGATGATGAAGTTCCAGCAGGTCAATGGCCCGCTGGTAAAATCCGCTCTCTGCATATTCAAAAGCAATATCAATAACGGCTTGGGCATCATTCCGGCTTGATTCTAGGAAATACGAAAAATCTTTTCGTATTGCTCCCAATTCAAAATTCGCCCATTGATCTAAACGATCCTCCTTTAAAAGACCCCCTAATACCTGCTTTGCTGTATATGGATCCCCTTGATTATCCAGGATAACTGCTTTTAAAATGGTGGCACTATTATTCTGGGTATTTGTGGCCAGGGATGCGTCGATATGTTCTAAAGCGGACTCAAAATCTCCTCTTCTCGAATCAATCTTGGCAAGCATGTAATAGGCTGCGGAGCGCCATTCATAATTCCAGGTGGCTTTGTAAAATGATTTGTAAGCAAGATCAAGTTCATCGAGATAGAAGCAGGCAATCCCATGATAGTAGTGAGCTTCCCCGGTAGATGGGTTCGGATGATACGTCGTGAGAATTTCCATAGCCCCATAAGCATATTGCCTAGCCTCTTCAAATTGTCCTGACCTGGTGTAGTGCTTTGCTAATGAAAGGTGAGCATTGGAGTTATTCCTATCTTGTTTGATCGCCTCTTTCCAGTAAGGCACAGGGTAACGAGTAGGATGACGATAGAGTTCAAGATGCTCCCCGATCATGTCGAGTTTAATCGAGCTCTTGACCTCTCCCGGTTGTTTTGGCTCGAAGGCTATCTTCCGGTTGCGGGCTTTATCCACCTCTTGGTGGGTATAGGCAAGAAGAGGCTTGCCATCTTGATCAACCACAGTAAGTGAAAGGCTACTTTCATCCCCGGGTTCAAATGACCGTTCCGCCGTCCAGGGGTGTTCCGGGCTAGTAGCGATGGATCCTATTTTTTCTACTTTATCACCCGCTGAGAAAATTATAGTAAGGTTCTCAAGTCTTTGGCTGCTAGCCACCCCGAGGGCTGCTTTATTGCCTTGTTGAGGCAACAGTTTTATAGCGACTTCCTTATTTGCATTTTGTACCGGGCCTAGCTTTTTATAGCTCCACCAAAACTGGGAAAATGTCTTTGTTTCAAAAGGAAGCAGGTAGGCAAAGTCGGGTTGGTTATCGGTATACACACCTGCCATCAACTCGAAATAGGGACCTCCCTTGTCTGCTAACTCACGATCCCATGCCTTACCAAAGTCCTCGCTTCCCCACGTCCATTGCTTTTTCCCGGGGGCAATATGCCTGTTAGCCACATGTACAAACCCTCCTTCTGCTTTGAAATCATATCCACCGAAGAAATCATAATTGGTATCGCAGATCATGTAACTGGTGGGAACGGAGATGTTTTCATATTTTCTTAAGTCGTTTTTCCCGGGCCGCTCGTGGTAGGGAATTCCGTAGTAGCTATTTTCCGCAATCGGGAAACAGCTCATTGCCCGTACGGCATGATCCGCTACGTAATGTACATCAGGGGGGAAAAAACTTTGATAATCCTTATGTACTTCAACCGCTACGTTCGCCCACCAAAGGAAGGTTTGCGTGATGGCTGTTCGATTAAATAACCGTCCCCTAAGCTCCACCAAGGCACTACCAGGCCGTAGGCGAATTCCATGCATTCCTTTCAATCGATACATGGGGTCGTATTCTGACATCCAGATGGTGCGAGCTCCGTCTGCCTCTTCCTCTATGTAAACATCTGTGGGAAGGTAAGTACCGGGCCTGTGGTGCTGGGGCCAGTTGAACTCTACTCCCCCGCTGATCCATGGTCCTGCGAGCCCAACAAGGGCGGGTTTAATTACCTCTTGCTTGTAGAAAAAGTCGTAATCCTGGTTTGCTTTGTCTTGCGCTTCAAAAATCCGCCCCCCTATCTCGGGAAGCATAACCAATCTCACAAATTCGTTTTCCAGCGTGGCAGCCTGGTAATTCTTATTCACCGGCGTGTCGTATACCTTGTCAATAAATGGTACGGGATAGACTTTCCCTGAAGAGCCCTGGTAGACTCTTTTTTCAAAAAAAACAGGGTTGATTTCGGACTTTCCCAGTTCATACGTGGGGATCGATCGGGTAGAAATATCAGCTTTTACCATTAATGTAGTGTTTAGGGTTCAATCAATTCGTTTTTTAAAACCACCTTCCTAGGGGCTGAACTATTTGTGAGCTCATGCTCTATTTCTTCAAGGGACTTGCCTTTTGTTTCGGGTAAGCGCGCACGGATAAACAAAAATCCGACCAGGCAAATGCCACTGTACAACCAGAAAATCCCGTAGGATCCGAGCGCCTTATTGAGTACCGGGAAGGTAAATGTGATGGCAAAGGCTGCAACCCATAACGAAAGTGTTGCCATAGACATGGCTCTCCCCCGGACTTTGTTAGGGAAAATTTCAGAGAGTACCACCCAAGTAATGGGAGCCAGTGACATGGCATACACGCCAATGGCCAATACCACCAAAACAAGAATAGGTAGTCCGTTCCATCCCATAAAATAGCTCAATCCTAAAATGAGATAAACAATGCCTAATCCGGCTGAACCAAAAAGCATGAGTTTTTTACGACCTAGTGAGTCTACACTCCGCATAGCGACCAATGTGAAGGCTAGGTTGACACTGCCTGTGATCACAATGTTGAAAAGCATGTCACCTACACTGTAACCCGCCGCAGTAAATATCTCTTCCGCGTAGTTGAAAATGATATTGATCCCGCACCATTGCTGGAATACGGCCAGTACGATCCCCAGCAGAAGGATCGGCTTCAAGGATGGGCTTTTCAATTCGCTGAAGCTCACTCTTTCCGAATGTTTTGAGAACGTACTCTTGATTTCGTTTATCTCTTGTTGTGCATAAGCCAATCCGCCGATTTTACTCAATACACGTTCAGCCATACTCTCTTGGTGACTCTTGACCAGGAACCTCGGGCTCTTGGGCACTAAGAATAAGAGTAGAAAAAAAGCACTAGCCGGTACCAACTCTGCCCAGAACATCCATCGCCAGCCCGTGGTGCCATTCCAGGAAGTCATGACCTGGGCCGCTGAATACTCAGCGGGTATGGGATCAGCGATGAGGTAATTACAGACCTGTGCTGCCAAAATACCGATCACGATGGTAAGCTGGTTGATCGCGACAAAGCGTCCCCTAAGATGCGCAGGTGATATTTCTGCGATATACATGGGGGACAAGGTGGAAGCTATACCAATGCCTACCCCGCCAATGACCCGGTAGAGGATGAACCAGTTGAAATCGTTCGCCGCGCCACTGCCCCATGCACTTAAAATAAAGAGGGCCGCAGCTAGAATGAGGGGTTGTTTACGACCGTATTTATCAGATAATCCACCGGCTGCTAACGCCCCAAGTATGCATCCGACCAGGGCACTGCTCATTGCCCAGCCTTGCAGGTTCGGTACATCCTGGATTTGGTAAAATAACTCGTAAAAGGGCTTAGCGCCCCCGATCACCACCCAGTCGTATCCAAACAATAGTCCCCCCAGTGCCGAGGTGAGGGCTAATGAAAGTAAATAGGTAATATTGAATTTTGGCTGACTCATACGCTGATCTTTCCAATGATGGTGGTGACAGAACGTTTAGGAAGCTTGACCGATTTATCGCCTACCCGCATTTGATCCAGGCTGTTCTTCTCATCGGTTACGTAGCTCTTGGCTGGTTTAAAATTTTTAGGCAGTGTCAATTTTTTTGGGTCCTGGCTGTAGTTGACCAGTACCATCACACATTTATCTTCTTCTTTAAATGCCGCTACAGCGACTTCTTTATTATCAATACTTGCCTGGATCCTAGTCATCCCTGGGGTTACGAACCTGGAAAAGTTGCCAAACGCCCATAGCAGTTTACTTTCCCGTACCTCTCCATCTTCTTTCATTCGATCCCGGTTGAAAAGATCAGATTCATCCCCGGTATCCAGGTAGATCAACCCGTCTTTGTAATCCCAGGTGGTCAAAGAAGTCCACCATTGCCAGCTACTCGCATTGGCAATGGTCAAATCGGCATGGATCACCCGTGCCACGTACAGCGCTGTATTCATTCCTAAATCCCGTTTTTGCCCCTTCCCGATCTCCGGCGACTCCTCAAGAATGCAAAACTCCGTTTGCCAATACTCCAGGCCTTCGACTTCATCAAGTTTTGCTCTAAGTTTTTGTCGAGTGTTTACCAAAGTATCAATCGGCCAAGTAGTAAAGTAGCTATGGCCTGTGATCAGCCGTTCAGTTTTAGGAAGCGATGAAAGATCCAGCACTGTATTGTCACCAAAAAATGCATCGACCTGGTCACCGCTAGCCTTATAGTCCCGATAGAGTTGCTTAATATCACCCACTTCGCCTATCGTCAATTTCGTATTAAGATCTCTTGATTCAAGCTCCTCGGCCAGGTACTTTGAAAGCAGGTAGATATTCTCGTTGGTAGCCGCGGTACCTTCCTGCCCGGGATTCGACCAGTCCCACTGGGGTTCGTTTACCGGGCTGAGATAGTCAAACTCGTATCCTTCATTGGCAAAATGCTCCAACACGTCAACAGCGAACGTGGCGTATTCATCATAGTGACCGGGTTTCATATTGATCCTTTCGTCTCCTTTGATGGAGTAAGCTTTGCCATTTAGGGTATACTCTACGGGTGCGGAAAGGGTAAAGGCAAGGTATTTCTCTACTCCCCTCTTTTTTGCGGCTTCCAAAAACCATTGCTGACCTTCCTGCCGGCTCCAATCGTATGTTCCGTCGGGGTTGAGGAAGCATTCTCCTCGTCTCCATTCGTTTTTGATATCAGAACTGTCCCCTTGATGGGCACTGCCCGAGCCAATGTAAAACCTCCAAAGTGAGAGGCCAATGCCTTTGGGGTTTCCTTTCTCATCCATTTCCTTACTGAATAAAAGATCAGCGATATATTCACGCTTTTCTACCGGCCAATTCTTACCCACAAACTGCATTCGCCAGGCATCCGAAGCTCCAAAATGCGCTATCGTTTGATACTCCAGCGATGGGTCTAAAGTGATTACCTGCGCAGGTAACGGAATGGCTAACAGGAGCAAAAAGTGCAAGTATATGGTTTTGAACAACTTCATTTGCATCTCAGAGTTTTCCGACTAATGTCATAATGGATCGGCCCCTAACCGTGATCTCATCAAAAGGCACTTCTGAAGGCTGAAGATTAAACGTTTGATTTGTGACGTAGGCATTGAACACATCACCTTCTACGCTGAACCCACCGTCTGTTCCGTAATTTAGGATCGGCACTTCTATGTTTTCCTCGGAGTAATTGATCAAAATGATGACAAGCTCGTCCCCGGACCCTGACAAGAATGAAGATACCATCAGGTTTTCAGCCTCGAGTTCTTCACTGCTGAAAAGATCATTTGTTACTTCAATTCTTTGATAGCCCGGACGTACAAACCGGCTAAAGTTTCCGAACATCCATAACATTTTGGATTCTTCTACCTCTCCCCCGGAATTGGACCTGGTCTCGCTGGTAGGATACCAGTTCGTCAACCCAAACCTGAATTTGTGATCTGAGAACTGCGCCCTACTCATAGAAGTCCACCAGGACCAGCCTGTAGCATTGGCAATCGTTAAATCCCAATGCATGATCCTAGCCGCCCATAAGGCGTAATCAATATCGATCAACTCCGAAGGGCTTCCTTCTTGCTGATAATCAGTGCCCAGGATCGAATACTCCGTTTGCCAGAACTCTAGGCCCAAGCTTTGATTCATGCGCAACAATTCTTCTCTATGGCCGATTGCGACGTTTGGGCTGCTATTCGACCAATAGCTATGACCCGCTAAAAAGGGCACTACGGAATTGAAATTACCCAAATATTCATCACTTGAAGGATCCCAAAATGTGGCGCCTTGATCTGATGCGTTAGGAAAATTACCTTTGAAGGCGTAGAGAGACTCGATATCCCCGGACTCGGGCAAGATGAGTTTCGCATTTACTCCATCTGCTTGGAATTGCTGATCGATGGCCTGCACTAACGTGAAGGCTTCGGCATTCGAGCAGCGCGATCCCTCCTGGGCAGCCGTTCCCGGTTCTGCACTCCATTCGTACTGTGGTTCATTGATCGGACTGATGAAGTCTAAAGGAATATCCAGGCTTTCATAATATTGCGCATAGCCGCTCAAATAAGCGGCAAAAACATCATACTTGTCCGGCTGGAGATTGTAACCTCCCGTTCCCGGTGTAATGAATGTATAACCATTCTTAGTCATAAAATAAGGAGGCGAGGTCACCCAACCGGTCAGGTAGTCGACGCCATGCTCCTTAGCCTTATTGATAAACCAACGCGTACCTTGTCCCTGGGACCAATCCCAAGTACCATCCGGTAAAAGCGGGCACTCTGTGGCCCTGAACCAGGCACCATCTGCAAAACCATTATCCGGCTGGTTGGCGCTTCCCGCCCCAATGTTTGTTCTCCACATGGACAGGCCTATGCCCTTAGGCTTGCCTTGCTCATCCAATTCTTGGCTAAATAAAAGTTCCGCCACTTTCTCTCTCTCGGAGTCTGGCCAGTTTTCTCCTATTGTCTCGGCAGACCAGCCATCAGAAGCTCCGAAATGATGAACGGTCTGTTGTAAATTTTCCAATTGAAGTGTAATTCCTTGTTCAGGACTCCTGAACCTGGGGTCGTTCGGATCCGTGGAGGTATCCTCACAGGAAGCGAGGAATACCAGTCCGGCGGTAAATGCTACTAAAAATTTATATCTCATCGCTTGAATTAATATCCGGGGTTTTGAATAATTACTCCTTGTGATAGAACGATCTCAGTACTTGGGACAGGCCACAATAAGTGCGTACCGGGATCAAAAGTGGAGCCTTTGGCCTGGTCTTCTCGCAGGTTAGTCAACTCAAATTCATCGGTATTTTCATTGAGGTTGTACTGGACAAAAGCCCCCCCTGGCCCAAATATTTGATTAATTCTAGGCTCACCATTTACTCTTTGCCTTCTTAGATCGTATACCCGGTGCTGTTCGAGGGCAAGTTCAAGTCTCCTTTCTTTCCAGATAGCATCTCTCAAGGCATCTCCCGTTAATGAACCATCCGTGGTAAGGTTTACCCGGCTTCTCACCATCTCTAGCTTTGCCATGGCTTCAGATTCATTTCCACTGAAGTAGCTAGCCTCCGCGTACATCAACAACAAATCAGCGTAGCGCATAAAAATATGATTTAAGGGAGTGTTTCCCCACGCGTGAGGTGCCCCCCTGAAGGCTTGCGGGATATAGAATTTACGGTTGATCCTCCCTGATTTATTCCTATCTGGCGCTGCGTCAAACTGCGGAACATCGGGATCACCATAAACAGGGTCACCATGCTTAATAATTGTATTTCGTAACCGAATGTCATCGCCTTCGTCTAAATATGCCTGCTCTAAATAGCTGGAAGGCACACTCCAATTCCAGCCGCCATCTGCTCTCGAACCCGTAGTCACCCCGTAAGAACCTCCAAACCTGGTCGGTCCTGTATTTTCCGGATCTGACCTGTATCTTATTTCAAAAATAACTTCAACCCCATTTTGGTTTTCTACATTCCAGACATTATCAAAATTGGGCTCCAAAGCATATTCTCCCGATTGTATCACGTTATTGGCCATGGCCGCTGCTTCGTCCCATTTTTCCCTAAATAGATAGACTTTAGCCAGGTAGGACTGGGCTGCTCCTTTGGTAGCACGCCCCAGGTCAGCCGGTCCATATTCACTTTTCAACGGAAGCAAGTCAATGGCTTCCATTAGATCTTGTTCAATTAAGTCATAAACTTCCTCTGCGCTGCTTCGCTCGGTGGTAATGATCTCGGGGGAGAGTAATTCATCAAAAGTCATGATAATAGGTACTCCGCCAAAATTTTTAACCAATTGAAAGTAGTAGAAAGCGCGCAGGAACTTGGTTTCGCCCGTCAAGCGAGATTTCAACTCCTCGTCAACCGTGGTGCCTTCAATTTCCTGGATGATCACATTGCATCGAGTGATTCCCCTGTAGTTAAAGTTCCAAAAATCCCTGAAGTAGGGAGAGGCCACATCTACATTATTGTAATGAGCGATGGTAATGATATCGGGCCTGGGCTGTTCAGTGTTGCCTGCCCAGCAATCGTCTGAGGCCATATCCATGATCTGGCGATAGAAAACGATCTGCCACCAACTGTCCTGCTGCACTCCAGCGTAAGCACCATTGACAAAGTTGACAATGGATTCCTCGTTGGAAAGTATTTCCTCCAATGTGGGGCGCGACCGCAAACGCTCATCCAACACATCTTCTTCACATGAAAATGCGCAAAATGTTAACAAAGCGATTAATACTTTTATTTTCATGATAATAAAATTTTAAAAGGTCATGTTTAGTCCAATTAGATAAGTTCTTGTGAGTGGGTATCCACCGAAATCAATTCCCAATGTATTAATGATCCCATTATCATCATTTCTATTAGGATTATCAGGAGCCACTATTTCAGGATCAAATCCAGTGTACTCGGTAAAAGTCAATAGGTTTTGTCCGGATACATACACTCGAAATTGGGAGGCGAACGGAACTTCGAAATTGTACCCGATCTGCAGATTTTTCAGCCTGGCATAGGTGCCGTCCTCAACAAAATAATCTGAGGATCTCCCAAAATTTCGATTGGGATCGATAGTAGTAAGTCTCGGTATAGAGGCGTTTGGA
This sequence comes from Fulvivirga sp., assembly GCA_028280565.1. GTDB lineage: Bacteria > Bacteroidota > Bacteroidia > Cytophagales > Cyclobacteriaceae > Fulvivirga. The sequence goes on from JANQLQ010000003.1 coordinate 15,491, forward strand.
TTGGATTCTGTCCAAACTTCATCGATCAATCCCTCCTGCACATTTCTATTCGACTGCCCGGAGGTCAGGAAAGTTCTCGTATAGTTGTAGACGTCATTCCCAAAGGAGCCGTACCACTGCATGTTCAAATCCCATCGCTTGTAGCCAAGGTTTAGGTTTAACCCGGCAACAAAATCAGGAAATGGGTTGCCAATCGAAGTAAAGTCTTCTTCATCGATTCTACCGTCCCCATTTTGGTCTACAAAACGTAAGTCACCTGGTCGAGCCCCAGGTTGTATGAGTGTCCCGTCATCCGTGGAATGACTATTGATCTCGGTTTGATTCCTGAATATACCGGCTGTTTCATAGCCATAGAAAAGCCCTACGGTTTCTCCCAGTTCAGTGATCTTCAAAAAACCGTTACCAAACTCTGCACGCTGTTGCCCAAACAATTGGTCATTACCCGGGGCCAACTCCACCACTTTACTCTCATTGGTAGTAATAGTCGCGTTTGCTGAAAGTGTAAAATCTCGTATTTGTTTATTATAACCTAGGGCAATATCCCATCCATTTGACTCGAAGCTTCCCACATTTTGCCATATGAGGCTAGGAGCGCCCGTGAACAAAGGTAAACTCGTCTGGAACAACAAATCTTTGGAGGTTCTGCGGTAACGTTCTATACTAAAAGTGACAGCATTGCCCAAAAGCGCACCTTCTATCCCTAGGTTTATGTCTTCCACCGTTTCCCACTGGAGTCTTTCGTTAGGAAGTTGCGAGACGAAGTTTGTTACTACAAGGTCCTTGTTTTCCCCAAGAATAAAGTCCCCGTTATTCACCAGGGTCACGAAGGCAGACTCAGGAATATTTTGATTTCCTACCTGTCCAAACCCTGCCTTTAACTTGAGCCGGTCCACAAAACCGACGTTGAAAAAAGCTTCATTGGAAATATCCCATGCCCCTGAAAAACTGTAAAAGTTTGCTCTTCGATTATTTTCTGGAAACCTCGAAGAGCCGTCATTTCTAAAAGAAGCGAAAAAGAAGAGTCTATCATCATAATTGTATCTTAGCCTGCCGAGAAACGATTCTATTGCATTGGCGAATTCGTTACCTAAGGCCCGGTCAGAATCCCCTTCTGCCGCATTTAGGAACCTAAAATTCTCGCCTGTTAACGGTACATTATTGTTAAAACCATCGACAAAATTGGTTTGATTTCTTTCCAGCACGTATCCAACAGTCAATCCTAAATCATGCTTGCCAAATGCGCGATCGTATTGGATTAGATTATTCCATACGTAATCAAAACTGTTCGTCATTCTTGACTCTACATTGGAGATTTGATTTTCCTCGTTTACGGGTAAAATAAGGAACTGGGGCCTGAAAATATCTCTCCTGGTTTGATCGAATGTAAACCCAAATCGAGAGGATACTGAAAGATTATCCGTTATATCAACCGTGAGCTGTGTGTTTGAAAACATACTGAAGAAAAATGTCTCGTTAAAAGACCTGTCGACAGCAGCTACCGGGTTAGGTACCTGGTTTGCTGAACGCTGATAAATACTAAATTCATTTCTTCCCTCCCGTTCATCGAAAGGCAGGAACACCTCGGTAAGCGGGGCAATGCTCAATGTATTCCAAAAAACGTTCGGCGTATTTTCAAAATGCTCATACCTGGGATTAAAATCCTGCCGGATGAACACCTTATCACTGACGTTGAAATCCAAGTTGAACCTGCCTGTCAGGCGCTCCCAATACCCTTTATCGAGATGAGACTGATCCCTGAAATAGGCTACACTACTCAAGTAGTTTAAATTATCACTACCTCCTGAGATTTGCACAGAATAGTTTTGGACAGAGGCAACATCATCATAGACCTCCTCCCACCAATCTGTATCTGCGCTTATGGCTGAGGGGTCAAAAAAATCAGGAGAACCATCCGCATTTTCCCGGGCATTCATTACCCGGACATATTCCTCTGCACCAGCCATGGCCGGTTTTTCAAGTGTTTTTATCCCGTAGGATGCCATACCCGTTATGGATGCTTTGCCGCCTTTTCCTCTTTTAGAACTTACCAAAATGACTCCATTGGAGCCTCTTGTTCCATATATTGACGTTGCAGATCCATCTTTCAAAACTTGGATGTCTTCAATATCCGCGGGGTTTAAAAAATTTAGGTTAGTCCCTTGAGGTAAAGGCACGCCATCCACCACGATCAGCGGGGCAGAACCTTGATTGGTGGTTACACCTCTTATAACTACGCTCGGGGCACTTCCTGGGCTTCCGCCGCCGTTGAAAACTTGTACCCCGGAAGCCAGCCCCTGGATCGATTCAGCCACATTTCCAACGGTCATCCGGTTGAGATCTTCCGATTCAATAGTGACGATCGAGGAGGTTATTTCCTTCTTTTTAGCGGTACCATAACCGATCACGACTATCTCTTCTAAGGCTACCTTATCCACCTCCAAGAAGATATTCAAGGTACTTTGCCCCTTGTAAGGGATTTTTTGTGTCGCAAAACCCACGTAGGAAATAATAATTACCGCATCTTCATTTTGAAGGTCCAGGCTGAAATTTCCATCGGCATCAGTTATTGTTCCATTATTAGTCCCCTCCTCACGGATCGTTGCCCCGGGCAAGGTCCCATCGTCCGAAGAGACTTGCCCAGTGATGACGCGGCTTTGAGCCATTGCGTATGCAGCAAATGCTACCATACAAAAAAATAAAGTAAACTTTTTCATGGTTGATTAGATTTTGATCATGGTGAGTAGGTTCAAATGCGTATCGAAGACAGCGTGATAGGTACCATGCCGGGTTTCGTCAAAGACAAAACTGACCCCCCCATTGGGTACGGCATGGTTCGGGTGGGTGCCATCATCGAATCTCCAGAATGGACTCCATCCCCCCAGGTTGGCACCCAGGATAAAGCCGTTATTGCCATCCCCTACCGGGTCGTGATCAAATAATTCTACCGTTCCGGTGAACCGGTATGGGTTACCGGGATCAGCGGTCAATTCCTTTCCGCTCCCAAACCACCAACATGCTTCGGAACCATCGGCATTGCTCTCGCATGTTGATGAACCATCGACGCTCACACCCGTACCCATGAAAATAATGAGGTCGAATGTGGGATCATCCGGGACATAACTATTGACGGTATAGGTAAGATTCCGTGTATCAATCGCTAGCTGGTAATAGCCTACCTCACTTAAAACCAATGGAGAAACTGAAGCGCTATTCCCTGCCACCAAATTACCTTCCCCATCAGCTCCTAGCGTCAATAGTCCAAATGTCTCTGTGCTGGGCAAAAACCTGACTCCTGTATTGGCTACGCTATTGTAATAGTTAACCTGGAATACTTTTCCGACACTGTCTTGTTGTGTGGATCCATTAGCCAGAAGTGGGACACCCATGACATCAGAAACTAATTCGGCATCAGTATCCACATCCGTCAGGTACATGTTTTCAAAGGGTTCAAAGGCCGGGATACTTACGGAAGATGAAGATGTGTTACCGGCTACATCAACTACTTCAATATCAAATTCGTATACTCCCTCTTTTTGAATGTTTAATGAACGGGTATAGGTATACTTGTTGGAACCAATATCGATTTTCTCGCTAAAGTTGGATCCTGTTATAGCAAATGTGGCCAGGTCCATGTCATCATTTACAGAAATTTCTAGGGTCACATCATCTCCATCCCCGAGAAAAGCTATTCCCACCGGGGTCGTATTGGTTATGGTAGGCGCGGTAATATCTTGGTCCAGCGTGATCGTTATTGTAAATTCTTTCACAACTCCGTTTACATTGGTAGCCGCCAAAATCACGTCATGAGCGCTTCCCAAGGCTGCGTTTGCAGGAACTTCCACCACGGTAGCGTAATCATACCCGGTCTCACCACCGGGTAGTGCCTGGGATTGAGCAACATTCCACTGCTGGTAGGTAAGATCCACGGATTGCAGACCCACAGGATCCGTAATACGGGCATTTATGGTGAGAGATCCACCAGGCAATGTACTGAGCGCGGAACTTCCATTGATCAGAGGCTCAGAAGTGGGAAAGTCAAATTCATCATCCCCACAACCGGCGATTAACAATAGGATGAAAGTCCCTGCTAAAAGACAGTTTTTGTATATTTTTTCCATAATTATTGCGATTTCTAAGGGCTATTGAGGGACTAATTTTACCCGGTTCAAATGGGTGTCAAATTCAAATTGATAGGTGCCGTATTTTGCTTCAGAGAAGATATAGTTGGAACCATCGTTGAGAACGGTGAACTCTGGTTCGAGATCCAACACATCGCCCTGGTCAAACCGCCAGAAAGGGGACCATCCATCGGGGTTTGCTCCAAGGATAAACCCGTTGTTTCCATCACCCGCAGGGTCATGATCAAATAATTCAATGGTAGCAGTAAAAAGGTAAGGATTTGAACCGTCGACGTTTAATGCTTTTCCACTGGCAAAATTCCAGCAAAGCTCGGAGGCATCGTTATTGTTAACACATGTCGACTCTCCATTGACTCGAACACCCGTTCCCATCAAGTAAACCTGGTCGAAAGGAGTATCTGAAGGGCTGTAGGTCTCCATCGTGTAACTGAGGCTTGTTAAGTTCAAGACCACCCTGTAGTACCCTACATTAGGTAGAACGATCGGGTCTACGGAAGCATCACTTCCCATTGCAAGCTCCCCAGCATTGGCCCCGGCACCAAATGAGAATGGCGCAAAGGATGACTTTTGCGGGATGAATCTTATCCCTGTATTTTCAATTGAATTGTAATAGAGTGCTTCGAAAATTACCCCTGCACTGTCTGGGTGTGTAAAACCATTGATTCTCGCGGGTACTCCAAAAGCATCGCTGCTAAGTTCACCCTCTGATCCTACATCGGCCAAATACATCTTGTCAAACTTGAGGGACTCCTCGATATTAAAAACCAGGTTGGATGTAGCTCTATTACCAGAACTATCGGTGGCGATAACGGTAAATTCAAAAGATCCAGCCAACGTAAAGTCAATTTCCTGGTCAAAAGAATAATTGGCTGAATTAACACGTACCACCTCGTTAAAACCCAGGCCTATCAGCTCAACGCTTTCAATTTGATGATTGTCGGTTACTCCAAAAGACAGGTTGAATTCAGGTCCGGCGCCCAGTATATAAGTACCACCGTCATTCGGAGATGAAAAAGCGATCTGTGGCTCTTCATTATCCTTGGATAGGGTTATCAAAACCTCTCCTGCACTCACATTTCCCCCAGCATTAGTAACCTCAATGCCAATAGTATGCGAACTGCCAGCTTCTTCCGAATCCGGTACTTTAAAAGAATACCTTAACTCATACTGGGTAATTCCTCCACCCGGTGTTATTATTTTGTCCAAGCTCCAGTTATCATAATTCAACCGGATGGATCTAATACCGGCCGGATCAGAAAGAAGCCCCGTCATGGTAAACGTCTCCCCGGGTAGACCGATAACTGTACTTTGAATATCCAGTACAGGTTCCGAGGATACTGTAGGCTCATCTTCAGTACACGCCATCGCAATGAAAAGCGTGAGCAAAAAGATAGCCCAGGTTGCTTTGATTTGAACTAACATAGATTATTTGTTTATGATTTGGCGAAATACCTTGCACAATTACTCAACATTATCTTTGAAATTATTTCAACCCAAAAACATAAAATTTGGCTATTATGCATTTTTATGGTTTCCCACGATATCAAATTTATAAAAATGCTAATTTTACCATATGGACATATGCAAAGATGACATGGACAATTATTCGGGAATTGAACACATCACATGATGAGTAGCAAGCATTTGAAGAGCGGATTTAAAGGTGAAAAGATGATCGTGGTGCCACGCGGAACGGCAAGAAAATACAGCCATCAAGAACTTGTCAGTAACCTTTACCTAACGGATATAGGTTTTTTTCCAAAAGCCCTGAATCATTTCAGGGACCGCCCTTCAGGGTGCCAAGAATACATTTTGATTTACTGTTTGGAAGGCCGGGGGAGAATCAAAATGAAAAACAAAAAATACAAGCTTGAGCCGAACACATTTTTTATCATCGAAAAAGACAAAGCACATCAGTATGCTGCAGACAATAAAGACCCCTGGAGTATTTACTGGATCCACTTTAAGGGTGCCAATGCCGCCTACCTTTTTAAAAAGTTTGAAAACCAGAATAACGGTAAACCTATTTTCATCCCTTTTAACCAAAACAAAGTGGCAGAGTTTGAGTACCTGCTAGACCTGTTCAAAATGGGGTACACGGACCAGGTCTTTGAGTATTCCAGTATGTTGCTGCATAAGCTTCTAGGTTCATTTATCTACTACAGTATAAGATCCAATGATCATAATGACCGCAGCAAGGAGGATCTTGTCAAGCAAATCACAGGATACCTCAATGCCAACATATACAACACCTTGACCATGAATGATATCATTTCCGAATTCGGAAAATCTTCTTCTACCTTATTCACGATTTTCAAGGAACGGACCGGGTATTCCATCATGCATTTTTTCAGTTTGATAAAAATTCAAAAAGCCTGTGAGCTCATGAATCTTACCGCTTTATCCATCAAGGAAATAAGCTACCAACTGGATTACCAAGATCCATTGTATTTTTCCAGGGTATTCAAAAAATTCATGGGTGTATCTCCGCGGGAGTATAAGAGGAGTTTATGATTGGATTGGAAATTCCCACGAGAAATATTTAATTATGAAAACAACGATTGATACAGATCGCAGCCCATCAAAAAAGGCACAACTGCAAGCTGTGCCTTTTAAAAACAACACAATTCAGAAAGAACTAATACCTATTCTTCGGGTTCGATAACCATGATGACGTCTCCTTTGGATATGCTGTCGCCGGCGGAGAAATTAACTTCTTTTACTGTACCGTCAATTCCGGCTTTCATGCTATTCATCATTTTCATGGCTTCAAAGACGGCGACTACTTCGTCTGCAGTTACTTTGTCTCCTACCTTTTTCTTGATCTCTACGATCATAGCTGGGATAGAAGCTATTAACTTACCAGATCCGCCTTCTTCCATTTCTTGGGCAACTGCTCGATGAGAGCGACGTGACCGGTTAGCCAATTCTTGGCTGTACGGATCATTAATTTCAACGGTGAATTTCTCTCCATCCACGGTCACTTCCAGCTGACGCCTGGACCTATTGTTCCCGTTTGCGGTTAATTCACCGGCCAATGCCTTACGAATTAATCGTTCTTCTTTTTCCACCTGGTCCAGTGTACGAGGTTTAAACTCTAGTGGAATATCTTCCTGGCCATATTTCCATCGCAAGAAACGTTTTCCAGTAACAGGGTAAAGTGCCACAATGAGTGTGTCATCAATATCCCGGGCCAATCCACTTGCTTTCTCTTTTGCCTCGTCTAGTTCGGGCTCAAGAACGCTACCCGGACGCTCTGTGGTAGGATTCTCACCTCTTGGATAACCTTCCAAGGCCTTTTTCTGAACCACTGGATCGATTGGGTGGGTGGTTTTTCCGTACATTCCAAAGCAAAGGTCTTTTACCTGCTCCGTGATTTGAGCATATTCGCCTTCCTCTTTGTCAAAGAGTACATTATTGACCGTTTGAACACCGACAATCTGGCTGGTTGGCGTTACTAATGGTACGTTACCAAGGTCTTTTCTTACTTTGGGAAGCATCTGGAAAACTTCCTCGAGCCTGTGTAATGAATCCATTGCTTTCAACTGGTTCACCAGGTTGGAAAGCATTCCCCCGGGAGTTTGGTGCAGGATTACGCTGATGTCCGTGATCGCATATTTTGGATTGTTGTCCAAGTGTTTGTACTTAGGAATATGTACCTCCATTTCATCGGCGATGGCGGTAATTTTCTTAATATTCATCCCTGAATCACGGTTGGTCCCCAGCAAAGAGATGATAATAGGCTCAACTGCCGGGTGGGAACTACGGTAAGCGTAGGGTCCAATACAAGTATCCACAATGTCCACCCCTGCTTCAATTGCCTTGAAGATCGCTAAATCCCCCATCCCTGAAGTAAAGTGAGTATGCAAGTTGATCGGGATATCGGTGATTTTTTTAATCTCGCGTATCAAATTATAACCATCGTATGGAGCGAGCAATCCCGCCATGTCCTTGAGACAAATGGAGTCAACACCAATGTCTACAAGCTCCCGCACTTTGTTTAGATAGTATTCCATGTTATACACCTCGCCGCCTAGGCGTTGCTCAGTCAGTGTATAACAAACAGCTCCCTGTAGGTGCTTTTTATTTTCTTTGATGACCTCTGCGGCTATCTCAAAGTTCCTAAAGTCGTTCAACGCATCAAAAACACGGAATATATCCATTCCATTGTCAATAGAGCGCTGCACAAATGTCCTTACCACATCATCGGCGTAGTTCCTGTAACCCACGACGTTTTGTCCCCTTAATAGCATTGAAAATGGCGTCTTGGGCATATATTTCTTAAGGGTTCTGAGTCTTTCCCAAGGATCTTCTGCCAAGAAACGGTGCATAGTATCGAAAGTGGCGCCACCCCATACCTCAGCGGCGTTATAGCCTGCATCATCTATCATCTCGGCAACCGGGATCATATCCTCGGTACGTCCACGGGTAGCAAAAAGACATTGATGACCATCCCGCAAACTCACATCGTTGATCTTTATCGGGTTTGAGGCTTTTGGACGATCTTTATCGTAATTAACCTCGGTCATTTCCAGAACTCCGTGTTTATCGTAAGTCATGTTATTGATTTCTAATTTTAAGATTTAATTGGTATGTTTTTTTGAGATTATCATTTCAGTACAAGGCGACCTCTTCGCTGGACATTTTCATGATCTTGAATTGTGCGCCTACGGGCCTGCACGCTCCAAGCTTGATTAATGGCCAGGTTGTTTTTCGTGGCATACTCCTTTTCTAAGTAATAGGCAATGGCTACCATAATGGCCTTTTTTTTCTTCTCAATACTCATAGCCATATATTTTAAAGTGGAATATTGCCATGCTTCTTAGGAGGAAGTACCTCACTCTTGTTTTCAAATGCTCTAAGGGCATCTACCAGCCTTACCCGGGTTTCACAGGGGCAAATCACATCATCAATATACCCACGGCTTGCGGCCAGGTAAGGGACACTGAATGTGTTTTCGTATTCCTGGATTTTCTCCTGGGTTTTTGCTGCCTTGTCTTCTGCCGCTTCAATTTCTTTGCGGTAGCTTGAAATCACCTCAACAGCCCCCTTGGCGCCCATTACTGCAATTTCAGCAGTGGGCCAGGCAAATACCTGGTCTGCCCCCAGGGGCTTGGCACACATAGCAAGGTATGCCCCACCATAATCCTTACGTGTGATCACTGTAAACTTTGGAACAGTAGCTTCAGCATATGACCACAAGAGCTTCGCCCCGTGACGGATAATACCACCCAATTCTTGATCCACACCCGGTAAATAACCAGGGACATCCACAAAGGTAATCAAGGGAATATTGAAGGCATCACATGTACGGATAAAACGACTGATTTTGTCAGAAGCATCAATGTCTAGGCAGCCCGCTTGTACCATGGGCTGGTTGGCAACGATGCCCACGGAGCGGTTATCCAATCGACCAAAGCCGACGATTGCATTCATGGCATAATGCTGATGAACTTCAACAAAATCATCCGAATCAAGTACTTCCCTGATCACATCTTTCATGTCATAAGGCACATTGGCCTCATCGGGTATGATCGTATCCAAGGCTTCGCAAACACGAGCAGGATCGTCTTCCATCTCTAGTTTTGGAGCTCCTTCCAAATTGTTGCTAGGTAAAAAATCAAGTAATTCACGTATAGCTTCAATGGTATCCTCGTCGCTTTCACATGCAAAATGTGCGTTACCACTTTTTGCATTATGGACCATTGCACCACCGAGTTCCTCGAATGTTGTTTCTTCTCCTGTAACCGTTTTGATCACATAAGGACTGGTAATAAACATGTGCGACTGTTTTTTTACCATGAAAACAAAGTCTGTCATGATAGGAGAATAAACAGCTCCACCTGCACATGGGCCCATAATCGCAGAAATCTGGGGTATCACCCCTGAGGCACGAGAATTACGCATAAAGACATCACCATAGCCCTTTAGGGCATCTACACCTTCTTCTACGCGAGCACCCCCCGAATCATTGAGTCCAACGATAGGAGCGCCGGCCGTAACAGCCATGTCCATTATTTTGCAAATTTGAGAAGCATGCATCTCGCCTAAAGATCCCCCTCTCGAAGTGAAGTCTTGTGAAAACGCAAAAACGACGCGACCATTGATAGTGCCATGACCTATAATAACGCCATCGGAAGGAACATCAACTTTTTCCATTCCTAAAGAAGTGGCACGATGCTGCACGAACATATCTATTTCCCGAAAAGTCCCTTCATCGAATAGCAGTTTGATCCTTTCGCGCGCGGTGAGTTTACCTTTTGTGTGCTGTTTGGCCACACGATCCTCACCCCCCATCTGTTCAATTTGTGCTCGTTTTTGCTTTAATAGCTCGTTTTTTTCAGATACGGTCATTATTTATGTAAAATTTATTGGTACGTTCAGTGTGAAAAATTACTAGTTTCAATGATTTTGATCCTACTATTGAATAATTTAAAGTTCATTCTTTACTCATAGTTGTTTTTAAGCAGCACGCCTAAATAGTGACTAAAAATTGCTCTATTGCAACCCTTTCATTGAAATCCGGGACTAATTTATCGTTGGGTGGACTGAAAGACGAACTAATAAAAACAGGAATAAATGTGATTTAAATCAACTTATTTTTATTGGAGATTAACTTACTATGCAGTATAACAAAAACCTTGGGTCTAATCATATATTTACTAAAAAAAGAACCCATTATGTTAATTAGTTCAAATTTGCTTTGAGATGCTTGATTATGCACTGAAAGTAAGATTTATTGATGAATTGCACAAGAGTAAATGATCTAATTTTAGTAAGGATACGGGTTTTAAAAACTATCAAATAATATGGCATAATTATGATCTCTCACCAGCAACTTTTCGCTATGTTAAATGATCACAGTTCAAAGAACCCCTGGATGGCCACAAAATAATTTGAATTGAGATAAAAATCCCTAAAAAAGACCACGATCGTCACGGCGAATATTTTTTGTAGGCAAATGCGTTGGCAAAGACATGTTTTGATTGGTTGAGGATGGTATAATTTTTTTATACCGAAATCACATTAAGAATAATCACATAAGGTATTTTTAACCAGGAAGAATCTATTTCCTGAGAATTTTAAAAAGTTTTTCCTGCTCTATTTTCAAAACGTAAATGCCAGTAGGAAAACGCGATAAGTCGAAAGTGTAATCTAGAAGTTCGCCATCGATTACCCTCCTACCCTTGTCATCGTAAATAGTATACCGGTTACCTATTAAATCTTTGGAGGGGTATAGGGTTATGATATCCCCGGTTGGGTTAGGGGCAATTTTTGTTTCTTCATACAAAGGAGTTTCAAAGTATACATAAGCCTTTTGTGACATAGCACTTCGGCAGTTGACATGGACCCTGGCCTCGTATTGAGTGCCAGGCCTTAGCTCCTCCAATGAAACCTTGGTGGATGCTGACTCTGCGGTTAGCCAAATATTGTCTCCTACAATGGAATAATCGATCGAATAGGGAGAACCGTTAGCATTACCATCCCATGATAATTCTGCCATAGTATGTTGTATGACATCTGCGGATATATTAGAAGGTATATAACAGGTAGTGATAAAAGCCATCACGCGATAATCTTTAGTGCCTATACATCCAGGGGCAATGGATACCGTATAATGTGTTCCGGGGATCAAATCATCTAAGTAGAATGAAGTAGAGTTTGTAAAGGCCGTCTTCATTTCTCCGGCAGTAACCCCATACTTGATGGAGTAGCTACCGGTAGCAGATTCATCCTGCCAGGAGAGATTGGCGCTGAACGATGTCATTGTATTGATCTCCAGCCCGGAAATTTTAGGGCAAGGAGTAGTAAATGAAGTGTGCCGGAAGTCAGAATCAATATGGTCACATGCTAACTTTCCCCTCACGAAATACTGTGTTCCGGGAATAAGCGGAAATAGGGTTCCTGTTTGGTCGGCTGCTGTCCAGGTAATATTATCCGTACTATATTCGATAACGACATCTTGTGTGAAGTTATTCGCCCAGTGTACCACGGCCTTATTAAAGGCTAACGGCTCTACCGTTAGTCCAGGTAGCGCAGGGCAAAGCGTTGTGAACTGGAGATAATTGAAATTGGTAGGCAAAAGGCATCGGCCCCTGTATCTCAAATCGTAGGCCGTGCCCGGTAAAAGACCTACAATTTGATCGGTATACCGGGAGACCGTTATCCACTGATCTTTACCGGCCTCCGAATACTGCACTTCCATAGCGCTGAGATTGTGCGCATACAGGGAGACGGCATGGCTGCCAATATCGTTGATCGTAAAACTTGTGAGATCGAGACATTCAGTCATAAAGTCGATATAATGATAATCAGTAAAGCCAAGGTAACACTTGGCCCGGACTCTCAACTTATAGGCTACACTCCCCTGTAAATAGCGTATGGTCTCTGAATTAACTTGCCACCAATTGGTAAATGTGGCAGGTGTATACTCAATTTCAAAATCATCTAGGCTTGTATTGGCCGGTAAGACTATCGTTGCCGAGTTTCTTGATACTTCAAGGCCGATGAGTGATGGATCGAGACAGTCACTAGGCGCATTTTGCCAGATCTCCAACTGATGACCCTTGAAAGGAAAAAAACCATAACTAAGATTGTTAATCACCTCAGGTCTTCCATCTCCGTTTAAGTCACTAAGAATAACATCCGTGCCAACCTCTCTATTGTTGTCATTGATGCCATAATGTTCATAGAGTTCAAAAGAAGAACCTGATAGATCTTCACCCGGCTCCGTGTTGTTTTTGAGGAAAATAAATTTGCCATCATAATCGCCTACCAGCAGGTCTACTTTCCTATCACCATTTATATCACCTGCTTGTAACGAACGTTGGGTGTGCCCATCCAGTGCCGAAATAGGTTGCGATAAGGTGATGCCTGGTCCTGTGTTCTGGAAGATGGTCATCTTTCCTATATCATAGAATGAAAGAGTAGCAATATCTTTCAAACCGTCATGGTTCAGATCTTGGGCTTCATAATGCGTAAACCTGCCACTGTTTGGATCCTGTACGATCCTCTCCTCGAATTCAAAAACTCCCGGGTAGCTATTATTCCGGAGTATTACAAAATAATCCTTGTCGAGCATAGAAGCTATTAAATCCGGTGCGTTATCATTGTCCAGGTCCGCCGTGGTTAAAAACCTCACATAGTTGAAAGACAAGGCTTTCGAATAACGTTGCTCAAGGCTCGTGGGTGATAATGTACCTTGTGGACTTCGATTCCTGAATAAGGTAAGATTACCACTATCTCCTGGCAATGAACGAGTGCATGCTACATCAATGTATCCATCGTTATCAAAGTCCTCAAATTGCATGTGAGACCAGTTACCAATAGGTAGGTCTACGGGAGTCCCAAAAAAGACATAACCGGGAACAGACAAATTAGGATATACTCGTAATCCGTTTTGATAAACCAAAACAATATCCTTGAGCCCATTCCCATCAAAATCAACAAGCGATTGAAAACGAAATTCGGTGAGAGGAAGATTAGACGGTACAAATGAATCATTCGTAATATCGCCACCTGTATTCACATTTTGGAAAACCGTGACCCCTTGATAGTGTGATGTTACAATGTCTGGTCTGCCATCACCGTCCATATCCTGCACGGCCATTTCATAAACTGGAATATCATCAAAAGCTGCTCGTAGCTGAAGGTCGTTTCTCTTGAACTCACCTGTAAAAGTAGGCACAAATTCTCGGGTAGATTCAGCCACCCGCCCCGACTCCATATCGAGTATGGATATGGGGCCAAATGATGCCCCTTTCGGTACTTTTACCTTTATTTCTGTGTCACTTGCTGATAGCACTTCTGCCCTGGTCGCTCCAAAGTTCACCCAGTTCATCCCAGGTGCCTGGTTAAAGTGCCGCCCGGTAATCGTTACCTCCGTACCAATCGTAGCTGATATGGGAGAAAAAGAACGGATAACGGGTTTCATCGAGGTGAAAAAACGTAAAGAATCCGTTGCCGATGAACCAAAATCATTGGTGGCTATCAACTGGTAATAATAATGCTGTCGCGGTTGTAATCCTGCAATAGCCGCAGACACGTTTAAAAACTCTGTAGTGCCTGGCAATAGGTATGATGAAGAAACCAAACCCATCTCGGGAGTAGGCCCATACTCAAAGTAAAAAGACGTAGGCAGACTATTCGGATTTACTTGGCCATACAATATTGCACTGGTATCTGTTACATCTATGGTATGTTCTACTTTTACTAAGGGATTTAATGGAAGAGTCGTGAATTCTGTGGCCGTGTAGGAGGTGCCGTTTTCATTAGTCGCTACAAGCCTCACATAGTACTTGGTTTCTTCCTGTAACCCAGTGATGATACCCTTTACATCATCTGTGTACTCATTAATCGAAGTAGAGCTGCCAAATCCCGGTGTGGTCCCGTATTCAAAATGATAGGTCACCGTATCTCCCCTAGGGAGAAGGCTTCCCTTGAGCTTCACCGTGGTAGCCGTTATATCGTAAAGATCAAAGCTTGTTATGATGGGTTCAAGGATCACACCCACCGCATTCCAGGCCTTTTCTACTTCACGGTAGGCCACGGAGTTTGTTCCGTACAGGTCTGCAGTGGCTAGCAATGAACCAATACGGCTATCCAGGTAATCGGAAGAGGGGATCAAATACTCGGTAAGATTACGGTAAGCAATATTTGCTGCCGTATCCATACCGATCGCATTGACCGAATAGCTGGCCCCCTGGTCATTTACACCACTCCCTCCCTCGCATAAAAGATAAAACCAGTAATTCTGTACCCCGGAATTCACATGAACACCCCCGTTATCTTCAAATCCCTCGTACCACATGTTACCCACATAAGTATCCGGCTGACCTTTGAGGTTGGGCCGGCTCATGTCCCGGACACCCCCTGCACTGCTATGCGCACCGAGCTTCCACGTAACCGTATTACCCAACGTTTCAAATTCTATGACCTTACCAAAGATATCAGCAAATGATTCATCCAGCGCCCCGGGTTCCTTGGAGTAAATAAGGTTGGCTTCATGATCGTTGACGCCATGGGTCAGTTCATGCCCCACAATATCCAAGTCTACAAAAGGGTTTATATCACTGCCATCGCCAAAGGCCATGGCCTTGCCTGTCCAAAAAGCATTTCTCAAATTCCGATCGAGCCGTACATAGGAATTGATCTTAGCGCCTTTATTATCATAACTATTCCTGTTATGTTTATTGTAATAATATTCGTAAGCCTGCTCTGCCGCCCAGTGGACCGATACGCCATCCCTTTGCGAGGCAAGATTGTAGGTACTGCCAGCAGAAGAAATATTATAAACATTGATATGCCCGAAGTTGAATAAAAAAATAAACGCCAGGAAATCTACGTTTCTCAAATCATAAGTTCCTATACGTCCCCCGTTGGCCGTTAAGCCTTCCAGGCGTGATGAATTGTTGCTGTTGCTATAGATCCTGAGCGGCTTTTGACCATAGTAGTGAGTAAGCCCGGTCCCGGTTCCATACCCCACAGGCGGTGCATTTGAGCAAGTGTTCACCAGGCTTTCTTTGTTGATCATCTGCCCGGTACGTGCATCAATGGAAATTCTCCATCGTTCGATGAGCGATACATCGATATCGAATTGAAACGCGACCGAGAAACTCCCGGGGGAAAATGTGAAATCCTTTGAAACAATCAATTTCTTACCGTCCCTGAAAAGCGTATCGGTGGTTTCGACGTATTTCACAGCGAGCTTAAATGCTTGCTCTTCGCTGATCGTTGTGCTTACCTCTTCAAGGGCAATATCCCGCATAGCTTTGCCGTTGGCGGAGGTCACAAAACCATTTTTCTCATGTACCCGGTACCCCAATCCTTCCATGGGAATGCCTTGGAAAAATTGTTGCATAAGATGATGTCGCATGCCAAGAGCATCGGTGTTAGACTGTGTTTCAACGAAAGAGAATTTAGCTGGTATATCCAAATAGCGGTTGATACTCGTACGAAAGGCAGTGGACGTTACGGTCGGCTCATTAAACACTATTGCGCGAGGTGCTTCATGGGCGCGGTTATTGGTGTCATATATTTTACCTGGGCCTGGGTTGGGCGTGGTGACGTTAGATACGCTTAAAGGTTGCTGTGCTTTTATTTGGCCTGCTAAAGCGCTGATAAAAATTAAAAGTAGAATTCGCCTGCCCATTATTTTAAGATATGTAACCAGTCTTTACAGGTCGTTAGCTCCCCGATCTTTAAATAAACGTAATAAATCCCCGATGCCAGGCCATGCCCATTCCAATCGTTTTTGTAATCTGGAGATTCAAAAACCGTTTTACCCCAACGGTTATGTACGACGAGATGAACGGTTAAACCAGCGTCGGAAGCAGGCAGATGATCGGCCCCAAAGACCACTTCAAAATTATCATTGGTACCAGGTGAGCTATCGGGCGTTATCACATTGGGGGTCAATATGTTATAAACTGGTAGCTGCACCATTTCTTCAGTGATGCAGAATTCCCTCTGGGCAATGAACTTCAGGGAATAGGTGCCGTCATTCTCGTATACATGTTCCCTTTCAGGTTCGGAAGTAGTCATGCCATCACCAAAGTCAAAGCGAAAAGTGACATCATCTATTTCGGGGGCCAGGTTTTGAACAAAAACTGAAGGACGGCCTGTACAGTTGGCAATGACCTGGTGCTCCCATTGCAAATCTACCTGGTCTACTACCCTTACCTGCACCGTGTCTTTCCGGACGCAGTTATTCCTATCGATGACTGTAACATAATACTGGGTAGTAGTGGCCGGTTGCACAACAGGCGCAGCACGAGATGAGGTAAGCGAATTATCATCTGAAGACCACGCATAATCACTACCCCCGGTCGCCGACAACTGGAATTCTGATCCCTCGCAAATTTCACCATCATCTACCACGTTAATTTGATCTCTATAATAACGGATCGTTTTAGTCATAAAAGCAGGATTATTACAGGAGAAAGGATTTAAAGCTGTTAATTTCACCTGGTAGCTGCCGGGCCTTTCATAACTGTAGAATAAAGTGGTATCGGGACTCAACGTGTTAACAATGGTGCCGTCACCGAAGTCCCAGCTGTAGGATAAGCCGTTTACACTTTGATTGATAAACCTTAGAGAATCCGGGTAACAAACATCATTGTATTGGGGGATGGTAAGACCAGGATCATAAGTTTCAAAAGACGCATGTACATCTCTTATTAAGGTTATGTTAACCGTATCGATTTTGGCACAACCTTTATCATCGTCCACGGTTACAACATACGATGTGAGATCATCGGTGGGCGAGACAATCGGGGAAGGCTCCGTGGAAGAAAACGTTCCGTCCGTACTTGTCCAGGTGTAACTTACCCCACCGGATGCAGTCAGTCGATGATTTTCCCCCTCGCAAACCGAGGCGTCATCCCCTATGTAAGGATCGCTTCTAAAATAATTAATAACGACCAATGTCGAATCGGTTTGTTTGCAAGTCGCCAGGTCAGAGATATTAAGTTTTACCGTATACGTCCCTTCTTGTTGATACTGGTGAAAGAGTAGTTTTCCATCTGTATCGGTTTGGTTAATAACTGTACCGTCACCGAAATCCCAACGGATGTGCTTACCTCCCACACTTAAATTTTGAAAGGCGATCGTATCCGGGTAACATACATTATTGAATCCGGGCATGGTAAGTGCCGTATTGTTTGTTTCAAAAAATGCTCGAAGCGAAGACAGGTCGAATTTAAAGGCAGCATTGTTACAGTTTCTGCTGCGGTTGATGCGCGAATGGGCATTCCTAGTGGTGGGAAAATCCGAGGTGGCTCCTCCCGTAGTATTAAACGCAGAACAACCGGAACATACGGCATGATATACGATCCCGAACTTATCGAAGCGCGAAGTCCCTCCATCTACATGCGTTGTGGAAGAGGTACCTCCGAGGTAAGTGGAATACACCAGCTGGGAAGCATCTCCATTCAGTACCATAAAATAAAAATCGGAACCCGAGGTTGTCTTTTGATAAGCATCTTGGGTTATGGGCATGCCACGTGTGCTACTTGGCCAAAAACCCAATGCCGGGTTGGAGTTGATCAGGCCTCCCCAGCCTGCCAGGTAGATATTGTCGCATTCGTTCACTAAAAAAGCGGTTGGAGAAATATTCGGTAGGATCAGCCCGCTGGTAGTCCCGGAACCAAAAACGGTAGAGAATTCTAGGGTGCTGAGATCCGGGGAAAATTTTTGCAGGAACTGCCCGCTGTTTGGATTATGATATACACCTGGTGTAACGGGCATGTTACCGGCTGTTTGCCCGTAACAAAACACGTCTCCATTAGCATTAAGGTCTATAAAATAAATTTGGTCAAAAGACATTGTGCCGGTTAAAGTGGCATCGATCAATGCGCTCCCGTCATTAGCAATCCTGGCGATCCAGCCGTCCACAATGTTATTAAACGCAGCCTGGTACGCACCTGCTGTTGTTGGAAAATCAGGACTGGTTGTGCCCCCGGCCAGCACAATGTTATCGGCCTGGTCTAGTTTTATGGAATAGGCCGCATCAAAACCTGTGCCGCCTACATAGCTCGACCAGGCAATAGAAGATAGGTCTGGGGTCATTTTAACTACTACACCATCCGTGGAGCCGTTGAAAGAATTATCAAATCCATTAACCATTGGAAAATCGGCGGACCCGGTCACCGAGCTGATATAGACGTAACCCATTTCATCCGTGATCACATCCCCACGCATCTCGTCACCATAATTGGCTACTAAAGGACCTCCCGATTGTTTGGGCGTGTTTAAGCCGTCATTGCCCGACCCTCCCAGGAATGTCGATCCTACCAATTGGTCGCCGGTAGCGGACAACCTGGTAATGACGATATCCCATTCATCTTGCGTATCGAGTACCCGGTTAAAAATTGGGACACCGAAATTAAAAGTGTTATCAAACGCATTACTATGTGTGGGGTAATCTGGCGAAGCGGATATACCCAGCACGAGCAGGTCATGGGAAGCTTCATCGACCACGAGACTTATGGGAGAATCGTTATTGGCACCCCCGAGATGGGTGGCGTATAAGAATTTTGTCCCTGTAGAATCATATTTAATGATGGCCATATCAAAGGCCCCGTTGTTACTGGTTTGAAACGCACCGACCGTAGCTGGAAAAGCCCCCCCTAGGTCCTGACGTGTCACCCCGGCAGAGTAAAGCGCGCCGCCTTCGCCCGGGGTTGCAGTGCTGCCCCAATTGTCGGCGGTAGAACCGGAGTACGTAGAAAAAATCAACAGTGGATCAATAACCAGTTCACTGCATTCGTCATAACCATTAGGAAAAGAGAAGGAAACCGTATTGTTCCTGAGCCGGTATTCGCTAGCCATAGGTTCTTTACAATGTTCATCGACCAATTGGTAGGAAAACGGTTTGAGTTCGGTAAGCGAGCCAACGGTCGTCCGGATTACCAATTCACCATTTATTTTTTCTATGCCAGATACCCCGGGGTATGCTATCTTGATTTGTGACGGATCAGCCCCAGGCTCAACAATGAAATCGTACTTTAAATCATTTCCCTGGGATGAAACCCTGAAATCTATACCCTGGTAAACATCTTGGTAGAGGATCGATAAAAAGGCCGAGGCATTGGTAGCCCAACGGCACGCATCATCACCGGTAAAATAATTGTAATAACCCTCTAACGGACTATCCAATACCGCCCTGGCCTGGTGGTTTGCTCCTATCAAATCGATCTGAAAATAATGTCCATGAATGGGGCCAGCGGCCGGAATCCCGGTGGCTTCATTAGTATGTGAATGACTTGCAAGGTGTTGTTCTTCTATTTTGTCCATATCCATAAGCTGCACATGGAATCCAGTGGCTGAAACACCTAACCGCCCGCCCGGAACAATGGCCTGGAAATCAATTTCTTCATTCCATTGCCCTTTGTTCTCGACAAACTTCAAACCCTGGTGGTCTTGCCCGATCACATGAATTGAAATGGATAGAAAAAGGATCGATAATAAAGAGTTAAATGCTGGTTGCATAATTATTCGGATGGACGCATAAAGACGATAATTACTATTAATAATTTAAATTGTGAAACAAAATCTCAATAATGTTAATCTTCAAAGCTGGGCTTGGCTCTCATAGGATCAATTTTTCATAGCATTAGGAACGATATTTAATGTTCGCCAATCCACAGGGATCACGAAGTAATCTTCATTTCCATGAACTTCAAATTCACGCCTCAATATCGATCGTGTATACCTTAGGTTAGCCCCAATCTCAATTTCATCAATAAGTTCATAGGTATCGGAATCAATTTTTTTAATGCGATCAAATGTTAAATAATAAAAATAGTCGTGACTCGTCGCAGGTATAAATGGGATACCGCGAGTGAATAAATCTGTAGCTAACTGGAACCCGTCAATGGCAATGATCTGTCCGCTTCCAAGTACTAAATGTTCTTGATCCTGTAGTACTGCCTTTTTATGGAACCCTTCCAAGTCTCTTAATGATCCAATGACATCGATCCTGGCGCCTGTATTATAATCCAGTTTGAATAAAAGATGATCTTCTCCATTATTGACAAAAATATTGTCGTCTGACAAAGCAATGTCCGGCACGTCACGGGTTACTTGATTATGGAAGCGGATCACACTATGGTCATCTAAGTTGATACGAATTAAATAAGTCAACGAACCCGAACCTGTATGTCCCACACCAAATAAAAAGTTATCATTGTTCCCCAGTTGTAGTTGAGTGATCCTGTGACTGCCCAGCGCATCAAATACATTTATTTTAGAATAGTCAAAGGTATCAAGGTCTATGACGGCTACTTCTCCTGACCCGGATAAAGCGACAAACAATTGGTTGTTTCGTTCATCTATTTCTAACCCCAGGGGTTCGCTGGGTATCACCAGTGTTCGGATCAATTCCAAACTCTCTAAGTCATAAGCATTGATATGATTCATGCCA
This sequence comes from Fulvivirga sp., assembly GCA_028280565.1. Classification (GTDB taxonomy): domain Bacteria; phylum Bacteroidota; class Bacteroidia; order Cytophagales; family Cyclobacteriaceae; genus Fulvivirga. The sequence goes on from JANQLQ010000003.1 coordinate 36,554, forward strand.
GGCATAGAAACGTACAGGGCATTACGGGGGGTAGAAATCACAAAGTCTCCCACTCCATCATCCAGGTGAATAAATGAACCTACGCCGATCGATCTCGCTTCACTTTCTAGGTTAATTTCTTCATTCAACATTACAGCAACCTTATAGTCATAGGTCAAATTATACAATGCCGTATTGTCTAAGTAGCTGGTAATATTTTCATCGGTAATTTCTGCAATAACATCCCAGTCGCCCCAAGTTCCTGTATGTCGTGTTATCACATACTTATTGAAATCATAATTAAGGTTTTCCGTCCATGTTATGGTTACCTGGTCATTTACAGTGGTAAGCGCTGTAATGACGGGCTCTAGCAGCGTAAATTGTGAAAAAAGAACCGTGGTATCCCCATCAACAGTCACCTCGATAGCATTGATATTGGAGGAGGAACCCATCGTAAAACTGGCACAGGCATACCCGTCTTCATCGGTGGGAACAATGATCTCATTTTGTTCATTTTCAAACTTCCCATCCCCTTCTACTAACTTAAAAACGGCAGCCGCGTTTTTAGAAGGCTTGTCAAAATCGTCCGTAACTCTTATTTGCAAACATTCCGACAGCAGATCCCCCGGGAGACCATATTGCGCATTACCTCCTATTATCGTGATTTTTGAGTTTCGACCTTCAGAAACCTGTACATTGATCGTACGATTGATATCGGTATCGACCACGGAAGCGTTTAATACAATGTTAGTAGAACTTAATGGCTTTAAACGAATGAGTACTAATCCATTGACATCTGTCAAAAATTCATTCTCCTCAAAATCCACACTGCCCTCAACTACGTCAAGCTTTACTTGGGCTCCCACTACAGGTATTGCATCTCTCAAGGTAGTGACTTGTAAAACTATCGGTTGTGCTAAAAATTCACCTACATAGCCTCTTTGTTCAGCAAACTGGAATACATTGATCACTTCTGCTGTGGGTTGAATATGCCGCACATCATCTTCACAGCTAATTTGAACGAGTACCAAGAATATCAGGAGGTATAATTTGGATTTCATTCAATTAATAGTTTAGCATAAACACTTTTGTGGAGGCAGGCCAGGGATATGACGTTTTTGATACCACAGCCATGTAAGTGTAATCCTCCAGTTCACCCAGTTTTATTTGCACCGGACCTTCGATATCCGTAGCGATCAAATCTATTAATGTTTGACTTGATTGATCATAGATAAGTACCTCCGTATCCCTGTTCCAGCCCCTGAGTATGAAACATTTATCATCGGTCAATTCCAGGTCGACCCCGGGATTAATAAGCCCCGCTTGTTTCAAAGTATGGGCATCCAGGATCTGACCGGTCGTGGTATAAATGTTGGATTTGTCATTATTCAATTCTGCATTGAATACACCCCCAACGGCTCCATGCTGATCTTCGATGATTAGCGAGTGATCTTCCACATTCAATTTGTATATGGAATTTGGAGTCCGGTTAAATTCACCCAAATACAAGGCATCAGCAGCATCACCTATAAAGTAGCCAGAATGGTAATAACCTGCCCTCGTTGCGGCATAATCATCAGCAGGATCAATAACGGTTAAATAGCCTTGATAGGTAGTGGCAAACACCTTCCCGTTTTGTGCCTGGTAAACATGGCGAGCATAGGTGTTGTTGAGCAGGTTTTGTATATTAACGGACCTTAATATCGCCCCAGCACTATTCAAAAAATGTACGTTCCCATGAAAATCTGAGTAAATGAAATTATTGTCTAAAGATAGTGTTATGGCGCTAACGGGGTGATCTAATGTGATACTATCCAATGGAGCATTGATTGCAGGGGAAACGGAATAGATCTTATTTGAAATCACATAATAGAAGACCTGGTCAGCTTCACTCCACAAAATGTCTTTCAAGCCATTGTACTCTTTAAACTTCCCAAAGTAAGCATCTGCCAGGTTACTTTCCACATGGTTTGCCCTACCTACTACTCTTACTTTATAAGTATAAAGCGCCCCTATATTTCCAACGGTATCTGTATACGAGGTAACGTTTTGATCATTAATAACAGCAATTTCCGAATAGTTATATTCGTATCGTTTTGAACGCAAAATCTTAAAAGCCTCAAAATTGTCCGAGACGCTTGCTACCCAATTCAAGGCGATATGGCCATTATTATTTTCGAAAGTCAAACTGGGGTTGATTAAACTGTAGGCCCTGATTTCAGTGGATATACCCGCGGCACTGGCTTCAATTATGTTTAATACCGAATCGCTTCGGAAATTAAACCGATTGCTGGCTATGCCCTTGAAATTAGTGACCACGAAAGGTTCTCTTAACGTGGCATGCCCTGAACTAAAATTGACTTGAACCCCCGGTATCCCATTTCCAAACTCGTCAAATACGCCAATTTCAAATTCCCCTGACAACTCTCCGGCTGGGCCTTCCTGGTCACCCCCAAAAACAACTTCAAGCCTCGAAGGAGCAGCTGGAATCGGCTCTAAATACCTGTAAACCGGGGAAGCGGTTAAATTCGGAGATTCTATTTTGACAAGTATCCTTTCCACTACCGGGCCAATCTCAACCGGTATTGTTGCATGGCCGTCTGCATTGGTGTCAATGATCGCATGACCTGGTTTACCAGGTCGTTCAATGGTTACAAACAATTTGATAACACCATTGAACGGAACTGAATCATTGTCTAACACCTGGGCATTAAAATGGATCGTGGAATTAACCGCTAGATTTGTAATATCAACTTCATCTACTACTAAGTATTTGGGATATTTCGATATTCCAACTTCTTCTTCCTTACAACTTAGGATTACGAGGATAAATATCAGTATATAACTTGAAGTCTTAATGATAAAGTTATGGAGGTTGGAGTGGGTCATTTTGAATTAAAACCGTTCTCGTTTGTTCTTCGAAACAAATAGACCTGGTAAAAATAGTGAGGTAAATCAAATAGAATTTATGACTTTGATCAATTGATTAGTTGATTATCTGCATGCCTCAATGTATAGCATGGTAATTCCTAACTCATGAGGGAAAGCCACTATGAGTGCCTTATCCCAGTAAACTGTGTCCCTCGGTAATAGAGAAACGTCGTATCACGCCTCAAATGCAGGACATTATACTCTTACATTCGCATTATCGCAATAAAAGCAAACAAATTGTTTGTTGAATGAAAAACAACAGCGGGTAACAGGCTATTACTTTTTTTGACCAAGAATCCAGTGATCAACCCAAATAAAAAATAAAATGGGAAAAGTGATAGATTATCATGAAGAAGAGCGAAGAAAATAGATTGGATAATGTTAGCGGCAATAAACTTTATCCTTCTATCCATACTATTCAGTATGATGCCCCTAAAGATATACTCTTCATAAAATGGCACAATGATAACTGCAAACAAGAACGTCAGCAATGGATTATAGTATTGGTTGATTGACTTTAGGCTGTCAACGACACTGCCCATCATGGATGCTTCAAATCCTGGCAATATCCCTTTCCTGGCCAAATTAAAATAGACTGCCCTCAGTAAAAATGAGAGCAGTATGGCCAAGCCAATACTCTTGCCTATTTTCCAATTTGAAGAGGTAAGAAAACGGTAATCGGATCTTTTTAAATACCCAAGTGTCAATACCATAATCAAGCTGAAATAGAATAGTGCATAGTTTGCCTGGTTAAGACTGATTATATTCCCAGGTTCAGAATAGACATCACTAAAAAAAGAAGCGAGCATATCCTGGTAATCAAATACGATCCAAGCTAACACTTCAATAATCATGACGAACGATGAGATAATCCAAAAATCCGTCAAACTCCATTTGGACGCTTGTAGCGCCGGTGAAGGGTTGATAATTGCAAATCGTTGGGAAATAAAATGAATGGGGAGGATCCAGGCATACGGGATTATTACCAGGATAATCATGAGTAGCAAAAAGAAGATCAATTTTAACGCATCATTCAATTTCCAAGCTTGGAAAGGTGTTTTGAAAATCATCATAAATCGATACTTTCCAAAGGTGTCATTATGAAAGTCATCGGCAATGAGTTTTTTATAAGTATTGAGAACTGAATCTTTTGGACTGTGGTCGTAATCGAAAAGAAAAAGGCTATGTAAGGCCGTCGTCTTAAAATAAGAACTATTTAAATCTTCTAATAAATAGGTCCTTGCTTCGCCAAAATGTTCATTTTTAATCAATGCCTGGGCAATTTTGCCATGGTCCAGGTAGACCGAACTATCTTTTTGAGCATACTTAAAAAGCAATAAAGCATCTTTATCCATACCGATCTCCAAGAGTAAATTGGCCTTGTCTTTTAACAAATGCCCATCATCCGTAGAGTCGACTTTACTAAGCAGCAGGGTCTTTGCTTTTTGGTATTGGTTCTTATCCAGGTACTGCTGGGCCATTAAATAGGTCAGGTCAATTGAATCATCCAGCAGTTGTGCCAACTCGGCATGTTCTATCACCTGTTCTGCTGTCCCTGAATATTGGTATTGCCTGGCTAGTTTTTGATAAACCTTTGAGAGTTCACTATCCTTCCATGAGCCCGGATCGGAACGATTTATATTCAAAATTTGATTTCCAATCGCTATGGCCGAATCTCCCCAGGTATTGTCTAACCAGTACAATAAGACTTCGTGGTGAGCCGGAAATTCCTCCACCAACGACCGAACACAATGACTATACTCCTCTTCATTGGGATTGTAATCTTCGTACGTGTCGTACATTGCTTTCCCTATCAATTTACACCGTTCTATTTTAACGCTTACATCACCTGGGGCTTCTTCAATATATTTATCGAATACTGTAAGGACCTGGTTATAAAGAGAATCTTTCGCATTTTCCAGGATTTCCAGGTATCTATCTGCCTCGCGTGGTTTTTTTTCTTGGGAGGCTCCAGGTAGGTTAATGACAAGAAAAAGAAGAAATTGGAGAAGAGGAATTTTTGAACGTTTAGGCATGGGTGAGTAACAGTATTTTAGTAAATAGGCCGGGATTGATTTGATCCTATCCTTCCTGCGTGTCAAATTAAGAAACTGCAATCAAACATTGAAGATCGGGAAGAGGAAACCAACAAAATAATGACCTGGAAAAAAACTGGGCACGGGTTGTTAAGTTTTTTTTGTGAGCCTTGTACCCAATCTCTCACCAATGGGTGTATTGGCCTAACCTGCTTGAATTTGTATTATACTGGAGCGTCCTAACCCAACTTTATCATAATGCTTCCTTTGGAAGTCGCTATAATTCAAGCTAGTTCTACGTTATCACATTCAATTATTTGATAGACAGGGATTTAAAAATAAGGGATCCCGTTGGATATTCTCTTCAAAAACGAAAAAAACCTTCTTTATCGTCATTCCTGCCAGCCTTGCAGGGTGAGCGATGCGCGAGAGCAGGAATCTGGTGTGTCGTTGAACGTGAACCTTTGTTTTAAGTGTAC
>JANQLQ010000101.1 GCA_028280565.1 Fulvivirga sp.
CGGGGTTTTGAGGTTATAAGTCCGGTTTTCATTTTCTTTTGCGCGCCCAAAAGAAAACGAAACAAAAGAAAAGGGCGCCAGGAACAAAGCCCATTTTCCGCGCAAAACGCACTGTCCAACCCCTATAGGCCGCTTCCCCACAAGCCTCAAATGTGCCGCGCTGTTCCTGGATGTCTCCCCTCCATACGCCTCTTGAATTTTCAATGATGCCCTATCATCACCTAGTGCGCATTTAGCGTAGCGTAATGCGTACTTATCGAGGCAATAGGATTTGTAATCCGGGCATTCTCGTTTGTGACTCATAATCCTATAAAAGTGCGCCTTTGAAAATTAGCTTTGATGGCAGAACGTTTAATTTTAACAAGTAAGGCTACATTTTTACAATATTTCGGGTAGTGTCAGCCTCTCAATGAGCGGTATACGCGTGATTTTGTGGTTCTCAGCCCGGTTTTCATTTTCTTTTGCGCGCCCCAAAAGAAAACGAAACAAAAGAAAAGGGCGCCAGCAACAAAGCCCATTTTCCTCGCAAAACGCGCTATCCAGCCGCTATAGGCCGCTTGCCCACAAGCCTCAAATGTGCCGCCTGTTCCTGGGTTTCCCCCCTCCATACGCCACTTGAATTTTCAATGATGCCCTAGGATCACAAACTCGCTACGCTCAAAACAATATGATCTACTCCATGTAGCGCACTGCTAAAATTCTTAACGCGATTGACTCAAGGTCGATAAACAAACTTTAATATTTTGAATAATTGGTCAATTTTGAGGTGTCCTGTTCCATAAAATTGCTACTGGAGTACTCGAAGAAGACCGTTAGTAGTGTTTTTGGCGAAAAATAATTTCAAGGAAACCCTGGATAACATAAAATAGAAAAGCCATTCCCGTGACAGGGAATGGCTTTTTCCACTTTTTTCAAGTTTCGGTTTAGGTAAGTTATTTATGCGACAACAGCGGCCGTCTTCACCGTTTTGATGATACGTGCCGCCACTTTATAAGGATCTCCATTAGATGCAGGACGCCTATCTTCCAGCCATCCTTTCCAGCCGTTTTCTACGGTAGCAATAGGAATACGGATAGAAGCTCCTCTATCTGATACGCCGAAGCTGAATTTATCAATAGATTGCGTCTCGTGGGCACCGGTAAGGCGTTGGTCATTGTCTGCTCCATATACTGCGATGTGTTCTTTCACATAGGGCTCAAAGCTAGAGCAGATAGTATCGTAAGTGGCTTTATCGCCGGCTTCTCTCAATATGCTGTTAGAGAAGTTTGCATGCATCCCGGAGCCATTCCAATCTCCTTTCATAGGTTTCGGGTGCCAGTTAATAGCTAAGCCGTATTTTTCTGCTGTTCTTTCCATAATATAACGGGCTACCCATATTTGGTCTCCCGCAGATTTTGCGCCTTTGGCAAAGATTTGGAATTCCCACTGCCCTGCAGCCACTTCGGCGTTGATCCCTTCTACATTGATCCCAGCTTCTAAGCAAAGATCTAAATGTTCTTCTGTGATTTCTCTGCCGTAAGCGTTGCTAGCTCCTACGCCGCAGTAGTATGGCCCTTGGGGTGCCGGGTAACCATTGGCAGGGAACCCGAGCGGTCGATTGGTTTCAGTATCCCACAGGAAGTACTCTTGCTCAAAGCCAAACCAGAAATCATCATCCTCATCATCAATCGTGGCTCGTGCATTAGATTCATGCGGAGTGCCATCAGCACTAAGAACCTCTGTCATTACTAAGAAAGCATTTTTTCGAGCAGGGTCCGGGAAAATTGCCACGGGCTTTAGCAAGCAATCTGATGAGCTGCCGTCAGCCTGCTCGGTGGAGCTCCCGTCAAATGACCACATAGGGCATGCCCCTAACGTGCCGTCAAAATCTGAAACAATCTTTGTTTTACTCCTTAAACTCTGGGTGGGTTTGTAACCATCCAGCCAGATGTATTCAAGTTTAGTCTTCGCCATAATTTAAGTTTATTTAGAAATCTACCTACTTTTCACAGTTAAGATCTATACAAAAATAGAAAATGGGTTAAAAAATACCCTCATACCTGTGATTTTTTATCATTGATATGTATTTAAGGTTATAAAAATTACTATAACAACATTAATAGCTATTCATTTTTACCATTCTTCGTCAATTTTGATAGTAACCTCATGGTTTTCTTCCGTAGGATTTGCATTCATACGGAGTTTGACATCTTCTACCACCCGGGTTATTTTCTCTAATATGGTTTTTTTATGCCCGGCCCATACCTTGTTGGGCTTTTGAAGGTACTCTTCTACCCCTACCGGCTCCTCTTTTTTTTGAGTGTACCGTCCATATCGGTCACGGCTTAAGGGTTGGAATTTAAATTCCTTGATAATATACCGGTACCGGTTTTCCCTGACTTCCAATTCCAAAGAGCAGGACACCTCTCCATGAGGAGACTGTCCCAGTCGCTTCCTGTAAAGCTTAAAGGTTATCTTTTTCTCAAAGTGCGACTGTTTCCCGGTATTTTCTTTTTGGAGAGCCATGAGATCTGCGGCATTTTCCAGCAATACCTCGTGGCTCAAGCTGGTTTCTACTACTTCCAAGAAAAGGATATGACCGTTTTCATCGTATTGATATTTTACTCCCTCCTGGGAGAAAATATGGATGAAAACGGTCAAAATCAACAAACCAAATCGCATAGAACGATATTTTTAAAACGAGTACACCGCGGCCAATACAAAAGAGGATAAACTCGTAGTACTTGGAGTTTGCGGGGAATCATTATCCGGAAAAGTGTCTTCAGACGCACTGTCCAGGCGAAATTCCGGGATGATCGTGAGGTCGCCCACTTTGTACTGACCTGTAAGTGTGACGTCAATAACATTTCCATCCCCGTCGGTATCCAAGCCTATGACACCCAGGCCATTGTTGAATACACTGAAATATTCTATCCTCGTGCCAATGGCAAAAACATCGGAGGTAGCTAGCTGTAAGTAACCGGCTACTCCATAAAAACCGGCGCCATCGCCATCTGCATCTTGTATAGAGGTGCCATCGAAGAATTCACCAGCCCCGGTAGTATTGTACGTTGCGTTTACCCCGAGATAAAGAGTTTCCGATAGGTCCCAGCCCGCGGTAAGATCGGCTTGGAAAGTGTTGCCGGCAGAAGTATCTTCAGTACCTAATGCAAAGTCGTCGTCAAGAGTACCGTCTTGGTCACCGTACAAGAAATTCAGGTACACCCCTTTAAAACCGAGCTGTGCCCCGAAAGTGTACGACCCGGCGAGGTTAAACTCGGTCATGTCAGTGGGATTCATAATGGCCAGCATGGCAGAAACATCATCGGATAAGGCAAAGTCAGCTTTAAGGCCCGTATGCGAAAAAGGCCCGTAACTAAACATATAAGATGTTGAATAGTTGAAGTTGGAAGCTGGTGATATTACCTCGTATCCCAGGAAAGTGTTAAAGTTACCCAATGTGAAGGTCACCACGTCACTGGCATTCCAGTACGCATACAACTGGTTTACGATCTGTGCACTACCACCTTGCACATCGTTTAGCAGTATATTCAGGGGGGATCCAAATACGGCATCTTCACCACGTGGGCCAAAGACTAGGTCAGCGACAAATCCTGCTTTTTCTCCTTCTTTCGCGATCACCAAGTTGGCCATACCCAGTGCAAAGCCCGGGCGGTTAGCAAACGATGTGCCGGGGGCGGCTGGGTTGACTTTATTCGGCGCGCCTAAATTAGCCCTAAAGTAGGCATCAATAGAACCGGAGATGGTGACAGGCGATGAATCTTCTTCATCCTGCGAAAATAATGGGCTAATGCATAAGAAAAATGCCATAAATGACAGCAAGTATCTGTTTTTCATTTTAAATTTAAGTTGCAGTTAAATGATAATTTAATTGTGGAAAGCCTAGGCTTGGCCAGGGGTCCAATCTGTTCCAAGCCGGGCTTTTGTTTTTTTATTCGTCATAGACGATGGTATATCCTCGTATACCGTGCTCATGACTATCCATACCGGCTTCTTCATGCTCGGCAGATACGCGTATTCCCGTGATCTTGTCCATGATAATAAAGATCAAATAAGCAGATACAAAAGCTACGGCCCCGCAGATGGCCACACCTTTTAGCTGGGTCACGAAGGAATGTTCGGCATTGGAAGAAAACAGGCCTACCGCCAAAGTACCCCAAACGCCACAGGTCAAGTGAACAGACACCGCCCCGACTACATCATCCAGCTTAAGCCTGTCTAAGGTAACGGCAGAGAGTACAACCAGTACGCCCGCTACCAAGCCTACTAACAGTGCCCACCCCGGGGAGATCACATCGGCACCTGCGGTGATACCTACCAGGCCGGCCAATAAGCCATTCAACACCATGCCAAGATCCAGTCGTTTAAATACAATATAACCCGTGATAAAGCCTCCCAGGGCACCGGTACAAGCTGCCAGCGAGGTGGTGACCAGTACAAAGGAGGTCGCCCCCGGGTCTGCTGACAGTACTGAACCCCCATTAAATCCAAACCATCCTAGCCAAAGTAGAAATACACCTATTACGGCCAGCGGAACGCTCGAACCTGGTTTATCGATCACTTTACCATCTACATATTTCCCAATACGAGGCCCTAACACCATGATACCGGCCAGGGCTCCCCAGCCTCCGACAGAATGTACCAGCGTAGAACCAGCGAAGTCGTGAAAACCCATATCGTCAAGGAATCCATACCCCCATTTCCAACTGCCGATGAGAGGATATACAAATCCTACAAAGATCAAGGTGAAAATAAGGTATGAAGTGATCTTTATTCTTTCCGCTACAGCCCCGGAAACGATCGTAGCAGCCGTGGCGGCAAACATAGCTTGGAAGAGGAAGTCAGTCCAATAGGTATATCCACCCCCGGCATAATCTACGGTGGTCCCTCCTTCTGGCAAGGAAAGAAACCAGCCGGCAAACCCAAACCATTCGTAGCCTTCGCCTTCTGCAAAACCAGGATACATTAAGTTAAATCCTAAGACGAAATACGTAATGATCCCGATAACGGGGGTAAGGGTATTCTTAAAAAGTATGTTGACCGTGTTTTTGGCCTGGCCAAACCCTGCTTCGACACCGGCAAAGCCCAAGTGCATAATAAATACTAATGCAGTGCAGAGCATCATCCAAACGTTATTGGCTGTCAAAAGAGTATTGGCTACCGCAGCCGCCTCTTCTGTTGCTAGTGCTTCTGTTACCTCGGCGAGTTCCGAAGCAGAAGCAAACCCCAACAAATAATTGGAATAAAATTCTGCAATTAAAACTTTATTCATAATAATCTTCTGTTAAATAATTAAAAATCAGAATTTAATTTTTTTTCGAAAGGCAATTAAGGAAGAGTAGCTATAATAAACAAAAGTAGAGATAGGTTAAATTTTAACCAATTGATGTGTGATTTTAACCGAAAACGTTTGAATGAGGTTAAAAAAACACCATGTTTAAACAAATTAAACAGTCAAATGTTCCCTGTAGGGTAAAAAATTAACCGTTAAGCAGTATCTAAACCTATCACATCTTGATATAACTCGCTTATAACCAATGAGCTAGTGTTGGGTTAAGTGTAATAGGAAGGTTAGCTATTTTTACCAACCCCGTTCTTAAGGTCGGAAGTTGGCAAAGGGCAATCGGCAGCCCTATATTTTTTTGCCTATTGCCTACTGATCGAGAACCTTCCAATACCTCAAACCTTACTCATCCTGTAGCCGATACGTCATTTAAGCCTTAACTTGGTACCAGTGATCGGATCAATTTTGATGAATGAAATCGGGCAGGTTTACTTATTTGCAAATTTTAGTTTCGTGGGTAAGGATATTGAAACAAAGTCCGAAACGATAAATTTTAGTGGTCATGACGAGTGGTGGTAAGGAAGTTCTTCTTCTTGATCACAGTGTTCGTTGGATACCCGCATTACAAATGCTAGCATGAGCGTCCTGTATTACTCCATGGGTCCGCGTTATAAACACTGACCAGTTTGGGTTTTAAGCTATAAATTTTACTGGTCGTAACGAGTGGTGGTAAGGAGGTTCTTCTTCTTGATCAGGGTGTTCGTTGGATACCCGTATTACAAATGCTGGCATAAGCGTCCTGTATTACTCCATGGGTCCGCGTTATAAACACGGACCAGTTTAAGGGATCGGATCGTGTTTATACACTAGCACGGCAGGTTCCAGCTTTTTCACAAGCCTGCATCCTCACCGTCTGCCCGGAATGACGATCTTTTTTTAACGGTTGGTTTTCTGGGCCGAAAAAAAGAGTTGGGTTATGCTTCTCAACTTCTAGCATTTTTTCCAAAATGGGCCCATTCTCGATGACGAAGAAACAAAAGTATGGAATGGGTATTTACCCTGGTGCGAATCGTGGTAAGTATAAAAGAGAGAATAAAAAAGGCCCATCGTATCATGTACGAATGGGCCTTTTTACGACCTTTGGGTGGCCTGCTGATCCGGGCGACCTATTTATGCCGGGATGTTTTGCAGGCCTGTATTCTATAAACGAGGGTTGATCAGTTCCCCATTTTTTCCATCTCCTCTTCGAAAGTTTTCTTAAACTTCTCGTAGTCGTAATCAATTTTCAGGCGATCATCTTTTGAAAGCCTTTCGTTGTAAGCTGTCACCAATTTATCGGCAGAAAGCTCGATGGCAATGTAGCTTTTGTAACGTCCTTCGCTTGTGCGCGTATTTTTCTCGCAGATCACCTTTGTGCCTGAAAGCTCCTGGTTCACCACTTCACGGTTCAAGCTCTCGAAACGCTCTTCTATTTCCTCCCGGTTGTTGAACTCTCTCGAGTTGACATAGTTGTCCGTTACGGCCTTTACGGTGGTTTGGATGGCTGCGGCTAGCTCTGCTCGTGCGTTGCTAAGTGATTTTTTCTTAGCGGTGACTTGATCAGAACTTTCCCCGATGGAATTTGCCCTAAAGGCTTTGTTGCTAGTAAAAAATTCGCTGCCAGAGCATGGGATCACCACTTCTGTTTCATCCGGTGGGGTAGGCTGCTTCGCTACCTTTGAACTTTTACACCCATAGGCCATTACTGCTACCATAGCAGCCATGACATAATACATTGTTCTATTCATAGTTCTAAAAATTAAGGTTCTACATACATTAATACAAGTTTTTCCAAATGTTTGGGGCTAACTCCTTTTCTATCTTCTCCCGGGCATCTTGGTAAGCTTTTAGCCCGGCTTTTTCATACGAAAGCTGGATGCCTTTTAGATCATAAATGGCATCAGCGTATATTTCTTTGTTTGTGGACTTGTCCACTACCTGCACGGTGATGTCAAGAAAGGAGGTGAACAGCCCTGACAGTTCCGAGCCTTCGCGGGTGTCCGCTGTTACTTTCATCAAAAGATCGGCTTCTTTTTCATCATCTGTGAAGACCGCTCCCTGCTGGCCCAAAGCTCCCACGAGCATGGAGTTAAGGAGCCCTTTGGGCAATGGCTTACCTAAATTATTCTCTGCAGAAGAGATATATAGGGTCAAGGTTTTTGTCTCCACCAATACTTCTTTTTTGGGCGCCGGTAGTTGTTTCATAATAGCCGCCAGGAGCTCGGAGCGGGTAGAGTTCAGTCTTTCTATATTGGCTTCGATCATGAAGGATCGATCTCCCGCTTCTAGCTCTTTATGGCTGATGAGCAGGCTGCCATTACTCCCACTGGTTTTGGTCTTTTCGCGGGTGCCGATCGCCGAACCTGAGAGCCGTATAGGTAGGTTTTTCACAGGAGCATTTTCGTACCTTACGGCTATTTCCAGGTTGTCTTGTGCCAAGGACCTGCGGTTAAGCAAGACCTTACCTGGCCCTTCAAAGCGTATGCCGTTGATCGTATTTTTTAACCCGGCGTAAGCTTCATTGGCGAGGAGTATGCTGTTGCCGTTGTAGGTTACCTTGGTATCTTCACCTAAGTAGTTTTCAATGGCAGCAAGAGACTGGGTGAAGTAAGAGATTGCCAACCCGTACTCTTGGCGGCTACTGCTGTTCAAGGCCCTGCCATAAAAGTCGAGACCTTTTTCTAACGCGGTGTTTTTCTCTCTTTCGAGGCGTTGCTGGTGATCAGATTTTGACAGGCGATAGTATGCCCAGTACATTTGCCCGTCTTGCCAACTGTCTACCAACTCGTGGCCTTCAAGCTGCTGGTCTACGTCTGCTTTGATGGCGTTTTGGTATTCTTCACGGAATCGGTCGCCGAGGTCTAATTGATAGAGTAGGGAAGACGAAGAGATGGTTACACTTATCTCTGCGGCCAGGTCATCCAGTGCTTCGTTACGCGCCGTTTGTATGTAATCCGGGTCAGACATACTAGCGTTACCGATACCTTGATAATACAGGCTCGACTGGGGTTTTTGCAACAACCACCCAGGCTTTTGACTGGACCTGTCTGGGGCAGATGGCTGGCTTGGCACCCCCGTGGTTTGGGGTGGGGTAGATTTACAGGCAGCAAAAACAGCTATTAATGCACAAAAAAGAAGGGTAGAACGTACCATGTTTTAATATCTATTCATTAAAAATTCATTCAATGAACTGGCCATTTTTGTGGCCACAAGGGTTTGTATTTTGAAATCGAGGTCCTTTTTGGAAGCAACTTCCCGTTTTGAGCCGAACAGGGCTAAGAAATCTTGCCGTTCTTTACCTGTCCGGTAGATCAACTCTCCTTTAGCAGGATACAGCTTGTTATAGTCACCTCGATATTCGGCATAGACCATTTCATCGGAAAGCTCTTCATGGATCACATCGGCGGCCAATACTTCCGAGGTTTCCGAAGAGATCAGTTGGTACTGTACAGAGACCTGCATGGTGCTGGATTGAGAGAATTCTTGGTATTTTACGGGTCTGAAGCGGGATATATCACTGGTAAACCCGGAGTTGCCGCTATAGGCCACTTTTTCAGTTTCCACTAGGTTGCCTTTCGAGTAGTTATAATTGACCACTTTTGTGACCAATACGGATTGTGCTCCTACGATCTGCCCTACGCGCGCAGCTGTTTTTTCATCTACAAACCCTGTCAATCCCAGCTTTTGTTCTTCAATGATCAAATCCAGGTTTTCACGGTCTACCAACTTTATGAAGGGACTCTTGAGCTGGCTTACCTGCGCGATGATGTTGGAACGAAGCTTCCATTCTGATTTATGAAAATTGGTTTGTGCCGGTAAGATCGACATGGTCAGGCGAAGTTCCTCGATGATCTTTTGCTGGTAGTTTTTTACAGCGTTGTAATTAGCATCATCCCGTCTTATTTCTTTGAATTGTTGCCACGCTAACTTATAGTTAGCACTTTCGAAAGCTTCTACCCCTTTTCTAAAGTAAGGGGCGGTGCTTGTAGCGTCTCTCAACTCCAGCGCATCTTTATAGTCCGGGTCAACGGAAAGTATCTGGGTGTATAAGCTTTTGGCCGCATCAAATCTTCCTTCGGCTGAGGCTTGCTGGGCCTCATCGTACCAGCCCCCGAGCAGGTCTTCCCGGTCCTGCTGGTAGTCTCTTTCATAATAGTCGGGTATGTTAAGCTCAACTTTAAAATAGCTAATGCGTTCCTTGTAAAATTCCGCATCTTCATAAGCTTTTAAAGCTTTTTGTAGCTCACCAGTATTCCGGGCCTTAAAGTAGTCTGCAAGCATGTCGTCCAGTATTTTTTGACCGGTACGTCTTAGCCCGTCACGACCTGGCAGGCTGGTGCTATTTTTATAGAGTGCATCCATGTACCTCTCAGAGGCATCCTGGTAAAGTCCTGCCTTTTCCAGTTTAGCCGCTTGTTTCAATATCTTTTTTTGTGCGGTACTTGTGAATACCACTAAGCACAAAGAAATGCACAGTAGAATAAGCCTCATAAACGATAAAAATGTTTTCTAATGGTGATCTTACAAAATTTGTTCCAATCTAATTCTAAAAAAGAAAAAGGCCAAAAGCTTTTAAATGGATTCATTGAATTAAAAAAAGAATTTTCTGAAATCAACGGGGAGAAAAAGGAGTAAATAAGGAATGATTCGGGTATTCTGCATACCAATATTGAAATCCATTTTTCTTTAAGCTAAGGTACTAATGTTTACGATTTTCGAGGGGCAGTGGATTCCAATCCGCACTATTTTATGCTAAAAATCTTACGGATAGTGGCAAAAAGGACAAGGCAACATCCTGTAATGGGTTTTAACTTCCTGTGCCATAAGGACACATGACCATAAAATGTTTGGAACGAGCAGGTATAAATGTTCGAAGTCTATTAGCAGGCAATAAATTTATTTAGTCGCTTGCAAAGCCATTGATTACATGGACTTAAAAGCTTACTTTTTGATCCATTCATTTAAAATAATACTGTAACCATTTTTTTGATTGGGAGTATCCAGGGTTGAAACAAATAAAATCAAGAATTTTAATTCATGGCCGTAACAGATGAAACGCTTATGCAGCAGGTGAAGCAAGGGGACCTAAGAAAGACCAGCGACCTGTTTGACCGGTACCATAAGCAGCTTTATAACTTCTTCGTAAAGATCACTTTTGACAGGGATCTCGGCCATGACCTGGTACAAAATGTTTTTTTAAGGATGATCAAATACCGTAAGACGTATAATGAGACCAAGGCATTTAAATCTTGGATGTACCAAATAGCGCGTAATGTATATGCGGATCATGCCAGGAAGAACAAGGTATTGGGCGCTGACCTGGCAGATGTGGAACAGGTAAAAACGTACCTAGCGCGAGTAGATGAGAAAATGGTACAAGACGAAAGAGAAAAACTCTTATACATCTCGCTTTTCCGCCTGACCCCTGCACAACGTGAAATACTGATATTGACCCGGTTTCAGCAAATGAAATACGAAGAGGTGGCAAAAATTATGGACACATCTGTAGCCAATATAAAGGTAAAAGTGCATCGTGCTATGCACAAGCTTAGGGAAACATACTTGGAATTAGAAAAGATCTAGTTATGGATGCTAAAATGAAAGAACTGTTGATCGATTATATTGATGGCAACCTGCCAGCCGAGTTGGAAGAATTTGTGAAAAAGCAGCTGGCTAAAAGTGAGGAGGTAGCGTTAGCCTACCAGCAGCTAAAAGAGCTTTCCGGTCTTATGAGTTCCAGTGCTGACCTGGAGCCCGACAGTACACTCCGGGATGACTTCCTGTTGGAGATCGAAAAGGAATTAGAGCAGGTTGAAAAAGCGATAGAAAGCGATAAGGTAACGGTGATCGGGTGGACGGTATCGTGGAAGGTGGCCGCCGCGGTGGCTTTATTAGCTGTAAGCTTTTTTGCCGGGAGATGGGTGGTGCAACAAGATGCCCGTAACAAAGAACTGGCCCAGCTCAAAGTGGAGCTGGAACAGACTAAAGAACTGGTCCTCTCTTCACTTCAGAATAAAACTTCTGCCAGTACAAGGCTTTATGGTATAAATGCCGCTTATGAGTCAGAAAATGCGGATGCCGAGATCATCAGGGTATTGATCAAAACCATGAATGAAGATGAAAATGTCAACGTTCGTTTGGCCGCTGTACAAGCCCTATCACAATTCAGCGACCAACCTGGCGTGGTAAATGCACTGGTCCAGGCCCTGGAAATGCAAAAGGAAGCCCTAGTTCAGATCGCCCTGATCAATTTAATGGTCGAGCTCAAAGAAAGGCGAGCGTTAGAAAAATTAGAAAGGATCATTCGTGATAAGAGCACCTTGGAGGCTGTAAAAGATGAAGCCCATATGGCAGTATTTAAACTATCATGAATGCATCATATAAATGGAACAACACTCAAAATAAATAGGATAATAACGAAACATTAAGGAGATGAAAAATCGAATCAAAACACTAGGATTATTACTATGCATGGCCATCGGGATGATGACTGCCGATGCCCAGCATAAAATAGCGATGAGTAGTGGCATCATTGAATTCAAAGAGCTAATGGAAGTGGAGGTACAAGGTTATGACGGGAACGAGGTGATCTTGGAGACTACCGGGAATTATAAGATCCCTGAAAGGGCCAAAGGGCTTAGGCCTGTTAATGGGCTGGGGCTGGTAGATAACACGGGCATTGGCTTGGCGGTGAAGGAAGAAGCCAAGGGGCACCAGGTGGTCTACCAGGTATCCAGGAATTCAGACGCGAAATACCTGGCCAAGGTCCCAAAGGGGGTAGTGGTGAAATATGTTAACTCCTCTATACATGGCGATGATTTCCGCGCTCGGAATATCTCTAACGAGATAGAAGTGAAGACGCACGGTGGTGATATAAAATTGACGGATGTAACCGGTCCTTTATCTGCTAACTCCGTACATGGTGATATCGAGGTGGTCTTTACATCGGTCACACAAAAGCTGCCGAGCTCTATTGCTTCCGTACACGGCGATGTGGATGTGGCCGTACCTACGGCTACAAAAGCTGATCTCTCTATAGCCACGACCTGGGGTGAGGTGTATTCTGACCTGGACATCAAAGTGGAAACATCAAATGGTATGAAAGTCTACGGTGCCAAAAGGATCAATGGTAAATTGAACAGTGGTGGAGTAGGAATGTCTGTTTCTTCCACGCATGGCAATGTCTACCTGAGAAAGAAGTAAGCCTCAAAGATACCTTGGGGCGTTTAAGCCAAATGAAATTGAGTTTCTAAATGCAAAAACCATGAGATACTTCTTGATCCTTTTAGGGCTATCCGCACAGGTGATGCTATATGGCCAGGCCAAAATAGACCAGTCCTTTGATCTGCAACAAGCCAAGGTGATAAAATTTGATTTTAAATGGCCGAAACTGATCAAACTTACGTCGTGGGAGGGCGACCAGGTAAATATCTCCGGGACCGCCACGTTAAACAACGGGGAGCATGATGATGCATTTAAGATCAAGTCATCGAGGTCCGATGGTATTTTAAATATCTATTCCGAAATCGAGGATCTTGAAAACCTTCCCGAGCGCATTGCCATCAAACGAGACGGTATGGAGTACTTTTTTAACACGGAGAACTGGAACGACCCGGAAGTTCAAAAATTCCTAGACCGTGATGGAAGAAAAGGGTATGAATATATGTCTAAAGGAGTGATCAAAGACATAAAATTAGAGATAAGAGTACCCAAGGGGCAGAAGGTCGTACTGGCATCGAAATACGGGTTACTCGAGGTGACCGGCTTAGAGAATGACCTGGAAGCTAATGCTAAATACGGCGGTATTGATGTGACCTTGGCGGGGAAGAAGAAAGCCATCGTGGCCAAAACGAAGTTTGGAGAGATCTACTCAAACCTTCCCTATGATTTAAAAAGTAACCGTACGGATTTTTCTAATAACCATAAATGGACCGTGGTGCGATCAGAAACAGGGAACTTGGCAGGGGCATTGGAATTGGAATCCAAATACGGAAATGTTTTCTTGCGAAAAGAGGAGTGAACTAAGGTATGGAGAGGAAGTAACAAGTAAAAACCACCAGGTGTCCCGGGGTCGGGGCACCCCGCAATGAGGTTTATGTTTGAAATGATAGGTGAACGTTTAACTTTGGTAAATTAGGTATCTATTTTTATGTGAGCTCGATATAAAAATGGGGGTAGATTAAATCATAAAGAAGACCCCTTTGCGATTTTGTGAGCTTTGGTACCTTGGTGGCGAAGCCCGGCCACTAAGACGCAAATGCACCGAGGGTCACCAAGCTTACTCGCCAAAACTACCCTAGATAACATCAAACTGATCAATAGTCATAGAGTCGAGGTTTTTACGATGTCTCGGGTAATGCCAGCCTGTAAATGAGAAGTATAAGCGGGGTTTTGTAGTTCTAAGTTGAGGTTTTCTGTTCCATAAAATTATCATTGGAGTTCTCAAAGAAGACCGTCAGTGATATTTTTTGACGAAAAACAATTTTCGAGGAAAACCGTCATAGTTTCAAATACAAAAGGCTGCCTGGTTTGGGCAGCCTTTTGTATGGGTATGTTCTATGATGATTTACAAATGGCAAATCATTTTGATAGAGTTTTTAGGGATTTTTAGGCCTTCTTTAGTTAATACGGCGTCCTTATTTAACCCGATCACTGTGCCTACTATAGTTTCGTAACCTTGATTGATGGCGCTGATGATCTTTACCTTCTGCTGGTAAAAGTTGCCCAGGATCAAGGCTCGCTTTAGCTTGATCTCTTTCTTACTGTCTAATGATTGGTTTTCCATGGCTCTTTTCTTTTAGTAAACAACTAAAATAACGCAGTAAAAGTTACATTTATTACATTCTGCGTACATTATGTTTCTATTTGAAAGGGGGCTGACATAGCATTTTCCTTTCCAGTGCTTTTGCATTGATGGGACCAGCTAGGTACTGGTATGAGCCCTCTCACCCTGTAATCGCTTTTTAAGACAGCTCCGCTAATGATTGTGATCAGGAACGAAAACAAAAGCGCGTCATGGTCTTTAAGCCTAAACGGTTAGTTTGAATGCTTTTGAACCTAATACTTCGCCGTTCACCTGTATTTCTACGCGCTGCTCTCCACTGTAATATGTTCGTGTTGTAATAGGCACGATCTTATGATCCCTGGTGAAACGGTGACGTGTGTTAGTGCCCATTTCCAGTGAAGTTAACTTAAACACTTTGGGAGTATTCCTTCCATTGGCTTTTTTGAAATGGACAATATAATCGACCACCACATTGGCACAAGATTTTGAATGATTGACCAGGTCAAATTTTAGCCTGATACTCTCACCAAGTTTGATCCTTTTAGGGCTAAGGGTGAATTTTTCCAGTTGTATATCTACAGGCTTAAATCCTAATATTTCCAGCGCAGAAGGGCTTCCCTTTTTAACTAAGCTTCTTAGCCCGTGCTTGATGATCCATTGAGTTTCTTTCGGGCCTTTTATCCAGTTTTTGCAGAGTGCCAGCATGGTGGCAGGGTTGTCTTTACTGATATCGTTTAAATTGTTAGCCACACTTTTCCTAACATAGGTTGAATGATCAGCCTTGAGGTTTTCCAGGATAGGAAAGATCGGGGCAGGGTCTTGCTTGAACTGAGGCAGTGCCATGGCCCACGGCAGCCTGGGGCGGCACCCTTCGCTCGATAGTCTCCTGACGTGTTGGTTTTCATGTTTGGACCATGACAGCATTTTTTTCATAGTGTTTCCTGGATGCCGTATGAGGAAGGGCCTTATGGCAAATTCTCCGCTGGAGTATTGGGTGAATAGTTCCAAGGCATTCATCGAGGCTTCCCAATGATCGAGGCCGTACTTGCCCACGAAATCCGGGAACACCATAGCATCGAATCCGCTGAAATTCGGGGCAGTTTTTGAAAGTATTTCAATCGCTTCCGGGAACTCTGCCGGCAGGTGATGGAACAATTTGTCAGCAATATGCCCCATACGGCCTTTGAGCTCTAGGGAATCCCATTGCTGGTCTAAGACACCGGCTTGAAAGGCCTTTGTATCGAACCTGTTCCAATGTTTGTTTACTTGGTAGCCCAGCTCTTCGATAAAACTAGGCTGGAAGAATTGATTTTTGAGTAGTTCAGCCATTTTTGCGGGGTTTAAGCGTGGACCCCAAGGACATCGGGATCCACTTGGGTTTGACTTATTTAACGGGATAGCGGACAATAGTTTTCAATTTATCTACCGGGGTGGTATGAGGATCGGAAAGGTAGATCTCATGGTGATACCCATTGACTTCCAGTCCATTGGATTTAATAAACGAGAACAGTTTTTCTAAGGTAGGCCCTTCCTCCTCGTAGCTGCCGATGTGCAACATTTGTACTGACCTCCCTTCATCCAGTCTTTTAAACTCCACTTCACTCACCTGGGGTAAGCTTTTCTTATCGATGGCCGATTGGATGGCTTTTTCTACCTGCTGTTCTTCCACGAAGCTGGGCATAGGGATGACAATGTTCCAGTACCATTCCTCCCGCGGGGTTTGTTCAAAAGGCAGCTTACCTTCCACCCACCATTGACCTTCCATTTTCGGAATAACGAAATCTTGATCCGTGGCCTCGTAAAGGAACTTAACGTTATGAGCCACGGTATACAGGGCCTCTACAGCTTTCGTGAACCGCGGGTCTTCAGGAGCGGACATGCCGTTGATCATGAGGTAGCGGTAGGGAGTAGCATCCAAAAGTTGTGGCTCATTTTTGGCCACGTAATAGGTCTTGTCAAGTTGTGTCAAATCAATCTTTTCCATACTTCCTTGGTTAAATAATTCAAAATGATCCATGAATTTGATCTCTTCAAAGGCAGCCATAAAAGGGGCAAACTCTTTCATTTTTTCTATCTTTTGCGCTGCATCTAGGGCTTCTTCTAACGATCGCCATTTGACTAGGTCCATGAAAACATTACCGCTTTCCGCAGAGCGAAAGGTCTGGTACTCAAGCATACCCGGAAACTTCCGAATATGCTCCCGGGCGGTTTCCAACATTTCGTTGTAGTTTTCCAAGTGGTCGCTTTTGATCTTGTAAACTACTAGTTCGTAAGTGGTAGTCTTTGTCGCTACTATTGTTGTCATAATGATGAGGATTAAGATGATTAAAGTTTTCATAATTCCTTTTTTGTGAAGTAAATAGGCGCGGGTGACAACCCTATGTCAGTAGGGAAAACCAAACAAAAATTTTTTTAAAACGAGATCGCCAAAAGGGTGTTGGGAACTTTGTGGTTCAAAATCAAGTACTCTTTATGATACAAAATTCACATTATGGCTGGAGGTGGTTTCGGAGCACTTGACTCCATGAACAAATCCATTTCAAACCATAGGAGCCTTCTGAAAAAAAAGAAAGGGTTTGAAGTCTTAAAAGAAAATGCTACTTACCTCAGTTCGATTTAAAATCATTGTAGGCTAGTCTTAAAATGAGGTTTAGAACACTTTCACAGTCTTCAAACCGAGAACTAACTTCCGTTCTAGGACAAAGCAGATTCCGGCTCTCCCAGTGAACCCTCTCACAACCACCGGCCCGGAATGACGGTCATTTTTTTAATAGAGTTCAGGCTACTTGGAATTCCAAAAAGAGCTATTACCGGTATAAGAAGGCCTCGGAAGCGCAATTGACCGCTATCCGTAGTAAAATGGAAAAAAGAAGGTGTGAGAATCTTTTTAAGGTTGCAATTGCTATGTCCGTTTCACTTTTGATAGCGGGTTATCTCACCTTGTGGTATTTCGGGCTGCTTTGAGAGGTAGGCGCTGATCGTTTTTTCTGCCAGGCAGATCACCTTTTCTTGCAAGCTTTTAGGGGACACCACGATCGCATGATCGGAAAAGGAGATCAACCAATGGGCAAAACTGGTGATATCGCCTACCATAAACTTCATTTCCACGAAAGAAGGTGTTTCCGTACTTTCTACGTAGCCCATAAAGTATCGTTGTTCTTCAATGAACCGGGCTATTTCCAAAGAAAACTGTATGACCACTTCTTCAAGTTCAGAGCCAGGCATCATGGTGTTAAGATAGCCCTTGTATTCCTTATGTACGGAGGGATCAAATACGGTATCGGTGACCCTCAGCTTCATTATCCTATCGGACCGGAAATCTCTCAGGTCCTCTCTCAATTGGCAGTAGCCTATTAGGTGCCAGTGCCTGGAATAGTAGCTTAAGCTCAAAGGCTCTACGTCACGATTTGTGAATTCATCACGGTAATTGGCATAGTAGTCGAAATTGATCACTCTTTTTTGAGACAACGCCGCTTGTATGTCAGACAGGAAGTTGTCCGGGAAGCCTGTTTTAGTGAGCGGCTCGGGAAGATGCAATACCTCTATATTGTTTTCAATGCTTTCGAGATATTCCTTTTCTTCTACTTTTAATGCTGCCCGGATTTTTAATAAGGCATCATATAAATGCTTCCGGATAGAGTGGTCGGTTTGTTTTTCGGCTAGTTTTGAAGCCATAAGGATGGCGCCAGCTTCTTCCTTGGAAAACTTAACCGGCGGTAAGTTATAGCCTTCCATTAAAAAATAGCCGACACCGGCCTCAGCACCTACCGGTACACCGGCCTCTTCCAATGCACGAATGTCACGATACACCGTTCTCAGGCTGATTTCAAAACGGTCGGCAATTTCCTGGGCTTTTACTATCTTTTTACTCTGTAGTTGTATTAAAATAGCGGAAAGACGGTCAATACGATTCATTGATTATGGGTTTTCAGTTTTGAGTGGTAGACCGTTACACTTTTATTTTTCGGCAAGTTCTTTAAGCTTCTCGTTCATAGCTATGAAACCTTCCTTAGTACCTACTTCCAATTTGCGCCAGAACATAGGTACGAGCCATCCACTGAACTGCTCTTTGTGAATAAACCTGCACACCCCGTCCTCTATGGGTTCGATCTCAAAAATATGGTGCCCGTCAAACATTCCCGTCATGATCAACTGGCCGAGCCAGGCAAATTGCCTTTCCTTCTTATACATAGTGACGCGCGGTTTAAAAGTCATGGGTTTGGAGTTGTTAGGCTGAACAGTGACTTTCAAACGTTCGCGAAGGTGCGCGCGGCCCCTGATACTGAGTATAAACGGGTTCCACTCGGGGTAACGATCAAAATCCAGCAGGATAGACCATATTTTTGCAGCAGGTGCTTTTATTATAATTTCCGTGTGTAACTGTTTCATCCTAATCTACTAAAAAGATCTACTTAACTTATGCCGTCCCAACTCAATAGGAAAGACTGCCCTGGTCCAAGAACTCCTCCCGCCCGCAAAGAGCATCGGGCTTTCACTTGTTTGTCCTGGTGAAAAGTTTCTTCCCTTGCGTACTCTTGGCCAGGTAATACTGGATGTAAAAGGATCTTACCAGTACTAAGAGTGATAAGGGGATGAGAGCCTCATGCAGGTCCTGTGGTACCAAAAACCAAGCGATAAGAACAAAGCCTTGCCATAAGGCAAAGAACCTAAAATACTTGATCTTCAGGCTGGTCCATTTTTTGGAAAGCAACATGAGCGCCGCTGGAAAATGTAACGGGAAAGCCCAAAGAAGGTTTAAGTTATTGGCTGCGGCTTTATGGTCTGTTACCGTCCATAACAGTAAAAGCAGCCAGCCGATAATCCCGATCAAGGTAAATAAAAAGATGTCGAATCCGAAAAAGGATCGCCCGCTTTTATACCCTAAGAAGGTGATCAGTATGCCCCCCACTAGGATCAACGAGAAAACCACCAAAGGACTGAAGAAAGTTACAGGGGTTACTGCGGGTTTTGGTTCATAACGTACGATGGTTTCTTTTATCAACGGTACTTCTTCTCCATTTCCCAGGAGGGTAGCATGATTAAACGCGGATTCGATATAATCCGGTAAAAACATGTACATATACGGTGTTGCTTTAATATCCATGGGCAGCCCCAGGCAGATATCGATGCCAAGGTCGCCCCAAGGCTGGTAACCTAGGTATAGGTCGGTGAGGTCACGAATACTATAATCGGTAGTAATATAGGAGCCGTCAAATGTTACGCTGTCGGCAAATACCTTTTCCATGGCCAACCTAAGCCGGGTGGCACAGTTATCGTAAAAATAATCGTAATTATAATACATGTTTTCCGGCTGTGCGTTCCACGCCAGGAATTCGTACAATCGCTGGAGCTGCCCGGTGGTCAAATTGAGCACTTGTTCATGAATGTAGCGATTTTGGGAGGCGTAGAAATTCACCATCCTGGGGTAACGTGCTTTGTCAAGACGATATTCCAATAGCCCCATAGTGAAGTTGAGCAGGAAATTAGGCTTCTCGAAGTCGAATACACCATAGTTAAAAAAAACATCCATGGAAATGGCAGGATCATATACACGTATGCCACTATGGCCAAATGCCGAGTAGATCTCATTTTGGTAAGGCCCTATCGTGACGATGCTGATCTCTGCCTGTGGAGACAGTTTTACTTGGGTATACCCGAATTGGGCCATGCAACATGTGATAAGAAGGAGTATTCTTTTCATGTTGTGAATATACTATTAAACCTAAACTTTGGAGTCGAGACCTGCGGGCAAATAAAGTTTTTCACCCTTCTAAGCGTTTAACTTGTATTGTTTTACCCTCTTTTAAACGTTAGAGGTATATGAAATTTCTGTTTCTCTTACTACTAGTGTTCATTGCAAATAATGTATTAGGCCAGGTGCCAAGTGAAGATCTGTACGTTCAACCCATACGTTCTACGGATGCTCGCGATAATGATTACCGGGACTTACAATTTTTAAAGGAACTGTGGAAGGACAAAAAGCTGGTCTTGCTGGGAGAGCAATCCCATGGCGAAGGTACCGTTTTCGAGGCTAAAGTTCGCCTGATCAAGTTTCTTCACGAGGAGATGGGCTTCGAGATCGTTGCTTTCGAAAGTGGATTGTATGATAACTACAAGGCGTATAATGAGCTCAATTCCACAGATACAGGAGGAAAAATCCCACTCTACGAAAGCATCCTTCCCATTTGGTCCGATGCCCGCGAAGTGGAGGAACTTGTAGACTACATCCAGCAAGAATCTAAAGGAGATACACCTTTGAGGGTTGCCGGGTTTGATTTTTTTACTTCGGATTACAAATGGGATTTTTGGGAGGAGCTACAGCAATTGGTACAGCTCCCAGGGGGAAGCTGGCCTGTACTGGAAGAGGTCTTTTTTGGAAATGCCGAGATGCTGGCTCAAAATCCTATTGACTCGGCACGATTTTTTGAGTTAAGTGCACAGGTAATGACCCAGTTGGAAAAAAGCTCAACACGGTCTGACCACCATAAACTCATAGCCCAGGCGTACTTGGGATGGCAAAAAGGAACTATCTACGAGATCGAGCAGGAGCAAGGGAAAGAGATACCGACCCAGAACCCGAGGGATGCTTGGATGGCACAAAATCTTATATTCTTGTCAAAGCTATATCCCGGGAAAAAAATAATTGGCTGGGGAGCCTCCTTTCACTTTGCCGACAATATTACAAACTTCGAGAATACAGCCCTTACTAAAGAATATGTTGAAAAAATGGTCCCGAGAGATAGAACAGTAGAAGATGGGACCTCCTCCTTTGATTTGGATAAAGCCATAGGCAAAGCTGTGCCCATGGGGCAGATACTTAAAGATCACTTTGGAGGAGATATGTATAGCTTGGCATTTTCCTCTTACGAGGGAGAATATGGTTTGATCATAGAGGATAGAAGATTTCGTGTTTTAACCCCACCTAAAGAAAGCTTGGAATCCATTTTACATACCCAGGGGTATGACTTGGCCGTGGTGGATTATTCAAAAAGTGGACTCCAGCAGCAATGGTTTTACTCGTCGCCTTTAGGGAATCTCCCCATATATGCCCAATGGGCATCGATCTTTGATGGTTTAGTTTTTATGAAAACCGTGGAGCCTCCCCAGCCTAGGGAATACAAAGATCAGCAGGCTGAACTATCTGTTTTACCCAACACGGTGGACGGCAAAAACATTTATGGTACGGTGTTGGATAAGGAAACAAAGGAACCCATTCCCTATGTAAACATCTCGCTACTCGACCAGGCCAAGGGAGTAGCCACCAACGCCAACGGAGATTTTATGTTTAACTACCTGCCCAATGGGCACCTGGTCTTTTCCTGTATTGGGTACGAAAGTGATACGGTGGCCATCGCCCATCTCGAAACCGGGGAGGATGTGAGTATCTATCTTAAGCCGAAAAGCTATATGCTCTCCGAGGTGATGGTGACTGACAAGCAACTCACAGCCAAAAACATCTTACGAAAAGCCCGTGCTAATATCGAGAATAACTATTATCAAAAACCCTTGAACCAAGAAGTTTATTTAAAGGTGAGCAAACAGGAAGATGATTCGATTACTTTTAATGAAGAAGGCGCGGTGATGCTCTATTTGGAAGAGGGTTTTAAGCCCCGGGGTAAATCATTTGGTAACATTTTACAATACAAGAATACTACAGGAAACCCAGCAAAGCATGTTTGGGCCGGGATCGGTGAGCTTTGGCTGGTCTTCACCCATGACGTGATCATGGATAAGGACAACGTGATATTCCGGACCAGCGCCTATGATGTTGAAATAAACAGGGTATTGGAATATGAAGGACGAAAAGTTTACGATGTCGCATTTTCTTGTAAAAGGCCTAGTGCATTTACCACGGGTTTCGGCTACCCGGCGCCTTCGTCGGCAGGAGGTCATGTTTACGTAGGGGTGGATGACTATGCGGTGGTAAAATATGATATCTGTATCGCCAGGAAACCAGTGAATTTTAAAAAGAAACCTCATTTGACATGGGACCCTTATCATCATCACCTGTCACAGACCTATAAAAAACATCAAGGCAAGTATTTTTTAAACACGTCATTTGTCGAACATAAAAATAAGGCCATTGACGCGAATAACTCGGGACCAGGCCATATTGCAGTTGGCCATTCGTTAAAATACCTGTCTACCACTCGCACCATTACGGATGGATACATCCCCATTGACAGGCCTTTAGTCAATCTTAAACTTGGCTACGAGGTCGAAGAAGATGAGCACTTTTGGGACACGCATCACTACGTGCCGGATGGTGGTAATACGCATAAATTTTATTGCATAGACCCCGCAAGTTTCTACAAATAGCATATATTTCCGTCTGTGAACAGGAATATTACAGACGGCATCAATTTCTTTTCTAAAATGACCCCTAAAAGGCTCATCAATGCTTCACAGGTGGTGTCGAGTTATTTGTATTCCAGGGCTACCCGTAAGCCAGTCCATTGGGGACTGCCCGTAAGCCTGTCTTTTGAGCCTACTACCTCGTGCAACTTACGCTGCCCGGAGTGCCCGAGCGGGCTAAGATCTTTTAAGCGGCCTACGGGTATGCTCACGGAAGACTTGTTCAAAGAGACCATCGATGAGCTGCAAGATACGTTACTCTACTTGTTGTTTTATTTTCAAGGAGAACCGTACCTGCATCCGCAATTTTTGGACCTTGTCGAATATGCTACCTCGAAAAATATTTATACGGCCACTTCTACCAATGCACACTATTTAAACGATAAAAATGCGCGCAGAACCATTGAATCCGGCCTGGATAGGATCATCATTTCTATCGATGGAACCACGCAAGAAACTTATCAAGCCTATCGAAAAGGGGGGACCTTAGACAAAGTCTTGGAGGGTACCCGGAATATCATCGCTTGGAAGCAAAAGCTGGGGTCCAAAACACCACATGTTATCTTCCAGTTTTTAGTGGTGAGACCTAATGAGCACCAGGTAGATGAAGTAAAAGCTTTGGCGAAAGACCTGGGTGTGGATGAAGTGGGACTGAAAACAGCGCAGATCTATGATTATGAATATGGCTCAGACCTGATCCCTACCATTGACAAATATTCAAGGTACAAACGCATGAAAGACGGCCGTTACCGGATCAAAAGCAAGCTGCTGGACCATTGCTGGAAGATGTGGCATAGCTGTGTGGTCACCTGGGATGGAAAAGTGGTGCCTTGCTGTTTTGATAAAGATGCGCATCACCCTATGGGGAACTTGACCGAAACAAGTTTCAAAACCCTTTGGAGAAGTGGCCCTTATAGGCAATTCAGGGCTTCACTGCTCCACTCCAGGCGGGAGATAGATATGTGTAAAAACTGTACAGAAGGCACTACGGTCTGGGCTTAGTGCTCCTTCGTCATCGCGAATAAGCACATTTTTGAAAAAATGCTTGAAGTTGGAATGACAAAATAAAAAACGGATCGTCTTGGCGAGGCTGGCGGTGAGGGTGCTGGGGGCTACGAAGCCATCCCCACAACAGGTGAGTTAGCTACACTGCTT
>JANQLQ010000015.1 GCA_028280565.1 Fulvivirga sp.
CAAATGGGCCGCGCTGTTCCTGGATGTCTCCCCTCCATACGTCACTTGAATTTCTGTGATACCCTAGTTCTGCTTTGTCACATTCAATTATTTGATAGACAGTGATTTAACGATAAAAGAGCCCATTGGATATCCTCGTCAAAAACAAAAAGAACCTCCTTTATCGTCATTCCTGCCGGCCTTTTAGGGTGAGCGATGCGCGAGAGCAGGAATCTGATGTGTCGTTGAACGTGAACCTTTTTTTGAATGTACTGGGTTTTCGTTTCACGACTTCGCAGATTCCTTGTCACGCCTAGCCCAACGCACAGGCTGCAAGGAATGACGATGTTGGAAAGAAGTAAGGAATGACGTTCTTAGGTATAGGTTTTGGATGGATTTAAAGCAAGATGTGGATCACCCATCCTTTACTCTCCCTAGCGCAAGTCTGAGACTTGTGCGTTAAAGATGAAAACGAGAGTCTTCGACTCGGCAAAATTAAAAAGAAACCAAATCATGTACGTAAAGCATAAAACTACGAGACCCAGCTAAACCTTACCTTAATTCCACTTTGTCGCATTTAATTATTTGATAGACCGTGATTTAGCGAAAAATGAGACCGTTGGGTAGCCTCATTAAAAACGAAAAAAACCTTCTTTATCGTCATTCCTGCCGGCCTTGCAGGGTGAGCGATGCGCGAGAGCAGGAATCTGCTGTGTCGTGGAACGTGAACCTTTTTTTTGTACTGGGTTTTCGTTTCACGACTTCGCAGATTCCTTGTCACACCTAGCCCAACGCACAAGCTGCAAGGAATGACGATGTTGGAGAGTAAGGAATGACGTTCCCAGGTATGGGTGTTGGATGGATTTAGAACAGGATGTGGATCACATATCCTTGCAACTCGCTGGCGCTAGGTTTAAAAATACAAACCTCATTATCCATTACTTAAACCTGGAAAAGTGGTCCTAGAAGTGTTAAGGTAAGCCTCAAATGACGGATCGGGTACAGGATGAGTAGGTTTGAGGGATTGGAAGGTTCTCGATCAGTTGGCAGTTGGCAAAGGGCAGTAGGCAAAAAATAGAAAATTGCCCATTGCTAACTGCCAACTTTAAAAACCGGATTGGAAAAAAACATAGCGAACCGTCCTATTACACTTAACTTAACAGTAGTCTTCATGGAGTTGCAGGTTATATTGAGCAACTTTGGAACCCCATTACATTACCGGGCTCAATATGAACCCTTGTATTTCATAAATTGTAAACAATTAAAGAAAAAATGAAAAAGGCGCTCCTTACACCTTTAATACTACTTTTAGCGGGTATTCCCGGGTATTCCATGCACATTGCCGAGGGGTTTTTACCCGCTACCTGGTGCTTGGCCTGGGCGGCCGTGTTTGTGCCTTTTTTGATCATGGGTTACCGTAAGCTGTCTGCGATCATAACCAAAACACCGCAGGTCAAAGCCCTCTTCGCAGTAGCCACAGCTTTTGTTTTTGTCTTGTCTTCCCTTAAACTGCCTTCGG
The DNA here is from genome assembly GCA_028280565.1 of Fulvivirga sp. Lineage (GTDB taxonomy): Bacteria > Bacteroidota > Bacteroidia > Cytophagales > Cyclobacteriaceae > Fulvivirga. The sequence continues at coordinate 1,499 of JANQLQ010000015.1, forward strand.
TAGCCGGTAGCAGTTCACACCTTACCGGTGTGGCCTTGGGCGCCTTGCTTTTCGGCGCCTCTTCTATGTCGGTGGTAGGACTGATGGTTTTGTTGTTCCAGGCTTTATTGCTGGCACATGGCGGCATCACTACTTTAGGCGCTAATGCCTTTTCCATGGCGGTGACAGGGCCTTTTGTAGCGGTTTGGGTTTTTCATTTGTCCAGGAAGCTATACATTCAGCAGTGGACCTCTGTATTTTTGGCAGCATTTGTTTCTGACATCTTTATTTACCTATGTACATCTACCCAGCTTTCCCTGGCGTTTCAATCTGAAACTGCGACATTCCTGGACAACCTGCTCAAGTTTATGAGTGTTTTTGCCGTGACCCAAATCCCATTGGCGGTTGTCGAGGGTTTCTTGACCGTGTTTATTTTCCGGCTGATCCTCAAATACAATGCCGATGAAATCAGGATGATCAACCCCGGTCTTTACACAAAAAACATTGAAGTACGATGAAGCTGATAATAGGCAATAAACGAATTTGGTTCGTAGTGATCGCGATAGCATTGGCCATCCTGTTACAGTTTGCGCTTGCCCTGGTCGTTGGATCATTTGAAGGGACGGATGACCAGGCTGTTTCTTTAATCCAAGACATTGCCCCGGGATACCAGCCTTGGACCGATCATTTATGGGCCCCGGGGAGCGATTTGGCGGAAACCCTGCTTTTTGCCCTACAAGCAGCTATTGGAGTAGGCATTATCGCCTATTTTTGGACCAGGTGGCATAAAAATAGCAACAGCGTATGATCGTGACGCAACTTTATAACCCGGACCACCGCCTGGCAGGACAACCGGTAATGGTAAAATCCACGTTTATAGCCCTGGTAATTGTTTTGTCATTCCTTTCGGGATCAGTTTGGTTTTATGGCTTTATTTTTTTGCTGTTTGTCTGCCTGCTTCCCATTTTTACCGGGATCGCGTTTTTTAAAATATTTCAATTGCTTAGCATTCCTTTTACATTTATCCTGGTTGGCTGCCTGACCTTATCTTTCAACCTGCAATTTGACCAGGGAATGCCTTCGTTGACCTACCACAAAAGTCAATTCGACTTGGCTTTCGCTATATTTTTGCGAAGTTCAGCCCTGGTCACGATTGTTTGTTTTTGGCTGTTGACTAATTCTATCGCTGAGATAGCCAGTGTTTTCAGAAAACTGTATGTTCCGTTTCTTTTCATTGAATTATTTATCCTTTCTTACAAATTCATCTTTTTCGCTATCCAGCTAAGCCTGTCATTGTACCAGTCGCAAAAAAGCCGGCTCGGCTGGAGTAATTACAGGAAATTAGGAAAAGATATAAGTTACCTGGCCAACCAAGTTTTTATCCGATCATGGTGGCTGGCAAAACGATTTATACATTCACTGGATTCAAGAATGTATTACCAAGGAATAGCTTTTTTATCCCCGGCGCCGGTGAGAGTGAAAGAATCCATTCTCATTCACGGCATTTTTAGTATGGTAATTATCGCTCTTTTTCTTGTTACATAATGAAACCAGCAATTACACTTCACCAGGTAAGTTATCGATACTCCAATGGCGTGATGGCGCTGAAGGATATCAACCTGTCCATATTCCAGGGAAAAAAGACTGCCATTTTGGGCAGAAATGGTGCGGGTAAATCCACTTTGTTGTTTTTATTGAATGGCATAAATAAACCTTCAACAGGCACTTTAAAGCTGAAAGATATTCCTTATCAATACGATAACAGAAGCCTGCGTAATTTGCGACGCCAGGTAGGCCTTCTCTTTCCTGACCCGGATGCGCAATTGGTGGCGCCATCAGTCTATGAAGAAATTTCTTTTGGTTTGCTGAATATTTCCAATGAAAAAAAGTGGGTAGAACAAAGAGTAGACCAGGCGCTGGAAAGGTTTGAACTGGAAGCCATTGCAAAAATAGCACCGCACCAGTTAAGTGCCGGGCAAAAAAAGCGGGTTTGCCTGGCGGCGATTATGGCCATGGAACCGGAAGTGCTGGTCTGTGACGAGCCCGCCTCCAGTTTGGATCCATACTACACCAGGCAGATGTTTGATGAATTAGATAAATTAAATGCAACCGGCAAAACCATCATTTATACTTCGCACGACATAGACCAGGTTTATGAGTGGGCCGATCACTTGGTCCTGGTGCATGAGGGTAGTATTGCAGCACAAGGGCCCGTAGCCGAGGTGGTGCAGCATGAAAATACCTTTAAAGACTGTGGTCTGCACCTGCCGGTAGTTTTCGAGGTAGGCAAATGGCTGCACCTGGAACCTCTGCCAGCCAACCTGGAGGAGTTGAAAAAAGCTTTGAAAGTAAGGCAAAGAAAAATGTTTACTGAAAGGGTGGAGAATAATTAATCCTCGTTTACCACGGGATGTACGCGACCCCCTATTTTCCGATGGGTAGGCAGTACACACTTTTTTTATTTGATAGACAGGGATTTAAAGATAAGGGAGCCCGTTGGATATCCTTATCAAAAACGAAAAAGACCTTCTTTATCGTCATTCCTGCCGGCCTTGCGGGGTGAGCAATGCGCGAGAGCAGGAATCTGCTTTGTCGTTGAACGTGAACCTTCTTTTGAGCGTACTGGGTTTTCGTTTCACGACCTCGCAGATTCCTTGTCACGCCCAGCCCAACGCACAGGCTGCAAGAATGACGTTCCTATATTTGGGTTTTGGATGGATTTGGAGCAGGATTAGATGGTTCGCTATTTTTTCCAGTCCCGTTCTTGAAGTCGGCAGTCTGCAATAAGCAATCGGCAACTCTCTATTTTTTTTATCTACTTCCTTTTTGCCTATTGCCGACTGCTGATTTTAAGAAGCGCATTATTGAAAATTCAAGTGGCGTATGGAGGGGAGACCTCCAGGAGCAGCGCGGCCCATTTGAGGCCCGTGGGTAAGCGGTCCATAAGGGCTGGACAGTGCGTTTAGCGGGTAAAATGGGCTTTGTTGCTGGCGCCCTTTTCTTTTGGTTCGTTTTCTTTTGGGCGTGCAAAAGAAAATGAAAACCGGGCTTAGAACCACAAAATTCCGCGCATACTGCCCATTTTGAGGCCGGCATTACCCGAAACACTTGAAAATCTAGCCTAATTTGTCAAAATCAAACGCTTTCCTATCAAATTTAATTTTTAAGAATGTTTTAAGAACAAGACTGGAAAAAATAGCGAACCGTACAATGACACTTAACTGAACACGAGCTTCCTCCGTGCATTTTCGTCCTTTTGAAATGTCTGCAAACATTTCCCAATCGTCCACGGGTGGAGGTTTAGAAGCGATTCCCTCCTTAAAGTCTTCCTTTTGCTAAAAAATAGAAAGCCAAACTGCAATTAATACTACGGCCAAGGTTCCCCATGTAATATCCTTGGTTCGATTTAAAACCATGGTAGCCTAGGCTTAAATTGAGGTTTAGCATACTTTCACAGTCTTTAAACTCGGGAGTAACTTCCGGTCTACGACACAGCAGATTCCGGCCCTCGCCATTTGCTCTCCCACAACCACCGGCAAGAATGACGGTCATTTTTTAATCGATTCCAGGGGAATATATTGAGCTTTCTTTTTCAATGTAGTGTAGATTTTTACAAATTGTTAGGGTGCCTTCCCGATATCTATAAATTTTACTTTCAATCAGAATTACTTACGACATGTTCTCTTTTGAGATAACTTTGGGCTGTGAAGAGACGTATTACATTCTATGGAGATCATTTCACAGAATTTTACTCGAAACAGTCTCTCAAAGTTCAAAAAAAGATTGAATACGTTTTTAACCTGGTAAAGCAAGTTGAGAGAGTGCCAGAAAAATTTTTCAAGCATTTAACTGGAACGAATGGTCTCTACGAAATAAGGGTAGAATATGAATCAAACATATTTAGAATCTTTTGTTGTCTTGATGAAGGAAAATTAGTGGTTTTACTAAATGGATTTCAAAAGAAGTCACAACAGACACCTGCAAACGAATTGGAAAAAGCTAAAAAACTGAAAGAAGAATACTTTAAATCAAAAATAATGGAAACCAATAAATACAAAGGAATCACCAGTTTTGATGAACTGCTTGATAAGAAATATGGAAGTATTGGGACCAAAAAAAGAAATGAATTTGAAGAATCATCTCAAATGTTCATCATTAGTGAAATGTTGAAAGAAGCCAGGAAAGAAGCTAATTTGACCCAAGAACAATTAGCGCAAAAAGCAGGCACAAAAAAAAGCTATATTTCAAAACTTGAAAATGCTAAAGGAAACATTCAATTATCAACATTGATCAGAATTTTCGAACAGGGGCTTGGTAGGCGTATTGGCTTAACCTTTTTATAAATCAACTATGATATAAACACGGAATTATTAAAAACATACAAGCAACTGGAAGGAATGAACCAAACGGAAGAGGTCATTCAAATTAAGAACCAGATCAAAGAATCCTTATATCAACAATTGAGATTTCACTTTCTTGAACTTTCAGGAATTGGAAGAGTAATCGGATACGATGAACTTCAAAATGAGTTGGTAAAAGCAATCGAACTACTTGAAATAGAGAAATAAAGAACAAAATAACGACACCCTAACAAAATGTATAGTGAATGCGCTTTCGAGATATTTTCATATTTCTTAGCAACTCGATCTTTGGTGCCATTAGAAAGTGTAAGCGCACTCACCATACATAGACGATATCTACCATTGCAGCATAGTTGCTTTTGATGAATTATAAAATCGCGAATTCGAGTGGAAAAAATAAAAATTGGCATCATTAACGTATCAGACCGGGCCAGCCGGGGTGAATACGAGGACCTGCCCGGCCGGGAGGTTCAGCGGCTGCTGGAATTGTGGTTGTCTTGCCCGTGGGAAGCTGTGTACGCAGTAGTGCCGGATGAACAACCCCTATTGGAAGAGCAGTTAATCAAAATGGCCGATCAAGAGTCCTGTTGCCTTATAGTAACAACAGGCGGGACAGGGCCTGCTGAACGGGATGTAACCCCGGAGGCCACCATGGCCGTAAGTGAGAAACTGCTTCCGGGTTTCGGAGAACAGATGCGACAAGTGAGCCTGCAATATGTGCCTACGGCTATCCTCTCTCGTCAAACTGCCGGCACCCGGGGAAGCACGCTGATCGTCAACCTTCCCGGCAAACCGAAATCTATTCGTGAGTGCCTGGAGGCCGTCTTTCCTGCTATTCCTTATTGCATTGACCTGGTCGGAGGGGCTTACCTGGAGACTAACGAGAAATACATGAAGGTGTTCAGACCAAAACAGTGATTCCAATCCTACGGGTCCCGCTTACCAACCGTAATATCCTTTTGGGATTACTCCTTTTAGACGCAGATATACCACACATTGCCCTCGATGGTGAATGATATGATTCTCAAGAGCATAGAATAAGCGCCAAGTAGGGATGGTATCCCCTGCGAAATCACAACTTGATAAGAGTTCTTCCTTTGACAATGCCTGGATAGATTGCCGAATGAAGGTATACATATTTTTCAACTCCTTAATGATATCTTCCTTGGGCATTTGCACGGGTAGCTTTATGCCTTCATAGGGATTTTTCATCCTGGTACGGGCAGCCAGCTGACTACAAGTATAGACCACACAATGCCTCCACTGCTCTGAGAAAGTCATTGCTTCGTTGGTGTATTTGAAGGCGAACAGTCCGGGCGGCATCTGTTCTACATTTGTAATGGTCATTTTTTCAGAGCGTTCCCAGGCAACAATCAATTCCTGCTTTAGGCGATCAGTATCTTGCTGACTGTCCGTACCACATGCTTTTAAACCGAATAAAGGGATTAAACTTAAACCCCTTATTTTTTTTAAGAACTTTGAACGCTTCATTGTAATTAATTGGTTATTTCTGACCGGATACATTGCCTGAGCATTTTTTCATATCCCTTTGGGGTCAAGTTTTTGCCAATGAAAACGATACGGCTGGTTTTCTCTTCTCCTTCCTTCCACGCAACACCTTGGCTGACCAACAATGATGTTCGTACAGACTGCACAATTACTTTTTGCTCTTCCCCCGGATCGTAAAAGATACCTTTCGCGCGGTATACGTCTTTGGAACTGAACAACAGGAAAAAGTTTAACCGCTCAGCAAGGGCATTGACATCAAAGGGTTCCGTAAAGGTGAAACTAAGCGCATTGATATCGCTGTGGTGGTGTCCATGTTCGTTGTGGTGATGATGGGAGGGCAATTCTTCTTCGGACTGCTCCCGGGTAAAGGCTGCTATTTCGTTTAACGGGTAATGGTTTTCATGTCCTTTCATTATGTAGGCCATCGGGTTGATCTCCGCCAGCATTTGTTCCAGGCTGTCCAGGTACCTGGGCTGCACCTGGTCAGCCTTGTTAAGCAAGAGTATATCACTGAAGGTAATTTGTTTTGCCGCTTCTTCCGTATCTTCCAGTTGGTCCTCAATGATACTGCTGTCCACCAGGCACACTATGCGTTCTAATTTAAAAGACCTCGCTATGGCAGGGTCGGCCATGAAAGGTAAGGCAATCCCTGCCGGATCGGCAATTCCAGTGGCTTCAATAATTAGCTCATCCCACAGCTCCCTGCGCTCATTGAGGCCTTTTAAAATTTCATTGAAATTATCATTGAGGGTACAGCATATGCAGCCGTTATTCATCTCTACAAAGGTATCTTCGGTTTGCATGACCAGTTCTCCATCGATACCTTGCTCACCGATCTCATTTTCTATAATAGCAAAGCGGACCCCCTTCCTGTAGCCCAGGTATTCATTGAGCAGGGTGGTTTTTCCCGCCCCCAGGAAGCCTGTGAGCAAAGTGACGGGCTTTTGATGTGTGAGATTAGTTTCTGTTGAACTCATAAGTAGGTTTTCTTTACTTTCATTAACCTGTATTCCGATGGCAGCCAGTCGGCCTCAAACACGACTTAATCTTCAGTTCAGTAATAGTTTATCAAGATAGAAAAGTACCAAAACTACGCCTAACCCGGCTCCAACATAACCAAATAAACGTCTAATGATATGGTTCCGGTGATTAAGTTTCTCTATACTCATATCGTTTTCACCAATATCAGACATAGAGATATACATTGCTCCAAATATTGCCCAAGATAGTGCCATTTCGAAACTGTCTATGAAATAGACCAATATTCCTGAAATTATAAGAGAAGATCCTGCGATAAGATGCAGTGTTTCAATGTTAATTACATACTTTTTTTTCATAATAAGGGCTAACAAACACACTCATCATCACAACAAGATAAATCCTTCAAATAAAAATTATTGTTTTTGTATTCGCGGAGTACTTCCTGTATTTCCCGGCTAGGAACTTCCATTAGTTCTGCTATTTTTTCAGCTACAATGGCGAACCTTTGCCTGTACTTATAGATAAAGCAAAATAGGGCAGTCCCATGTTTTACCTGGGGTCCCACCAAGAATAGGTTACCCGTTTTTTGAGATTCATCAAAATCGGTCAACAATGGATAGCCTTCCTCAAAATCAAACAACTCCTTTACAAGGGTAAGGCTGGTATCAAATCCAGTACAGTTAATCGGTTTATGATCTGAAGTAAACGTATTACCATTATCCGTTTTAATGATATATTTACCATTGACCCATTCAACCTGTTCCACACGTGTTTCCACGTGATAATCAATATCATCTAAAACATCTCTTATCCTGTCCCGGGTAAACGGGGAGAGTGAATAACTTGAATCACTCTTAATCAATTCCAAATACTGAAAATTATCAATAAGTGTTACTTTTTTCCCGAGTCTCGCCAAATTTACGGCTGCATCAAATCCTGATTCATAGGCTCCAATTACAACATTCTCCTTTCCTTCAATATTTGTAAAAGAACTAACCTCAGAATAATGTAAACACAGATGTTCTCCATTAAAAGAATTTGTTTTGGGAAATTGATACTCTCCAGCCGCCCATATGACAAAAGTACTTCCATACGTTTCGTGGCTGGTATTGAGTACAAAAGAATCACTTTGGTCTTCTATACTTATTACCTCTACATCAGTATCTATTGCCAATTGATAATACTTTGAGACCCGTTCAAGGTATTGTGCATACTCTATTCCAGTAGGATGTTCTGTCAAGAGGTCAAATGCAGGAGAGGTAGCAGGTGTCACTGCATTTAAATCTGGCATTTTAAAAAAATTCCCTGTAAATGAAGGGGATATAAATTGAGTTTCTTTGGGCCATTTTTTAAATGAAGAACCAACGGAATGCTTTTCCAAGATGACATAATATATCCCGAGCTTTTGTAAAATAATTCCAATGCCCAATCCTGCCGGCCCTGCTCCAACGATTACAACATCGTAATAATTATCTATATAACGACTTTGATCATTCATACTAGGACAATTAGTCTAACAAACGGGAGGGCACTCAAATCATTATAAAGCATATGCCCTTTCAACAGGCCATTCATCATCGTAGCCAAGTCTCCAATCTCCATCAGCCAGCTCATCATCCCTCAACAAGCAATTCTCAAGTTCCGCCCTGATTTGTTCTTCATCCATATCTTGACCGATAAAAACAATCTCATTTTTTCGGTCGCCAAACCTTTTGTCCCAGCCCGATTCAATATACCCTTGATTTTCTATGAACGATGGATATTGCATACGATTTTCCATAGGCATACTACACCACCAAACTCCTGCACTGTCTGCTCTCAATGAACCTCCTGCCTGGCTCCAAACCAAAGCTTGTCCAGGTCGGGAAGCCAGCCAAAATAATCCCTTGCTGCGTATAATGGTACTCGGAAATTTGTGTTGAACATAGTGCCAAAATCTCTTAGGAGAGAAAGGTTTTTTACTTCGATACACAAAAGAAGAAATGCCGTACTCTTCTGTTTCAGGGGTATGTTTGTCTTTGTTGAGTTCTTCTATCCAACTTGCACTGTTTTCTGCTTCTTCAAAATTGAATAGGCCGGTATTTAATATTTCTTTAGGGTCAACCTGGCTAAAACTTGACTCTATTATACGAGCCGTTGGATTAAGTTTATGGATCGTGGCTTTTAATGTCCCAATATCCTCCCTTGTTACTAGATCTGTTTTATTCAAAATGATGACATTGGCAAACTCAACCTGGTCTGTTAATAAATTGACGATGGTGCGGTAATCCCCTTCCATATCCGTCAGGTCCCTATCCATCAGTGTTTCCGGGCTGCCAAAATCCTTAAAGAAATTGAAAGCATCCACCACAGTCACCATCGTATCTACGTAGCTGAATTGTGAAAGGTCAATACCGTTTTCTTCATCTATAAAAGAAAATGTTTGCGCAACGGGAACAGGTTCGCTTATACCTGTGCTTTCAATGAGTAAGTAATCAAAGCGATTTTCCTTGGCCAATCGCTCTACTTCAACCATCAAATCTTCACGAAGGGTACAGCAAATGCAGCCATTGCTCATTTCCACCAGCTTTTCCTCTGTTCTTGAGAGGGTGTTTTCACTCTTTACAAGATCGGCATCTACATTCACCTCACTCATGTCATTCACAATCACGGCTACCTTTAAACCTTCTTTGTTGTGAAGTACGTGGTTGAGCAAGGTGGTTTTACCTGCTCCAAGGAAGCCACTCAAAACGGATACGGGAAGTTTTTTATTTATGGTCATAATTGTTGCTTTATTTAAAATGATGGAATTATTACAGGTCAGATCCCCGGGTGGTGGTCCAGGCACTCATTGAGCGGGGTGGTTTCCTCGCCCCTAGGAAGCCTGTGAGCAGGGTAACGGGCTTTAGATATGTGAGATTAATTTCCATTGAACTCATACGTAGCGTTTTCTTTACTGTCATTCACCTGTATTCCAATGGTTGCCAATCGGTCCCGGATATGATCGGACAATGAAAAGTCTTTTTGGGCCCGGGCTTGCTGCCTGAGCTCTAGCAGAATATCCATAACCTCCGGTAGTAGTACGTCCTGCGTGCTCGCTTCAGAATGGATGCCCAATACATCCGTAAGAAAACCCTTGTACGTTTGTTTGAGCCTATGCAATGCCCCTGTGGAAATACTGTCGCCCAAATGCACCAGCTTTTGTGCGACAGCCAGCAGATCAAAAAGGCAAGCAACGGTCTCAGCTGTGTTAAAATCGTCATTCATTTTATCGTAGCAACTTTGGCAAGTGTCCAGTATGTGCTTTGAAAAACGATCTGAAGAGGTACTGCTTGACTCACGGGGTTGTAGGCTGTTTACAAGCTCCAGCCCTTTCAGCAATTTGGCGCAAGCTACTTCGGCCGACTTAAGCGCCTGGTTTGAAAAATCAATCGGGCTCCCGTAATGTGCTTGTAACATCAGGAAACGCACGGTCATTGGATTATAGGCTTTATCAAGCAAAGGATGCTCACCGGTGAACATTTGGCCGAGGGTAATAAAATTACCTTTAGACTTTGCCATTTTTTGCCCGTCCAGGGTCATCATATTGTTGTGCATCCAGTAGTTCACAGGAGCGCAGTCAAACGCGGCATAACTCTGGGCTATCTCTGCCTCATGATGCGGGAACTTGAGGTCCATACCGCCTCCATGAATGTCAAAAGGTACCCCCAGGTACTTGCTGCTCATGGCTGTACATTCTATATGCCAGCCGGGAAAACCCATCCCCCAAGGAGAGGACCATTGCATGATATGTCCTTTTTCCGCTTTTTTCCACAAGGCAAAATCTGCCGGATGTCTTTTTTGATCCTGCCCTTCAAGCGCACGGCTTCCCGCCAACAATTCATCCAGCACCCTGCCAGAAAGCTCGCCATAATGATATTTTTGTGTATACCGTACTACATCCAGGTAAACCGACCCCTCTACTACATAGGCCAGTCCGTTGGAAATAATCCGTTCGATAATCGCGATCTGTTCAATGATGTGCCCCGAGGCGGTAGGCTCTATGGAAGGTGGCAATACGTTGAGCCTGGTCATCATATCCCGGTAGAGATTGGTATAATACTGGGCCACTTCCATGGGTTCAAGACGCTCAATACGGGCTTTTTTAGCAATTTTGTCTTCGCCCAAGCCGTTTAGTTCATCTTCCAGGTGACCTACATCCGTGATGTTGCGAACATAACGAACCTTGTAACCGAGGAACCTGAAGTACCGGTAAACAATGTCAAACGTGATCGCTGAACGGGCATGGCCTAAATGAGGTTCTCCATAAACGGTGGGTCCACACACGTAAATACCTACCTTACCCTTTGAAATAGGAGTAAAAACTTCTTTCTCCCCCGTTAGAGTGTTCTTTACATAAATGGTTGTATCCCCCATATCAAGAAGATTTTAAAAGTTTCTAATATTAATCCTGTTGCCTGGTCAATTTTTCCAGGGCCATCCATATCACATACCACAAAATTTCTCACATCTGCATTTTCATAACATCCAGCGCAGGTGTTAAGAATTACGCCTCCCACTGATCAAATTGTCAATAGCCTGTATTTCCTCCAGTTTTTTCCTTTCATGCATCCATTGATATCGTTTAACTCTTTGAGTCTTGACATTCCAGGCATACTCCTTCCATCAGGAAATACATCTCATCTATTTCATATTTCTCAAGCCGGTCTAAATACTCCTGGGGCAAGCCTGGCAGGCAGACTATGTTTCCACACTCTTTGCAACGAAGGTGGGGATGTATGTTTAGATTGCTGTGGCTTTCGAGGTTGAACATATACAGGCAAACGCCCTTGTGATCCACCACTTTAATGACCAGGCCAATCGCCTCAAAAGTATGAAGCGTACGGTAAATGGTCACACGGTCTACAGAAATGGTCAATTGTTTTTCAATCTCGGATAACGCAAAAGCTTTAGGGCTACTCATCAAAAGTTCCAATAGTGCCACTCTCTTATTGGTAGTACGTTGTGCATGCTGTTTTAAAATGTCGGCGGCACTTTGTTTGCCCATGTCTTTAGCGTTTAAATGAGTTGATGAAATTCATTCCGTAAGTCCGTGTCAGCAAACTTTCCCCCATATTCCAGGGTAGTGGTCCGGCTGGTTTTATCATTTACACCACGGGTAGAGACGCATAGGTGTTCGGCTTCTACCACTACAATTACGTCCTCGGTTTCCAGTGCGCTTTTAAGTTCATTGAATATTTGTAGGGTCATACGCTCCTGTACTTGTGGCCTATGGCCGTAGTACTCCACTATTCGGTTTATTTTGGAAAGGCCTATAACCTTGCCTGAAGAAATATAACCTACATGTGCCTTACCTATTATGGGCAGGAAATGATGCTCACAGGCGGAGGAAAAACTGATATCTTTCTCTACCAGCATTTTGTTGTACTGGTATTTATTATCAAATACAGAAAGAGACGGCTTATTTGCCGGGTTGAGCCCTTGGAAAAGTTCTTTTACATACATTTTGGCTACTCGGTAAGGTGTGCCTTTTAGGCTGTCATCTGCCAGGTCAAGCCCTAATTCTTCCATGATGCCGCCAAAGAGTTTTTCAATGTTAGCCATTTTCTCCTCATCGGATTTTTCAAAAGCATCTTCTCTTAAAGGGGTATCCGCAGAAGTCATCACATGGTTGTCCCCGTTGAGATCATGTTGGCTTCTTTCCACTAATTTTTTGTCTATTTTCATGGCTATTGTAAATTTTTAGTCAATTGAAGTTTATCGTTCCCTATATCCATCACATTCCTGTAAAACCGGCTTCTCCATGGATGCCATGCCTGGTCACGGGTGTGGCACGTGCCAGGACTGTTTATCTCTTGTTTTTCAAATTGCCTCGTATCCCTGTTCATAAGTGTATATTCATTATACTTCCCGGTTAAAATCCTCGTACAGCCTGCTGGGCTGAATCCCGTCATTGTTTTGATATTTTCCATCTTGGTAGGTAGTATAGTCACCCTCTATATGGTGGTAATAAATCTGGCAGATCTCCACATAGGGATAAATCACCAGTGGCTGTACTACGAAAATCTCCAGTGTCCAGTAACCATTGAAACCCACATCACCAAAGCCCGCGGTTACATGCACAAACATACCCAGTCTACCAATGCTACTCCTGCCTTCGAGCATCGGCACCAGCGTATCGGTGCGGGTTCGTTCTAGTGTGCGGCCCAGGTAGAGCCGCCCAGGGTCTAATTGTAAACCGGTGGCAGGGATAGTTACCTTTGATGCCTTGTTTTCCAGTTTCATATCCAGTACAGGAGCGTCGTATACCAGCAGTTCGTTATGAAGTCGCAGGTTATAGCTGTTAGGGTTGAGCTGGGCAGGATCATAAGGATCTATTCCTATCTCCTTGCCCATGCGAGCCGCTATTTCCAAACCGCTTAATATCATAACATCTTATTTCTTTGATTAAATTTCAATACCATGCCACAGTCTATGTTCTAGCCCGGGAAAGTGGTGATAAATTCGAAATGCATTTCCATCGCATGGGCGTCAAAGCCCAATGCTTTGATGCCGCTACTTGCTTGCAGGTGCCCCAGGTGATATAGAACTTTACAGTCATTAGCCCCCACTCCAATGTATACACATCATCATCCCACTGCATCTCGCCTAGATAAACTTTGTCAAAAAAGCCTTCACCCTAGTTATTCTTTTATTTGGTCGATCCTTTTTTCTATTGCACGGATTTCCTGCAACAGGTGCTGCTGTACTTGTAAGTGTTGTTGAGGGGTCAGTTCCGGCTGTTTAGCATGATCGTGTCCCGAATGGTCATGTCCCGAATGATCGTGTGCCTCCTCGAAGCCAGGTACTTCCACCAGTTGTTCATTCCAGGCCTTTAGTGAACGGCTAATGGAGTCTAAGTCCTTTTGGTTAGCCTCTATAAATAAGGAATCTCCATTGGTCATTAACTCAGCCAATTGTTGATCTGCCTGGTTGTGAATATTTACTGCCTCTTGGTGCAGTTTGAACGCCTGTTGCAGGTCTTCATTCGGCTCTTTTTTACCACCACAGGCCACTGCCAAGGCTATTAAGCCAAGAGTGAAAAAGACATGTGCACAGCATTTGGAAAAACATCTTTTTTGTATCATTTGATTCCAATTAAAAGTGGTTTCTTCTTTTCTATTTAACGCCCTTTTTTTCACTATCAATCATCCATGCTTCATTTCCCGGCTGATCGTTTTCGCAACGACATTGCCTTTTATTTACCAGGTGCAATACGACCAAGGCAAAAGCAGGGAAATACACCATATCGAAAGAGAATTCTATACCTTCGAACCGCTCGTTGAGAATAAAAAAAGAGAGCATGAGCCAAGACACGACCAGGCTGACCTTTAACCATTTTTGAGTAGATTGCTGAACAGTCATGAAAACTGCTATTAAGGAAATGCCCAGGAATAATATATCCAACCAACTCCACCATGCTTGGCTTCCATGATGGGTGACTTGGGAGCCTGGCACGGCCAATAGCAAAAACGGGGTAGCAATACAATGAAGCATGCAAAGTGTCGAACTGAGCATACCTAGTTCGTCAGATTTTTTGTTCAGGATTGTTATCATAGTCAGTGTAATGCAACAATATTGCAAATATAGAGTTTGTCACAACAAATGCAACATAGTTGCGTTTGATTACTGGACTAAGTAATTTTACCCCAAATTCATAAACAGAACGTGTTGAAAATTCAATCGTTATATTCCGTTGGTAAAGAACACAGGGAGTTCCGTTTCCCGGGCATGAAGCTGGACGCCAGGGAAAATCTGCTAGTGCTCCCGGAAAGGTTACTACTAACACTGAACGGTTTTCTACAAGGCATTCTTTTCAGCCGCCCCGGGCTGTGGTGGGTCTCCGGGTTGATGAAGGCCCGTGATCCTTATGAATTTTCCGGGTGGGCCTGGGTAGGAGAAAAAGGTGGTACCTTAGCTATCGCCTTGATCACTGGGGTTGCTCACCTCCCTATTGCCGGCCATCCGTATATTGCGCATCAACATATCCAAAATCCTGGCTAATGCTTAGATTACTAATTATACCCCTGCTGTTTCTCGCTACCCCTGGCATGTCACAAATAGAAATCACCTGGAAAACCCTTACTGACGTGCGTTTTACCGATAAATACAGCGAAGAAGAAGAGGCTTATTACTATTATCCCCATTTCGGACCTTCTGTAAAAGCCTTGCAAGGAAAAGAAGTGTTTCTCACAGGCTACATGTTAACGATTGAACCAAAGATGGGTATTTACATTCTTTCCCGAAACCCCTTTGCCGCCTGTTTTTTCTGTGGCAAAGGCGGCCCGGAATCTATCGTGGAGTTGAAACTGAAACCTGGTCACTCGAAGTTCAAGATGGACCAGGTAGTGACCATCAAGGGGAAGTTCAAACTGAACCAGGATGATCTTTATCAATGCAATTATATTTTGGAGGAGGCGGAAGCTTACAAACCTGATTAAAACCCTCTTTATCGTCATTCCTGACGGCCTTGCAGGGTGAGCGATATGTGAGAGCAGGAACCTGCTGTGTCGTAGAACGGGAACCTTTTTTTGAGTGTACTGGGTTTTCGTTTCACGACTTCGCAGATTCCTTGTCACCCCTGGCCCAACACACGGGCGGCAAGGAATGACGTTCTTAT
>JANQLQ010000167.1 GCA_028280565.1 Fulvivirga sp.
TGGCACAAGTTGAACCGATAGCACTGGCACAGTTTAAACCGATACGGGTGGCACAATTTCACTGATACAACTGGCACAGTTTGGAGTGATATATCCAACCCTATTAATTGCACACATTCCATTACCAAATCCCTCTCTAAGCAGTTGTTGCTCTGTATCTCTTCATCCACTTGTAAAGTTTGTAGGAGAGGTGTTGTTTAGTTACCCTTAAGATGCCTGATTTTACTTATGGAAACCAGCCTCACAGTATGACAGTCAACATCCTCCCCAATCTGCGGGTTAAGCTATCACAAAGCTAATACAGGTTCATACTGCTATATTGCGGCTTGACTACTTGAAGCATTAAACTTCAGCAATTAACTCACATTACTAACTGTCCATAAATTCTTCAGGGTAAACGGATAATTGTCCTGATAGGATTTTCACCTACTAGATTCGTACCAACTTCTTGGCACACTAACGGCCAACTGGCATATGTGCTCCCACCAGCCTGTAAAGAAGCACTAATGTAGCGAAACTGCTCAATCACTAAAACGGCAGCCACGAAGAGCTGCATTCAGAAAGTCAAAAACCAGGACCATAGAAGTATCTAGAAGTGGTGAATTTCCAGGACGGTCAGTTTTCGCGAACTAGTCCTGGTGAAGGTGGTGGAAAGCGATTTGCAGCATAACTCGCTAACTCTTGTCAGCCGCAGAATTCTTGTCGGTTCGATGATTTTCAAACATTTCAACCGAAGCTTTTAGAAAACCAAACATTCCCATGCTCAGGATTATCAATCCGACGGACAGGTCCTTGGCCAGTTGTTTTTCTTTATAAAAGTATCCATACAGACCCAAGCCTAGGAAATATAGAATAATTATAATGATCAAGATTATAAAAGCCTTTCCTCTTAATGGATTACTATATACATATAGATTCAGCTTGTTTTTGCTCTTGGTTGGATCTTGAAGTGAAGAAAAACTAATGCCAAGCCCCAGGAATATTAGCATTAGGTTCAAGTTTTCATATACCAATCCTGGATTTTGTATAGGATCCAACCCTACTAAGTAAGGTTTAATGGCAAAGAACAGGGAGATCGCCAATAATGGGTATTGCAGATAGCTTGCGTAATGAAAAAACTTCTTAAATGTCATAGGGGATGATTTCATTGCTACTTTGGTGCTAACGCCCAGGTATGACGTTGTGGTCTCCGAGCTTTTAATCCCGATAAAAATAGCTTATCTGGCGGTGCAGTCAAAGTATCAAATGGGCATTACGCTATAAAAATCAAAACCCTAGGCTCCAAAAATAGTAGAAAGCACCCCAGTTTTTGGCGACTGGTGAGCAGGATGTTTGGCTGGCTCTAGCAGGTGACTTAGTAAGGCGATGTGCTATATCGTTTTTTGTGATCCGTTTTTATTCGTTCCAATTAGAAGTAGTGAGTTCCGAAATCGGTTGATAATGTTTCTGATTGTTCGTTACAAGTGTTAAGTTATTTGCTATTGCAATTCCAGGAATCAATAAGTCGGCAGTTCCAATTGTCATGCCTTTTTCTTTTAGCTCGTCGTAGATGTTTGCCGAAATTCGTAACGATGTATACGACAGCTTTGATATTTCACAAGTTGAGATGAAGTTCTCAAATTCTTAGATTTGCCTAGTGGCCTTTTTGAAAGTTAGTCCGGCTAAAATCTCAAAATAAGTTATCCCTGGAATTGTGATCTTAGATTGTTGAGCGAGATAAAGTTCAAAGTTCTTGGTCACTTGTTTGTTACCCTTCAAGAAGTATGAAAGGACGTCTGTGTCAATAAGCGATCGGTTCAAAACTGCGGAATTCGGTCGTTGTTATCCTCTCTTGATGTATGGAGTTCAGTAGTTAGTTCGGGCCAGGCCAGTTCAGAAAAAATCCCACTAAATGACAATGTTGGTTTCCCAGGGGACAAGTGTGATTCTAAATCGGAGATATAGGCATCCAAGTTCGGAAGCTTATCATCCGAAAGTTTCTTGATCTTGTCAAGGATTGATTTTCTTAGTTTCTTCTTAGCTGCCATACAGTTAAGTTAGAGATTTTCATCCTTAGGCTGGGCAATTGTTAATAGCTTAAAAATATTGCATTGCACTACCCTTTGCAAATAACCGAGTAAACCTATGGATTTTAGCGACTATTATCGGCTCTTTCTTCATTCAAGGTGATGGTTAGCTTGTTCAGTCCTACTTCAACCGACACATACTTACCTTCTTCAAAGCCTGAGTCTTTCAGCCATTTTCCCTCTATTCTAATTTCAGGAATTATGATTTCATCATAGGTTCTTTTGCGATGTTTGGGCTGAATCTTAATTTTTTTCATTCATTTATATTTACTCAATTGTTTTCGATTAATCCTAATTAGATTTCGTTTAACGAAAACTTATAAGCGAATATAGAAAATTTTTCTAAAATATAGTTGATCTGAGATCAATTATATTTGCACGTAACGAAATTTAGTTGACCCTATGTCAAAACAACGGTACAATAGAATAAAAATCGTTCTTGCTGAAAAGGAGAAATCCGCAAAGTGGTTAGCAGAGCAATTGGATAAAGATAAATCCACCGTTTCTCGTTGGTGTACTAATGATATGCAACCATCCATTGATACGTTCTATGAAATCGCTAAGGTTTTGGATGTGGAGGTGAGGGAGCTATTTGTTGCTTCTAAGGGATAGGATTTATTCAAACTCATACTTTTCATAAAAGACCAACTCTTTAGCATCGTTATTAACCATTTTTTGAATAGTCGCTAATAAAAGCATTATTCCGAAGCCACTTAAATCATTGACTCTTATCATATAATCTTCTAATTATGTAACACAAATCCATGCCTGCCCCTAATAAATAGTTAGAAAATGAATGCCGCAGCCTATGAGGGTGAAGCATCGATGGATGCCAAACCCAACAAGCAGCTCGATGCACAATTTTCATCACACTACTACCTAATCAAGGTCCACCTCTTGACCCATCAAATAGGTCTATCAAGCCAGGATCTTCTTTACGATAAGCCGGTAGCTTTTACCAATAGGGATACTCGCACTCCCAAGCATCAATTGATTATCTTTCATGGATTTGATCTTATCTATATTCACCAGGTACGATTTATGAACCCGTATAAAAGTATGGGAAGGTAAGAGCTTTTCCAGGTCCACCATCGTGCCCCGGGATATTTTTACTTCTTGATCCGCCAGGTACACTTTTAGATAATTGCCCCAAGATTGGATGTATAAAATGGAACCTAGTTCTACCACAGAGATCGTCCCATTATCCTTCAGGTGGATGGTCTTGGTCGCCTCCCGTTCTTTGGGTGTATCCTCCGGGGCTCTCCATTCCTGCGAGTTTTCTTCGGCCTGCATTCGATGTTTCAACCTCTCGATGGCCTTTACAAAACGGGTAAGCCGAATAGGTTTATGGAGGTAGTCGATGACCTGGTCATATTCAAAGCTCTGCAAGGCGTAGTCCGTATGTGCCGTGGTGAGGATCACTTTTGGGCCTTTTTCCTGCAGGACAGCGACTATCTCCAGCCCGGAAAGGTCGGGCATTTCAATATCGAGCAGGAGGGCATCTACCGGGGACTCATGCAGGAAATTGAGGGTGGATACTCCATCATAACAATTGCCCACGACTTCCACATAGCTGATACCTGCACAGTAGTCTTCGAGCACTTTGTGCGCCAGGGGTTCGTCATCTACGATCAATAATTTAATAGGCTTCATGCTGATAATCGTATTTTTAAGGACACCTCGTAAATTTGCGTATCATGAATAACGTCCAGCGTATGGGCATTAGGATAGATCAGTTCCAGGCGTCTTTTCGTATTGCTTAACCCAATACCTGTTTTTATGGTTTTTTTATGGGGCATTACACTATTCCTCACCTGCATTTGCAGCGTTTTTGCCGTGGTCGTCACAGCTACGTATATCGCACAGGTATGCCGTGTATGCGTACCGTGTTTAAAAGCATTTTCGATAAACGGCAGCAGAATGAGGGGTGCTATTTTTAGCTTTTTATCTACGTTTTCATGGTGGATCTCGACGGTACAATTATCCCTCAGCCTGAGTTTTTCCAGTGTGACGTAGGAGTCAATGAGTTGAATTTCTTCTTCCAAAAACACTTCGCTTAACTTCGATATATGCAGGTGGTACCTCATCACCTCGGAGAGTTCGATGATCATTTCCGACCCTTTCGCGGGATCAATTTTGTTGGTAGCGTAAATATTGTTGAGCGTATTGAACAAAAAGTGGGGGTTAACCTGTGTTTTTAGTGCATTGAGCTCCATTTCAGCGGTCCTGGCTTTCAATTCTTGCAGCTGGTATTGGTTTATGATCCCCCGCTTCAGGTATTGCAGCCCAACGGTAAAAGCACATAAAAGTAAAATGTTGACAAAGTCTTGAAAGTAACTATTTTTAGAAAGCAAAGGGACCAGCCGATACACTCCTTGGTACAACAAAGCTCCAAGAGCTCCCAACGCTGTAACTGTTACAAAGTACAAGACATACTTCCTTCGGTCGTAAAGTTTGGTTTTCAAATAGAAATTGGTGTAGATCAACGGGACCATTAAAAGTAAAGCCAAAAATATTTCAAACGCTTCGCTAGCGGGAACAGGTGCAGGGCCGGAAAATAGAACTATGGCATATATCGTAATAAATGCCCCTACCCATATGAAGGTATGGTAAACCCATCGAGTTCTTAAAATGTAAGACATACTCAAATCTATCAACTCGTCCTGACAGATGCTTGTTTATGTGATGAAGGGCTTTCGTCACTATTGTTGAAGCCTATATCATGGCCTCCCGGACCGGTATCACATAAAATATATTTCGAAAAAATGGCCGCCTAGCTTTGCCCACATACCCATTAGGTCAATTTCCATTTGTTATGAGGTTTGCATTATTCGTTTTTTGGCTTTCATTTTTAGTAAGCCCTTTGTTAGCACAAGATCTTTTAAAGATTGAAGGGACCGTAAGAGACGAAACCACGGGCTCGGGCTTGCCATTTGCCACGGTGCATGTAGAAGGCACGTCTATCGGGACCTCTACTAACCTACAAGGTGAATTTCAATTTCTCCTCCCTGCCCACTTGGAAAACGATACTTTGCTCGTATCCTGTATGGGGTTTGAATCCTCAAAACGACCGATCCGTGAAGCGACCAAGCGGCGGGTTGATATCAGACTAACCTCTTCGATCATCGAATTGGAATCCGTTACTATTAGGCCTGTTTCGGCAAAGGAATACATCAGGAGGGCCATTTCGAAACGCGACGAAAACTATCCCAACGAATTTGGCGCCTTTGCTTACTTCAGGCAGCGCGGGTATGACGCCGGGAGATTGCTCCAACTATCCGAAGGTTATATACAAGCCCATGTGAGAAATTTCCTGCATGATACGGCCAAAGTACAGCAGAGAATATTGCTCTACGAGAACCAAGACCAACGGGACGACCTCAACTTTCGTAGGAAAAAACGCGAAAAAAAGATAGCCAAAGCCCGGCGAAAGGCCAGGAAAAGAGGGACTGAATTTAATGAAGATTCTGTACGGAACAAAGCCAGTATGATTGCGATGGAGCTGATCACTGCTGGCATGCTGCTCGATAAAGACCCTATCCGTCAACATGAGTCCTTTTTAGACTCTGCACAGTTTAAAGATTTTCATTACCAGTTTGAAAATGACCGTTCTTATCAACGACATAAAGTCAGCGTCATATCTTTTACTTCCAAGAAAAAAACGGGAGTATCTGTCAGTAATGTAAAAGGAATGCAAGAAGGGGTGATCTACCTGGACAAGGACAATGATGCCATAGCCGGGATTGACCAGCGTACCCGGCTCGTTATCCCGGCCTTGGTCAAACCCATTCTCTTTTTAGCAGGGTACAAGGCTTCTGACCCCATCCTAGCTACGAAAATACGATACCTCAACCTGCATGATCGATGGTACCCTCAAAGTATCCGGTTCGATTTAACGATGGAGCTGACCAAAAAGTACTGGTTCAAAAAGAACGAGACTTCTGACCTGGCCGTGGAAATACTAATGTCCATACGTGATATTAACGGTAAAGAAATAGACCGGATCCCTAAGAAGTTCCTCTTTGATGCCAGCAAGAAAATCGAAGACCAGGTGTATCCTATGCCGGGTCTAGGGTGGGATACGATCAACAGGATATCTCTTGAAGAAATAAAATAGCATTATGACCCATCAACTATTCCGTTTCATTGCGCTGGCTTACGGCTATTCATGGGCCATTTGGCTGATCCCCATCTCCCTTTACGGTACGGATCAAATCGACGACCGGGTCATGCCTTACATCCTGGCAGGAAGTTTTGGGCCGGCTTTAAGTGCCCTATTTGTGACCTACAAAAAAGACGGGATCGGGGGCTCAAAGAGGCTTTTGAGCAAGTTTGTTGTAGCCAGGTTTTCCTGGGTCTATTACCTGGCCTCACTATTTATTTTACCCTTGGTGGCTCTCTTAGTGACCCTACTCTTAAGACTTGATGCGATCAACCCGGCAGAACAAGGCCTCGTGTATCTTACCATAGCCATCGGGCCACTCAATGGACTGTTCTCTGTTTTTGGCGGGATCGGTCCCTTAGGAGAGGAACTGGGCTGGCGTGGATATTTGCAACCCTCGCTTAACAAATGGAACAACGACCTGCTTTCCAGCGTAGTGATCGGACCTATCTGGGCGGCCTGGCACTTCCCGATCTTTTTCTTCCCCGAGTTTAGGAACGGGATAGGACTCGTGGAAATGTGTATTTTTTATCCTATGAGCATGATCTTCATTTCCTACAGCATGACCAAAATTTGGAGGTGGACCCGTGGATCTGTTTTTATGGCTATGTGGTTTCACGGCATAGTAAATGCATTGGCTCCTTTGATCTTAAAAGCTTTTGATTTTAGCGACTGGCCTAATCTTTTAATTTACAATGTGGTCACCGGCATCTTTTTGATCACAGCCTTGGTTTATGGGATATTAGATAGATACATAGGCGCCAATCCGGCCTTATCGCAACAAAAAACCGGGGTTGAACGCTAAGAAAGTAAACTTACTGCGGATCAAAAGCAGGGGCACCACGCCAGCTTTGATCGATTGAGAGATCACTATCTTCTTATCATTGCCCAATAACCAAATTTGCTTGAGCCCGTAGACACTTAGGGTCTCCATTTTTTAGCATTTGGTTTCAATGGTAATAAGGCTAAACTTGCCTATACATGATAAGTTTAGAAAGTGAGTTACTCTTCTTTTTCAGCGCCCTGGGAGTTTTTAATACCGGGGTTTTAGGTGCATACTTGCTATTCGTCAAGAACACTAAAATTCAAAATGCAAAGGCGTTAGGGGCATTACTTCTTTTGGTCACGGTTCGTGTCGGTGTTTCTTGTTTTTATTTTCATAGTCAATCCTTTCCGCCGGCCTGGATACAAGTGGGGCTTACTTCGAACGTTATGGCCGGGAGTGTCTTACTGGCTTTGCTGCGGGGTTTTGACCGGGAGGTAAATTTGCTTAAGGAGAGACAATTTGTATTCCTATCCGGCACATTGCTACTTTTTGGGATTCTGTATCCTTTTGGCGAGCATCGTTATGTTTGGGATTTTAATATACGCTATGTCTTTCATGCACTTCTTAGCGGCTACCTGGTCATTGGCTTTTTTATCCTGTTAAAAGCCTACCGGCAATCTTTACAGGCCTTGAACGGACGGTTTGGCATGCTATCGCTGGTCTACACCACGTTCACTCTTTATTGCCTCGGTTTCGCGATCTCCCTTTGGGTTAAACAATATGTTTTAGGTCCGATCATTTATTCTTTACTGTTTTATGGGGCATTTTGCTGGTATTTCATCGTCACCAGGAAACGTGGGCAACAGAAATATTCCCAGAAAAGGATCGATCCGGGAAGGGCCAATGAATTAGTGGCATCATTAAAACAGCACATGGAAGACTCCAAGGATTACAAGAATCCCAATCTCAAAGTGGATGACCTCGCTAAGAATTTAAAGATCCCTGCTCATCAATTATCCCAGCTTCTCAATGATAACCTGGGTATCGGCTTCTCCAATTTTATTAACGACTACCGCGTAGAAGAGGCTAAACAATTGCTACGCTCCATAGACCACCTTACAATAGAAGCGATTGGCTTCGAAGCAGGATTTAACTCCAAATCCTCTTTTTACACCACTTTCAAAGAAAGGACCCAGCTTACCCCGGCGGCTTACAAAAAGCGGCAAAAAGTGCAGGATTAGAATTTTGAACTCCTCTTTTAAGATCCCGGACGCATCGTAACCGGCCTAAGCCTACTTTGGTGCCAAAAAACATGAGACATTTTTTAGTATCCATAGTATGCCTCCTATCCATTTGCGATCTTTTTGCACAAGCGGAGCCACTCCTTTTGAATAAAGAAACCATTGCAGGCATTGACCTGGAAAGAAGGAAGCCTTCCTGGGCGCCCCCGGACCGGGAACTGTATTCTACCCGGATATTTTCCGGAGAAGATATCGGGGTAAATGTAACCGCCAGCAGCCCGGGAACACAACCATGGGACGATCTTCCTGTAGATGAATTTGTGATCGTACTGAGCGGGAAGTCCATCCTTACCGAGGCAGGCACAAGCAAGAAGTTCTTGAAAGGTGATTTTTTTATGGTGCCGAGGGGGTTCACAGGCAGCTGGACCACGGTGGGTGGACCAAATTACTTCCTTGAGATTGCCGTATTCTCCAAACGAAGAGCGGAAGCTGCCACGAGCCAAACGTCGGTTCATCATATTCCCACTGAAAAACTGTCCGGGATAGGAAGTAGCTTAAATGAAGAAACGATGATACAAGGAGCAGAATTGACTGCTAACATCAATCGATTCTCCAATCCTACTAAAGTGATCGATGACTTGGTGAAGGACCAATTTGTTTATGTGCTCAACGGCATGGTCACTATTTCATCTGCTACTGGTAAAGAGACAAAGTTTTATACCCACGATGCTTATGTTTTGCCCAAGGGTTTTAGTGGTACATTGCAATTTGAAGGGATAGGTTCCTACCAAGAGCTTGTAGTCACCTCCGTTTTAAATGACGATTGATCGCTAACTTGGTAGCTTGACATAAGACACTATCTAGCGCGGGTTTTCCAAACCCGTGCTTAGGTATAGGCAGGTTCTCCGAACCTGCTATTGCCAGCATACTTTCAAAAAGTACTGCATTCTCCGACAGGTTCAGAGAACCTTTCGATCATGAGGCACAGGTTCGGAGAACCTGCGCCAGCGTTGGTGGTGGGGCCAGCGTGCGTGGCGGCGTGGGGTGGCTTACGTTAGGGACCTATACCAGCGTGGCCAATAGGGTTAGTTATGGTCAATTTCCGCCTATTAATCCCACTAAGTTCAACTAAGGGCCGGGTTTTCACTTACCATATTGTCTTTTTGTTTCCTATCAAATAGTTTCTGCGCCTTGGTTTCCTATTGACTCATAAAGGCTCTATCATTGTAACCTCATGGAAGGATCTATCCTTTTTCACTACAACACAAGAAGGCGACTACATTGAAGTTAAAAAATCCGAATTGGGTAAAGGTTACTATTCTTCTCACGAGCATGATGACCGTTATGGCCGGGGCCACCATTGCCCCTGCCCTACCCGAGATGACCCGCGCATTTGCAGATAATCCCAACGCGGAAACCTTAGTCAAACTTGTTCTCACCATTCCCGGGCTTTTTATCGCCATCACCGCGCCTTTCTCAGGCTGGATCATCGACCGGTTTGGGAGGATAAAGCTCTTGCTTGTCATGCTTTTTATTTATGCCGTTGCCGGCACCTCGGGTCTGTACCTCGATAACCTCATACAAGTTATTATCGGGCGCGCTTTTCTAGGAATAGCGGTAGGAGGCATCATGACCACTGCCATTGCATTGATCGGGGATTATTTTGAAGGAGAGGAACGGAAAAAGTTTTTAGGCATACAAGCCGGAATAATGGCACTCTCGGGCACAGTATTCATAACATCAGGAGGCCTGCTGGCCGATATTGGCTGGCGCTACCCTTTCTTGATCTATGGTATGGCCCTGGTGATTATCCCTCTAGTCGTGATTTTCTTACAAGAGCCTAGCAGGCCCGCTAAGAAAAACCTTCCGCGTGAAGATAAAACCGGCATCCCCCCCGTAGTATGGATCGTTTATGCTCTCTCCTTCCTGGGAATGGCCGTCTTCTATATGATGCCGGTGCAGGTCCCCTTTTTGATCCAGCAAATATCCGGGGTAGGGAATGCCGCCACAGGGATCGCCTTAGGCACCACGACCTTCATGGGGGGGCTTGCCTCTTTCCGTTACCCGCGGTTGAAGCGGCAGTTTACACACTACCAGCTCTATGGCATCACATTTTCGATCATTGGTTTGGGCTTTCTTTTTATATCCTTAGCGGAAAGCTATGGCACATTGTATCCTGGGCTGGTCATTGCGGGTCTAGGAGCAGGTTTGATCATGCCCAACTCTAATCTCTGCTTAGTCACCATTTCATCCCCCTCGACAAGAGGCCGTATACTCGGTGGGCTTACCACGTTCATATTCCTGGGGCAGTTTGCCTCTCCTCTCATGTTCCAGCCCATAGTTTCCATGACCTCCATCAAAAAAGGATTTCTTTATTTATCCATTGTATTGATCGTATTCGCAGTCATTTCACTGGTAAGAAACCGCAGGCTGGTCCGGTGACCGGTTGTAGCGGTCCAACTTCGCCATGGCCGCATCACCATTGGACCCTCAATCTACTCTACTTCCCGGATAAACTCTTTGCCATGAACATTACGGATCTTTACCGAAGAGTCTTGGTCTAAGTGCTTTGGAAGCTTGGAAATAAACACCTCCATACTACGGGGCTAAAGTAATCGTTTTCACCCCAAAACTCCCTCGGTGTAGTTTTCCGGTCAAGGAACTCAAACTCCTGCCACGTTCCTATTTGAGTAACTGCACAGCAGTGATCAATCCATGAACTTCTGCCTAAAATCTTGCAGGGCTTTTCCCGTACCTATCACCGTTATCACATCCCCCAGTAAGAGGTGTGTATCACCATGGGGAATAAATATCTCCTTATTCCTCCTGAGTATGATCAACGAGCCCGAGGGGTGAAAGGCAAAATCACGCACTCTTTTACGGTCTGATCCCGGGTTGGTCATTTTTATTTCTTCTATGGACAAAGCCCCGAAGTTTTCAGCTAAAGAATGAAAAACATCGGGCCGGACGATCGCCATTTCCAATTGGTCTACTAGCGACAACTGGCGGTCTACCAGTTTAATCCCGGGGCCATAGGCCTCGGCATGCAGGTTTTTATTGGCTAAGGTGATAATATTGTCATGTTTTAGATCCTCTTTAAACCGGCGGACCATCTCGGTATTATTACTGTCCAGGTCATTGAGAAGTACTACCGGCTGGTAGGGCATGATCCCCAGCTCTTGGTACAGTTGAGAGCCGATAAACTCTGCATGAAGGGTCTCAAGCCCCCTGGATTCGAATAATTTATGGCTTTTAGAATTAGTGGCAATGATCAGGTAATCCACCTTGTGCATTTTCATACGATCTCCCAACAAGCCTACGATCTTATTTCCCCCGACGATATACAGCCGATACTTACGCTTACCATCATGGTGCAGGTATTTGTAAAGCATGGGTGATACCACAGAAGTGATAATGGCAGTGATCACAATTGCGGTATTCGTAGAAGGGCTAATGATGGATAATGAAAGCCCGATCTGTGCTGCCGCAATGGTTAGCCCCAGCCGTGAAGTAAGCAAGACGCCAGCAGAAGCCGCCCTTTTTACCCCGAATACTTTAGTCATAATAAAAGTAGGTAGCACCTGTGACAGGTAAAAGCCCAACAAAAGTACCAGTACAAAAGACAATGAATTCCCTAGGTCCTTCAATACGGAAAGGTCAAGGTTCACCCCTACCATAATAAAGAAAATAGGGATGAAAAAGCCATACCCCATGCCGTCCAGCTTAAAGTGCAACGCAGAACGTTCTTTCAGCAAAAAAATAGAAAGCAAGGCCCCGGCAAAAAATGCCCCGAGTACCAGCTCTGTTTCGATCAAGGCGGCGATTACCACGAAAAAAAGTAAAACGGCAATAGAACCCCTGATCCTGATCTGCGAGGCCGCATGCTCCAAAGTATATAAGATCTTTTTAAATACACTGATCCGCACCAGGATCTTACCTACTTTGTAAGCAGCAAAAAAGGCAACAAAGATCACCAGGAAAAGTAAAAGTTCGAACCGAAAACCGTTTTGTAGTACCCCAGAGTAAATGGAGATCAAAATGATGGTCATAATGGTGGAAATAGCCCCTTCCATCAAAATGATCTGCCCGAAACGACGCCCGAGCTGGCCATCATTTTTCAAAATAGGCACAACGATGCTCAAGGCCACAGAGGGGAACAAAACGGTGAAGAAGAAAATATCGACAGGATAAAAAAAAGAGATCGATAAAGCCACGGGAAAAGAAAGCAGCAATGACCCTAAGTAAATGATGACTGCCACCAAGAAGGAATTGCTAATCAGATCGATCTGCTTTATCCTGCCTTTTGGCAGCGATGCGATGATCTTACGGATGTCTGTCTCCAAGCCACTCAGGAAAATGAGGAACAAGAACCCTGTATAGGCCAAAAAATCAAGGTAAGGTTCCTTCCCTACCCAATTCAGCACACTAGGTCCGATTAAGACACCGGCTACAATTTCGACGATCACAGATGGCACCTTGGTGACCTCCAACCAAGACAACACCATAGGCACCAGCCAAGCAATTACAAAGACCAAGAATAATGGCCAATAGTTCAGTCCTTCCTCCATTCAATCTTTTTAGGATCGGCATTAAAAATAGCAAAATATTTGACACATGATCCCTAATGGATGGAAGATGATCTACCAAAAACCGGGCACCTCATAATTCAATGGAACGCCCTATTTGATGCTTTAAATAGAGAACTCTTAAAACCCCAGGGTATAAGAAATACAAATGTTCTCAAGCTCCTTACTTCGAGATCTTTAAGGCGCACAAAAGAAGATGCTAAACCGTGGTCAATTCCAGCTTTCGCGGCTGATACTGGGCGGCTAGTTCGGCTATGGCGCTGATGTGTTCCGGGGTAGTTCCGCAGCACCCTCCTACGATATTGATGAGCCCTTCCTTCAAAAACACTTCGATCTGTCCGGCCATATCTTCCGGGGTTTGATCGTATTGCCCAAATTCATTGGGAAGGCCCGCATTGGGATGAGCGCTCACAAAGAACGGTGATTCGCGGTCTAACACTTGCAAATAGGGCCTTAACTCTTTCGCGCCTAAGGCACAGTTAAGACCGATGCTCATGAGCGGAAAATGCTCTAGTGAAATTAAAAAGGCATCCGTAGTTTGCCCGGACAGGGTCCTTCCACTGGCATCAGTGATCGTTCCGGACACCATGACAGGGAGGCTTTTACCTTCTTCTTCAAATAATACATCAATGGCATAAAGCGCAGCCTTAGCGTTTAGGGTGTCAAATACCGTTTCCACGAGCATCAGGTCCACCCCGCCATCCATCAAAGCTTTGGCCTGCTCCTTGTATGCTTCCACCAATTCGTCGAATTCAATAGCGCGGAAACCAGGATTGTTTACATCCGGGGAGATAGAAGCGGTACGGTTAGTAGGTCCTAGTGATCCTGCCACGAACCTTGGCTTGTGCGGCTCCTTAGCAGTGTATTCTTCGGCAGCTTCTTTGGCGATCTTGGCCGAGTAAAAGTTGAGATCATACACAGCCTCCTGCAGGTGGTAATCGGCCTGGGCAATAGAAGTACTACTGAAGGTATTGGTTTCCGCAATATCGGCACCCGCTTCAAAATACTGGAGGTGTATCTCTTTGATAATATCCGGCCGGGTCAGGGAAAGCAGGTCGTTATTCCCTTTGAGCGGATGGAGATGATCTTTAAAGCGCTCACCTCTAAAATCTTCCTCTTCCAGTTTGTGTCGCTGGATCATGGTACCCATGGCCCCGTCCAACACTAAAATTCGCTCCTTCAGTATATCGTCTATCTTATTCATTGATCTCACAGTCTGTTTCCGGGCTCTTAAATACTTCCGAGTTTACACGGAAATGTGTCCTTAATTTTAAACGAACATAAATTTGAAAAGAATCGTCTAAAAAGTAGGCAACTATTTCAATTTATTGTTAATTCTGCATCCGAAAATTGAGTCTATTGAAACTAGCTGCCATTGACATCGGTTCCAATGCTATCCGCCTGCAGGTCACTAGCACCATTTTCACCAGTAGTAAGCTAAACTTCAAAAAGCTGGAATATGTAAGGTTTCCCTTACGCCTGGGGCAGGATGTCTTTAACATTGGTATGATCAGCGAAACCAGCGAAACCAAATTCAAGAAACTGATGAAAGCCTTCCGGCTCTTGATCGATCTTTATGAAGTGGATGACTACCTGGCCTGCGCTACTTCGGCCATGAGGGAGTCGATCAACGGTGCGCGTATCGTACGAGAAGTAAAAGAGGATATCGGGCTGGAAATAGAGATCATCGATGGAGAGCAAGAGGCGCGGCTGATCAACAATGCCATACGTTCATACCTCGATCATGATAAAAATTACCTACACATCGATGTAGGTGGAGGCAGTACTGAGCTCAATATCCTGAAGAACGGTGAGAAAGTGGCGACCCGGTCTTTTAAGATCGGCTCCGTTCGCCGGCTTCAACATCACGATTCGCCCGAAATCTGGAACCAAATGCAAGATTGGGTGAGGGAAAAAGCCAGTGAGTACGAAGGAAAGATCACGGCTGTAGGCACTGGAGGTAACATCAATAAGCTTTTTGAATTGGGCCGTAAAGCCCCGGGAGAACTAATGAAGCTCTCGGAAGTAAAACAAGTACAAAGCAGTGTGAGCGCATTGTCCATAGAAGAGCGCATTAATGAATTGCAACTTAACCCAGACCGGGCCGATGTCATTATCCCGGCTTCGGAAATATATGTTGCCGCCATGGAATGGGCCAATGCCAATAAGATCGTGGTGCCGGATGTAGGCCTAAAGGATGGTATGATGCAATTCTTATACGAACGCAATAAAAATAACAAGGACAATTAGTGTTAAGTTAAGCCTTAAATGACGTACCAGGTACAGGATGAGCTATGTTACAGGTATTGATCAGTAGGCAAAAAAAGGGTTGCCGATTGTTTATTGCCAACTGTAAAGTCAAACTAACCTGGCGTCCCAATTCTTGTTCTTTTTTCCTCGTATTTATAACGTCGTGATCCTACGATACAAAACGTGATCGCCGGTTTCTAACCTCAGCAATAATACCCCTTTGTCCCCGTAGGGTAATTCTATTGACCATTCCATAGCTGCTCCGACAATATGCTGTTGGGACATTTTCACCCTTCCTAAGCCGTCATAGAGGGTCAGCCGTATTTCCGGGTACGATGGTGCGGTTTCAAAGCGTATAAACAACCTGCCGGACGCAGGATTTGGATAAATTTTGATAAATGTCCCCATGTCTCCCGGGGTCCCGGTTATGGGCAGGTTCAACCCGGGAGAGGTAAGTAGCGATTTTCTCCTGGGACTATTTTCCAACACTGCATGCATCCGGGCCACTTGGTCTTTAGTAAATATGTGCATGCAGGCATCGTCGGCGTAATCCATGTAATTCTCTACCATAGCACGGCTGCCGTCGCAAGCCTTAAGGTCCTGCGGGCAGTGGCTCACGCGAAACCCGGTGGGAGGAGTATCCTGGCAAAAATCATCTTGATCACAACTGGGCCCACCGTTCACGTTTTTACCCCATACGTGGAAAAGTCCAAGGAAATGCCCCACTTCATGGGTGCCGGTCCTGCCCAGGTTGTACTTTGAATCTATATTGCTGGTACCGAAATGCAGGCTGTTGATCACCAAACCGTCTACCTCGCCGATACCGGGCAGCTTCCAGTCCTGGTCTTGCTGGTCCTCCAGCCCGGGTAAAGTGCTTACCGGGAAACGGGCTTCTCCCAATGCGGTATCTTTGAAGCCCGGGAATGCCCAAATATTCAGGTAACGATTAGGGTCCCAAAAGCTGTGATACGCACCCGCCATGATAGGATTCCCTTGGAAAGGAGGCGGCTCTTTTGCCGTCATATCTACCCGTACAATCCCATCTGTGGCCTCGCCAGTGGGAGATGACCGGGCCAGGACAAATTCTACCCGGGCATCTTCCCCGTCAGGATGTTCGTTGTAGCCACGGGTCCCTTCCTTTCTTCTAAAATCTTCATTTAATACACGTACCTGCGACTCGATCCGTTCCGTGGAAAGGTTAAGTCCCTCGCCGATGGGTTCACCATTGTGCAAAACATGTACTACCACCGGGATGCGATACACTTGGTCTGCTTTGCTGGTCTTAACTTCCGAACGTCCATTCAGCCATTTTTCAAACCCAAGAGCGTTTTCCGTGTAATATACACGGCACCTAGCGTCGCCTATAGTTTCTTGTGCGTTCAGTGTTTCACAGGAACAAATTATTATGATTAGGATCAAAAATATTAAGTAAGCTTTCATACACGAATAGGGTAATGGTGGTTGGTCGAAAAGAAATAGTTTTGGCTTGTATTAGAGGTTAAAATCTGCACGGATCGAACAGTGAAGAATATCTTTTGCGAAGCATTGAACCTGCACAATCCGGTGACTGTAAAGGCTAGTGACCAAGGTATAACTTCAATGAAGTTCACTAAGCCTAGGACAATGACAGCATGATCCGGGTTTTACGTAATAAAGGATTGTCAATTCCGGGTATAAAACTTATCCAAATACCATGATCTCCTTTTCTTGAGCCCTTTCCCGGGCCTCGATGGTTCATGGCTTTCCTTCCTTATGGATGCTACTGGGTCCGCGATATCTGCCTTTCACGTTTTGGTTTGCCAGCTCCTCTAAGTCGAATTCAAAAACGTACCTGTTTTCCTTGGTCTACAATGTCATTGCCCTTCTGAGATCAAATGGAAAACCGCGTCTTCTCCCGGCAGGCCAGTTACGGTATCCACGTCAATGCCAACCATGGCCAGGTACAGGGTTCCGGCTTTAATGCCGTTTAGATAAGGCCATCGCTCACTCCTAAACTCCTAAAGAGGAACCAATCGCGCAATGGAGTGCCCCTTTCAGGGGTGAGGGGTGCGATGGATATGCCAAACTTAACAGCATTAGTTCCGGCTTCTCGATTAAATATGTCAATTTCATACTCTCCGTCAGCAGGAAATGGCGTAGACAGCGTAAAGTCAAAACGAAGTATGTTACTTGCCCCTGGAAACGTCATGGTTTCTTCGTCATAGGTGACTCCTTCGCTGATGAGCATAAGGTCAACATCGTTATTTTCTGCTTCTTTTACTACACGTTGTGCCAGCTGTGTCAAGGGAGGGTATGACTTACCCCCGTATTCATAGAAAACAGGTCAGGATTTTTCAAAACTCTTGATCACCCCGGTATACTTTCCACGAAAGGACCGACCGGCATCATCTACGAGGTCAAACCCTAGGATATACTCCTCATTCTCATCGAGTTCTAGTGTAACGCTTCCTTCATTAAGGAAATCAAAAAAACCGTCATCCACAGGTTCGGCTAATACCAGGTTATAGTTAATGACTACGATACCCGTGGTAAAATTCCCTGGAAAAGCGAGGGTATAGCTTCCGGGCGCAGGTTGAGGTTCATCCAATAGAAAATCTAAGCGGATCATGTCACCAATTCCCGAGAACTGATCCATCTCCTCATCGTAACTGACCCCTGGTCCTGCCAGCATCACGTCTACACGATATTGCCCGTTTTCTTGCCGGTATCGCGAGATCACCTGTGAAAATACGGGACGCGGGGTATCATTATAAAGAAAAAAATCGGCATCAACATTACTATCGTCATCTGAACTACAAGCTACTAGCCCCGATAGGACTACTAATATCCAATATCTCTTCATTTTAGAACATTTTTAAAATTATGAAATGGAATAATCTATTTACTGTCCTTGTTTTGCCTTAGTAAGATCCCACCTTGAACGTTGAATGCCCAAAGTAAAGGATGTTTACTCCTTTCGACTTGTAAGAATGACCCAATTCCTAGTAATTTTGAACCTGTCATCTCTTAACCTGGGAACTCGATTTTAGAAAGTGGCTAATTGTTCAAAATTAAACGTTTTACTCTCAAAGCTAATTTAAGAGGACTCCCTAGATATATTCCATAAAAAAAGCCATCCTCCCAGGTGGCCTTTTTATGAAATATGGAGCGAGTGAGTGTCATTCTAAAACTGGGCACCAAAACACCGTTTTTTGATCTTAAATGAAGATGCTAAATATCCACATTAGCATATTTCGCATTGCGTTCGATAAATTCCCTTCTCGGGGCCACCTCATCTCCCATCAACATTGAAAACAAATGATCCGCCTCAGCAGCTGACTCGATTGTCACCTGCTTTAGGCTACGCATAGCCGGGTCCATGGTCGTAGTCCATAACTGCTCCGGGTTCATTTCACCCAGGCCCTTGTAACGTTGTACATGAATGGAATCTTCTTTTCCTTTTTCACCCGCCATTTCTTTAACGAGAGACAGGCGCTCTTCCTCTGTCCAGCAATAGCGTTCGTCTCTTCCTTTTTTCAATAGGTACAAAGGGGGTAAAGCAATGTACAAATACCCTTTCTCGATCAGGGAATGCATGTACCGAAAGAAAAAGGTCAAGATCAAGGTACGAATATGGCTTCCATCCACATCGGCATCTGTCATAATCACGATCTTATGATATCGAAGTTTTTCCAGGTTCAAAGCTTTCTCATCCTCTTTTGTGCCGAAGCTTACCCCCAGTGCAGTGATCATGTTCTTGATCTCTTCGTTTTCGTAGATCTTATGCTCTTGGGCTTTTTCCACGTTCAGGATCTTACCCCGTAGCGGCAAGATGGCTTGAAAGTTACGATCACGGCCTTGTTTCGCCGAGCCGCCGGCAGAGTCACCCTCTACCAAGTAAAGCTCACAAACGGTAGGGTCATTATTGGAGCAGTCCGCTAACTTACCGGGTAACCCTGTACCGCTCAACACATTCTTACGCTGTACCATTTCCCGGGCCTTACGGGCGGCATGTCGTGCCTGGGCTGCCAAGATCACCTTTTGCACGATGGTTTTGGCTGACTTGGGGTTTTCCTCCAAGAAATTGGTAAGCATCTCGCCTACTACGATATCAACCGCTCCCGAGACGTCCGAGTTACCCAGTTTCGTCTTGGTTTGCCCTTCAAACTGGGGTTCAGCTACTTTCACCGAGATCACCGCTGTCAAACCCTCGCGAAAATCATCACCGCTTATTTCCACTTTGACCTTATCGAGCAACCCGGATTTATCTGCGTAGGATTTTAAGGTCCGGGTCAACGCCCTCCGGAACCCGGCCACGTGGGTACCTCCTTCGATGGTATTGATATTATTTACATAAGATACCACGTTCTCACTGAAAGAGGAATTATAGCTCATGGCCACTTCTACAGGTATATCCCCCTTTTCATTCTTCATGAAGATCGGTTCGGGGATCAGCCCTTCACGGGTACTATCGAGGTAAGCTACGAACTCCCTCAACCCACCTTCCGAGTAGAATTCATCACTTTTAGCGTTTCCTTCTTCGTCTATATCACGCAAGTCGTTGAGATGGATCTTTATTCCCGCGTTCAAGTAGGAAAGCTCCCTGAGGCGGGAGGCTACGGTCGCATAAGTATATTCCGTTACGGTAAATATATCGCTGTCCGGCTTGAAATCTATGATCGTCCCGGTTTTATCCGTAGTGCCTACTTCCTTTACATCATACAAAGGCTTGCCTCGCTCGTATTCTTGTTGGAATATTTTGCCATTGCGATGTACTGTAGCTTTCAGGTGCGTGGAAAGTGCATTGACACAAGATACCCCTACCCCATGTAGCCCTCCTGAAACCTTATACGTGTCTTTATCAAATTTACCCCCGGCATGCAGCACCGTCATCACGACCTCTAGGGCCGATCTTTTTTCCTTCGCATGCATGTCGGTAGGAATGCCCCGGCCATTGTCCGAAACAGTGATGGAATTATCTTCGTTAATGGTTACATGAATATCGTCACAATAGCCTGCCAACGCCTCGTCGATAGAGTTATCGACTACTTCCCAGATCAGGTGATGAAGGCCTTTAACCCCTACATCGCCAATGTACATGGCAGGTCTCTTTCGCACTGCCTCCAGGCCCTCTAAAACCTGGATATTACCGGCTGAATATTCTTTGTTCTTGTTTTCTTCTTTTTCGCTCATATACTCGTCTCAAATAGCTGCAAATTTACGTTTTTTCTACGAGTTTTCATGACCTTACGCAATCATAATTAACGCCCATATCGCCGGTAAAGCAAGGATAAGCCGGCGGCCTTTACAGGACTCATAACCAGGGGGTTTTCATAAGGATTTTCAACACCTCTATCTCGATCGGCAGCATAGAACAGACCAGGGGAAACTGATTTCCCCACAGGCTGGGTCTAGCGTGGACAAAGCCGGTGAATGACGTCTCTCGAAAAACGTACGAAGCGCAGGAGAATACGCTACACTTACTCTCGTCGCACCAATGGATATATTATTACCTCGTTATTAATAGACGCCGCCTTGAGCAAAGTAAGAAACTGGGTTTGGAATAAAACATGTATTATTTACCGTCATCGCGAACCCAGCGGGTAAGCCTTAGCGATGCGTGAAGCGATCTCCCACTCGTGGAACGAGAACAAGGTCCATTCGATCACACACAAGAAGGGGGCAGCTTCGTAACGCGCCCACCGGCTATGCCGGCCTCTATGACAACCCTGTTCTTATCGTCATTGCGAGCCCAGGGCTGGTTTGTAGGGCTAGCGGTGAAGCCATCCCCTACTCGAATAGAGGTAGCAAAGTCCATGTAGTATATCTCGTGGAGGGGATGGCTTCGTAGCCCCTGCATGGGCATCGCCAGCTTACCTATGACATACCTTGTTCCTATCGTCATCGCGAACCCAGCGTGTTGGCTTCGGCAAGGCGTGAAGCGATCCCCCACTCGCGGAACGAGAACAGGGTCTATTTGATCACACACGAGAAGGGGGCAGCTTCGTAATCCGCCCATCGGCCACGCCAGCCTCGCTGGGACGACAGCATGTCCTTGATCGTACCTACCATGTTCAAAGAATTGCCATGAGATCTTCATTAATGTTTAATCCTGCCTATTTTTACACCGAATCCACATCGATAAAATAACATTGGCATTGATTAAACCATATTTTTTTTTCACTGTTTTATTTTCCTCGTTAGGTTATGTGTCTTATGCTCAAGACGTACTGACTGGCCGGGTCAGTGATTCGGACACAGGCGAGCCCCTTCCGGATGTATTCGTTCAACTCGGTAATAAACAAGCTGTAACTGATCTTTCAGGTCGGTTTACGGTTACGCTAACCCCTAAAGACACCTTATTACACCTTGGCAGGCTTGGTTATAAACCGATACAAGTCGTTATCGGCCTGGACAGTGAAGAGCTTATGCTTTTCCTAGAGCCGGAACCTACCCAGTTGAACCAAGTGGTAGTAACTTCCGATCATGTACTCCGCAATTACCAGGAATACCCTGCAAACCTCGGCCTCATTTTAAAGAAGGACCTACAGCGGGACCAAGACCTTTCCATCGTAAATGCCCTTAATCGTATTCCTGGCATCCACATGCAATCCGGGGCACTAAATACCAATCGTATTACCATTCGGGGGCTTGGTGCACGTACGCCTTTTTCAACCAACCGGGTCAAAGCATATTTCGGCGAGATCCCATTAACGACCGGTGATGGAGAAACGGCGATAGAAGATATTGATATGACTTTCCTAGAACGGGCAGAAGTCATCAAAGGACCGAATGCTTCGTTATATGGGGCCGGGCTGGGAGGAACGATACGACTAATCCCTAGCCGTGCATTCACTGGCACTTCCTACCAAGTTTCGCAATCATTTGGCAGCTATGGGCTTAATAGACAACTTGTAAATGTTAAAAATGGAAACCAAAAAAGAGACTTGATAGCCGGTATAACTCATACAAAATCCGATGGATACCGGCAAAACAACGAATACCAGAGAATTAACGGGTTAGCTACAGGTAATATACGATTTGGACGCAATAGTCTCAGCTTTTTGGGACAATTCATTCATTTAGACGCCCAAATCCCAAGCTCGATCAACGATTCGACGTTTCGAGCAGACCCACGTGCGGCAGCTCCAAATTGGTCTTCTGTTGAAGGATTTGAAAACTATCAAAAATACCTCCTAGGCCTATCTTACCAGTGGAATACACGAAACTTCACAAGCAATACTTCAGTATTTGCCAACTTGCAGCGACAAGAAGAACGACGGCCTTTTAATACCTTAGAAGACTCACGAAATGCCATTGGTTTGCGTTCTACCTGGAAAGGTAAAATAGGGAAAAATAGCCTTTGGGCTGCTGGAACCGAGTTATTTTTCGAACAATACGATTGGCAAACCTTTGAAACACTCAACGAAGGCAGTGGGGAATTATTAAGTGACAACACCGAGGACAGGTGGTATCAAAACGTATTTGCACAGTGGGAAAGAGCATTTGGAGAAAAATGGTACACGATCATCGGGATGAACCTTAACCTGACTAGGTTCGAATTAGAGGACCAGTTCCTAGCAAATGGCGACCTCAGTGGTGACCGATCGTTTGATCCTGTACTTTCACCACGCCTTACTGTAAGTTATGCCCCTCAACCTGGCATTACGATCTATAGCTCAGCTAATCATGGTTTTTCCACACCGTCGCTGGAAGAAACGCTGGCTCCAGACGGTGAGATCAATCCCGGGATAAAACCAGAGACCGGGTGGAGTTTTGAAATTGGCAGTAAGGGGTCTTTTGCTGGAAAATTCAACTATCAAATCGCCTTTTACCACATGCCCATTCGTGATCTTCTCGTCCCTAGGCGAACTGCTGAAGATGCCTTTATCGGCATTAACGCCGGCAGAACGGTACATAACGGGATGGAAATCGATCTCAACAAGAGCTGGGTATCCTCTTCCGGAAATACCTATTCCCTATTCCTGAATTATTTGGAATCATGGTATTTCTTTGATGAATTTGAAGAGGAAGACCAGGACTTTAGTGGCAATGAATTGACCGGCACCCCGGACCGCACCCTATCAGTAGGTTCAGACTTTTATTTTTCATTTGGTTTAACAGCCCATATTAATTCACAATATATCGGGCAAATGCCTATCAATGATGCCAACACGTTGTATAATGATGATTACGTTGTTTCTAATATAAAACTGGACCAGGAAATCTCTTTCGGAGATTGGACCTTGATGGCCTTCATCGGCGTGAATAATATTTTTGATGAAAAATATGCCGCTATGGTCCAGGTGAATGCACAGGGATTTGGGGGGCGAGCTCCTCGTTATTTCTATCCCGGCTTGCCTAGAAATTATTTTGGAGGGATGTCCGTATCTTTTGACCTCCCATGACCTTAGTATCCAGCCACGCGTTAATTGACAGGTAACGAGGAAGCGATCGATCAGTCGGCAATCGGCGAAAGGCAGTAGGCAAAAAATTGAGGGGTGCCGATTGCTCTTTGCCAACTTTAAGAACGGGATTGGAAAAAACAGCTGACCCTCCAATTACGCTTAACTTAACACTAATGGTCTTATGAAAGCAGACCAGTGTTAATCCCTTCATTGAATTAACAAGATTTTCTAAAATAGTTTTGTCAAATAAACCGATCTATGAATAATAGTGGTACGCCCCGGTTAAAACGTATTACAAATACGAAATCATAGTTTTACCAAGGCCCAGGACTCGTGTCGCCGGGGCTTAAAACCGGGTCGTGTATGTTAAAAATACAGTTTACAAAAGGGATCGTATGTATAACCTTTCTAATTTCAGCATGCCAGCCTCCTAACACCGAAACGGTTAGCAATGTAAGTGCTTTCACGGCACCTATACCTGTAGTCAAAAGTGATTCGTACGATCCGAATAACATTATCAGTGACTTTGTCTATGGTGCCGTATATTTTCGTCGTACCAATCCACCTCCCGAAGATTGGTCTCGTGACTACCAAACGGCCCAGGAAGACGGTCATAATATTTTCAGGCATTGGTTTCTTTGGGGAGCTATTGAAAAGTCTCCCGG
Source organism: Fulvivirga sp. (assembly GCA_028280565.1). Taxonomy (GTDB): domain Bacteria; phylum Bacteroidota; class Bacteroidia; order Cytophagales; family Cyclobacteriaceae; genus Fulvivirga. The sequence continues at coordinate 24,124 of JANQLQ010000167.1, forward strand.
CGTATATGATTGGTCGGAATATGACCCTCATATGGACCTAGCCGCCAAACATGGCATAAAAGTGATCATTGCAGAAATGCTCACCTCTGCCCCGGAGTGGGCTTTTGAAAAGTTTAACCACGCACGGCTTGAGCATCGTGACGGCACAAAAGATGTTAGTGTTATGAATGGCGCTTGTGTATCGGGAGGATTCCCGGGACTGAGCTTAAATGACCCCCAGGTGAGAGAAGCTGCCGGCAATTTTCTCACGGCCATGGCGAAGCGCTATAAAGATCACCCCGCGCTGGGAGGCTACGATTTGGCCAACGAGATGAAATTTCCCCAAACTCCCAATGATGAACAAAAAGACTATGATTTCAGTCCCTCTACACAGGCCAAATTCAGGGATTGGTTAAAAGCGAAATACGGGGATCTCGAAAGCTTGGGCCGGGCTTGGAATCGTTTAAGTTACACCGATTGGCGGCAGATAGCTGCGCCAAGACATATGGGTCCGTACCCTGATGTATTGGATTGGCTCGAATTCAGGGTAGATGATTTTCATGAACAGGTCCAATGGCGTGCGAACGTGATCCGAAAGATGGATCCCGATCATCCCATCACCACCCATGGGAAGATGCATTCTTTTACCCACATGCCCACCTCGGCCAATAATGCTTGGAAGGCTGCCAACATTGGCGAAGGTTTTGGTTTCACCTGGGGTGCTCATAAAAAAGGCAAAGCCCCTTGGCAGCAATTCCATGCGGTGGACTTGGCACGCTCCGCCTCGAAAGGTAAACCTTTTTGGCATGCCGAGGCCATAGGGGGCCCAACGTGGACCTCCAAAAGGGGACGTGAAGATGGGAAGGTGGTGACCCCAGCAGATATCAGGCTATGGAATATGGTTTCCTTTGCAGGTGGAGCCCAAGGGATCTTAAACCCCAGGTGGAGGCCCCTGCTCAACGGGGTTTTGTGGGGCGCATACGGTTTTTATGATATGGACGGGTCTAGAACCGGCCGCTCCGATATGGCTTCAAAAATTGCCAAATGGGGCGCTGCCGAAGCACAAAAAGAACTTTGGGCGGCGAACCCGGTAAAAGGCGAAATCGGCATTATCGTAGTGCCGGAAACACAGTTTTATGCGTACGCTTACAGTCAAAAAGGGGGAGATAAAAATGCCTACAGGGATAATGTGTTAGGAGCATACCAAGGCTTCTTTGACAATAATATACAAGCGGATTGGGTGTACATTGAGGACATAGACGAGTATGATCTCCTTTATTTACCTTTTCCAATGATGCTCAAAAAGGAAACTGCCACTCAACTAAAACAATGGGTAATGAATGGAGGGAAGCTGGTGTCTGAGGGAGTCCCGGGATATCTAAGCGATGGTGGCTGGGTCGGTGAAACGCAGCCCAATCTTGGTTTAGACGAGCTTTTTGGGGTGAAACAGGCGTATGTGGAGTTTGGAGCAAATCTCCATGATGATTTTACCTTTACGCTGGACGGTCGAAAGATCCCAGCAGGTCTCCACCACCAAGAATATCAAATAACCACGGCCGAACCTAGGGGCACTTATGATAACGGGAGTATCGCCGTTGCGGACCATCGCTTTGGCAAAGGAAAGACCAGGTTGATCGGAACATTCCCCAGTTATGGTCATTATCATACCCCGGGCCCTAACTCTAAACGGTTCTTTGCGGATGTACTGGCATGGGGCGGGGTCGACCAGCTGGCCAAAGTAGATAAAGAGCATGTGATAGCGCGTATCCATAAAAACGAGGACGATCACTACCTCTGGATCATCAATCATACCCAGGATGCTTTGGAAGTTTCGCTGGAATTATCACCGGGGTTAGGTCCATTTACGGGTGGCCAACTGTCCTGGGGAGGAGATGAGAGCACGCTACAGGTAAATGGCAATCGTATCAAGACAAAAGTAGACGGACATGATGCCACGGTTTTAAAACTTTTGTAGAATAAGGGTATAGTGGAACAGGAGATCTTGCAAAACACACCAGCGGAGAAAATCAAGATCCAACCCATTTAATCCTTACCCTTCTGTAGAAAATCATTGAGCGTTATCAACAGGGAACTCTTAACCCTACCTTGTCAAGTTCCTGCCTGTAGATAACATTTGTCTATCCTTACAGGAAAATAGGAAACCAGGAATAGGAAAGATGAAAATGAGTAAGGGTTTTGATTTGCAGCTCATCACTCTTCGCCTGGAAAACTGTCACCCTCAAAGGATACAAGCTGTCAAGTTTAACCCTTTTCTAATTTTTTTAGCAGCTCACGATTTTTCATCTTTCCGATTTCCTATTCCTGATTTCATACACTTGACCCTGGTTCTTAAGTCGACAAAGTAGGATTAATAATCACAGTTTGGACAGGATTGATAACCACGAGCTTATCCCCTCATCAGCAGCCTTTTAAGGTCAGAAGGGCGCTTTTTCAAACAATTACATTTTAAAAGAGCCTTTTGTAATGGTGAATTACAGTTAACACGTCTCTCTTTAGATAGGCTTGGTCGTGTTTTACGTATTATGAAAAATAGGAGATCTTTTCTTAAACATGCTGCGGGTACAGCAGTTGCGGCTTCATTATTCTCTTGCCAATCGCAAGAAGCACCTGCACTTGACGCCCCCCGTGCCTACGAACCATCAGACCGTTTACAAGGCTTTAAGAAGATCGTGCAAGAGCCGGTTTTGGATGCTTCCCTGCTGGCTCACCCGGTTAAGATAGCGTCAATAGAGATTTTCCAAAGTGGAAAACATTACTTTATTAAAGCCACTTCCGATGACGGTGCCACCGGAATTTCTGTTACCAATAAAAAATACATTCGCAACATCTACCCGATCATTCTCAACCGTGTGATCCCTCATTTTCTTCAAAAGGATGCAAGAGAGCTAGAAAAGCTCATTGAAAATACATACATGGGGATGCTAAACTACAAATGGCAAGGATTAGCTTTTTGGGTTGGGGTAGCCTATGTAGAATTAGCCATTTTAGATCTCTTGGGCCAGGTCTCGGGTAAACCCATTGGCGACCTTCTCGGTGGAAGGGTGCGAGACGAGGTGGCGATCTACTATGCCAGCGGCAACCGCGGTAACACTCCCGAAGAGGAGATGGACCACCTGCTGAGATTAGTCGAGGAGTCCGGGGCTAAAGCTGTTAAGTATCGTTTAGGCGCCCGTATGACCTATAATACCGCTTCGACAAAACGTGATAAAGCACTCATCCCATTGGTACGAAAAACATTGGGAGATGACGCTACGATCTACACAGACGCTAACGGCTCTTACGACGTAAAAATGGCGATTGAGATCGGTAAAATACTAGAAGATTACAATACTGCCTTTTATGAAGAGCCTTGCAGGTTTGACCATTATGAAGAAACCAAAGCGGTGGCTGATGCGCTGGAGATACCTATTGCTGGCGGTGAAGAAGAAGTAAGCACCCGGCAATTCATGTGGCTCATGGATCATAGCATTTTATCCGTGGTACAGCCCGACCTGCTCTTTTACGGAGGACTTACCCGGTCGATCAAAATTGCCCGGATGGCCAAGTCTTTGGGTATTGATTGCACTCCTCATATTTCAGGCTCTGCCTTGGGGTTTCTCTATATGATGCACTTTGCCTCTTGTGTGCCCAATATCGGCCCTTATCAAGAGTTCAAAGGCAATAAAGACAATGTGCCGGTAAGCGCTGATGACTCGGATCTTCAACCCACCCAGGGGGTTATAACTGTACCGAAAGGACCGGGGCTGGGGGTAACTTTTGATCCCAGTTTCCTTACAAAAGCAACTAAAATCACTAGCATCTAAATGACAAAATCGTCATACATATCGGCATTATTGTTAGTACTTTTCACTTGCCCGTTGGGAGCCCAATCCTATGATCACTCTCCTACCCTCACACCTATTTGGGCTCGCTTAGGTGATGTTTATGGTGAAAACGGCGATGTAGAGTCTGTGGAGTTTTCACCCGACGCGCGTTACATCGTGAGTGGCACCAAGTATGACAACCAAGTTGTGCTTTGGCGCACTTCTGATGGTGTGGAAATGTGGCGTTACGATACCGGCCATGAAATAGAAAGAGCAGGCTTTTCACCTAACGGTGAGTTGATTGCCGTGGCCAGTGAAGATTTTAAAGTACGCCTGCTGGATTCAAAAACAGGGGAAATGCAAAAGGAGATCAAGCTTACCCAAGGGATCGATGGATTGGTATTTTCCCATAACGGCAAGTGGCTCGCGGCCGGTGAAGAGCAGCCCGGTAAAGGCAAAGAAGGCTTGGTCCATATTTTCGAAATGCCCGGTGCCAAATTAAAACATACCAAAAAGCACAAGGGGACGGTAAACAGCCTAGATTTCACAAAGGACGACCGCTATTTACTGTCACTTGGCGGTAACACTGTAGTAGTATGGGACACCCAAACTTTTGAAGCCATACATACGCTTAAGAGTGAAATGCCAGCTCTTTTGATCACTGCGCGCTTTAGTCCCGACGGCAATTTGGTAGCAGCCGGGGATAATGACGGCAACGTACTGGTGTGGGATTGGAAAGAAGAAAAGTTGGTAAGACGTTTCAATAGCTCTGGTATGAAAATCGAGATTGTGGACTGGGCGCCTACAGGGAAATACTTGGTCACGGGTGGGTTTGATAACTATCTCCGTATCTATCGTACGGATCATATCTTATCAAAAAACAAATACCTTCCCCCGGTAGGTATGTACGATATGGGCTCTTTCATTGAATACCTAGACTTTAGTCCAAACGGTGAATTGATCTGTACCGCGAACCAAGACGGATCTCTGCGCTTATGGGTATTTATGAAAAACGATGCCAACGAGGCCGACCGGAGGCACCGGCAACTGAAAAAGAAACAAAAAGCTGCAGTAGGCTCAAAACAATAAATAGACAATATAAAGCGAAACAAAATTAACCTAAGAGCAAAAACGATCAAAAAACGCTAATTTTCACTTCTCAATAAAGTTATTTTAGGTTAGCGCTTTAGATATGAGTATTACGAGAAGAAAATTTCTATCAAAAGGAGTATTGGCGGCCAGTAGCATGGCCCTGCCAGCACCTTTCGTGTGGAGCCGCTGTACGGCAAGCACCTCTCCGCTGGGTGTTGGGATCATAGGTATGGGTGATCGAGGTACGGGACTGGCCTCTTTGATCCAAAATATTCCGAGTATCAAGCTTGTAGCTTATTGTGATGTATTGCCTTTCCGACTGACCAGCGCAAAACAGCAAGTAGGAGAAGAAGCCAAAGCGTATGCAGGTCATGAAGCTTTACTTGAAGATAAAAATGTCCAGGCGGTTATCATTGCTACTCCGTTCAACTCTCATGCAGATATTGCGATAGATGCGCTCAATAGCGGCAAGCATGTGTATTGTGAAAAAACACTTGCCTATGGAATTGAAGAAAACAAAAAACTGGTATCCGCTGCTGAAGCTTCAAAAAAAATATTTCAAACAGGTCACCAGTACCACAGTTCCAGGCTATACCATCATATCGTGGATATCATCAAGAAGGGTTACATAGGTGAGCTATCCATGATAGAAAGCCAATGGAACAGGAATGGCGACTGGAGACGCCCTGTACCTGACCCCAAGTGGGAAAGAATGGTCAACTGGCGCATGTACCGGGAATATTCCGGCGGGCTGGTGGCTGAATTATGCTCCCATCAAATTGATTTCTCTAACTGGCTAACCGGCCAAGTGCCCCATAAGGTAACCGGTTTTGGCGGTGTTGATTATTGGAAAGATGGGCGGGAAACTTATGATAACGTCCATATCATCACAGAATATCCCAGCGGCCTAAAAGCCACTTATACCTGCCTGACTACCAACGCAAAGGATGACTACCAAATTAAAATTTTAGGAAAAGAGGGAACGATCATCGTGAACTACGAAAAAGCCTGGGTGTACCTTGAGCGCAGTAAGATCGCCGAACTCGGCACGGTGGATGGCGTCAGCAGCGCCACGGTAAAATCGTGGGAGAACGGGGAAGGAACACCCATTGACGTGGAACACAAAAACCCCACACTACAAGCCCTGCTGGACTTCCAAGAAGCAGTTCGTACAGGGCAACAGCCGCTTTCAAATGTAGTAAGCGGCGCCAATGCGGCCATTGTAGTACAAATGGCACTAGATGCGATGGACCATGACCAGGTCCAATACTGGAAAGAAGAATACAATTTTTAAACCCATAATTCAATGATACTGATATGAAAATATGTTTTGTTTTTGCCGCCCTACTTTCCCTGGCACTACCCGCTAAAGCACAAGATGATGGGTGGACCGACCTGTTTAACGGGAAAAACTTCAAAAACTGGGAAAAGCTTAACGGCACAGCCACCTATACCATCGAAGAGGGCACCATCGTGGGCACCTCTAAACTAGGGACTCCCAATACTTTTTTAGCCACAAAGAAAAAATACACAGATTTTATCCTCCAGTTCGAGGTTTGGGTCGATAACCAGCTGAACTCCGGGGTACAAATAAGGAGTAATAGTCTTAAGGAGTACAAAGATGGACGCGTTCATGGCTACCAGGTGGAAATAGACCCCAGTAGGAGGGCCTACAGCGGTGGTATTTACGATGAGGCTCGACGTGGATGGCTCTATCCCCTGGCGAGAAACCCAAAAGGACGGGAGGCCTTCCGGACTGGCGAATGGAACGCCTATCGTATAGAATGTATTGGTAATACCATACGGACTTGGATCAATGGGGTAATGTGCAGCCATCTTGTAGATGATTTGACAGCGGAAGGTTTTATAGCCCTCCAAGTACATAGCATTGGACGAGAAGAACAAGCCGGCACGCAGGTGAAGTGGAGAAACCTGCAGATCAAAACGGACAAATTGGAAGAAGCTCGCTGGCCGGTGGCGCCTGGCATTCCAGAGGTAAGTTACTTGATCAATGAGCTCACTACCATGGAAAAACGCCAGGGCTTTAGGCTCCTCTGGGATGGAAAAACCTCCAACGGCTGGCGCGGCGCTAAGCTGGACCAGTTCCCAACGTCAGGTTGGACCATAAAAGACGGCATACTTACTGTACTGGCTACCGACGGGGGCGAATCTACCGGACCTGGCGACATCATCACCGAAGATCTTTTCAGCAATTTCGAACTGGAGTTAGAATTTATGATCACTGAAGGAGCCAACAGTGGCATAAAATATTTCGTGGATGCCGAGCTTAACAAAGGCCCGGGATCAGCCATTGGTTGTGAATTCCAGATCTTGGATGACAAAAAACATCCAGATGCCAAAATGGGTGTTGAAGGAAACCGGACGCTAGCCTCGTTGTACGACCTAATCACGGCAGAAAACCTTTCTAACCCAGCGGGTACCAAAGCGAGGATGTTTAAAGGAGTAGGGAATTGGAATAAGGCCCGGGTCGTATCCAAAGACGGAAAAGTGGAGCACTGGCTCAATAACGAGAAGGCCGTAGAATACGACCGTTACTCGCAGGTATTCAAAGCACTGGTCCACTACAGCAAGTACAAAGACTGGAAGGAATTTGGGCGATGGCCACAAGGGCATATCCTCTTACAGGACCATGGGGACACCGTGCATTTTAGAAGTATCAAAATTAAAGAACTTTAAAACCCATCATTTCGCTATGATCGACAATAAGCATTCCAGGAGAGAATTCGTGAAAAAGTCCACTGCCGGCGCAGTAGGTTTATCTTTTGCACTATCCGCGAAAAGCTACTCCAATATTATTGGTGCCAACGACCGCATGAACTTCGCCGCCGTAGGTGTCCAAGGACGTGGTAAAGCCTTGATCCAAGCCGTGGCTGCATTGGAAAACACCTCGCTACGCGCTATTTGCGACGTAGATTCCAGGGAGTTTGATATCACCGGCAAGCTAGTTAAAGACCTCTTCGGTAAAAAAGCCAAGAACCATACTGATATCCGGAAGATGCTCGAGTCAAAAGATGTGGATGCCATCCTCATCGCTACGCCGGAGCACTGGCATGCTCCTATGGCACTGATGGGAGCACAGGCCGGCAAGCACGTTTATGTAGAAAAACCTTGCAGCCACAACCCAAAAGAAGGGGAAATACTTGTAGAAGCACAAAAGAAATACGGTAAGGTGATCCAAATGGGGAACCAGCAGCGATCATCACCTATTTCAATACAAGCGATACAGGACGTTCGCAATGGACTCATTGGCGAAGCTTATTATGGCAAGGCATGGTACTCCAATGGCAGGGGCACCATCGGCCGCGGTAAAGAAGCACCTGTCCCGGAATGGCTGGATTGGGAGCTATGGCAAGGACCTGCGCCACGCCGGTCTTACAAGGATAATTATGTGCACTACAATTGGCACTGGTTCTGGCATTGGGGCACGGGAGAAATCAACAATAACGGCACCCATGAAATCGACATCTGCCGCTGGGCATTGAATGTAGATTATCCTAAGACCGTAGTTTCTTCCGGGGGCCGCTACCACTTTGATGACGACTGGCAATTTTATGATACACAGGTGGTCAATTACGAATTCGAAGAAGGTAAAATGATCTCATGGGAAGGCCGGAGTTGTAATAACCTAAATCAATATGACCGGGGCCGGGGGGCCACCATTCATGGTACTAAGGGGTCGATACTGCTAGACCGTAATAAATACATCGTCTATGACAGCCAACGAAACATCGTAAAAGAAATGGATGAAGCAGGGGAAAGTGCCACTACGGACACGGTAGGTGCTGGCTATTTAGACATGTTGCACATGAAAAACTTTGTGAGTGCCATCAAATCCGGTGAGAAACAAAACTCTCCTATCCATGAGGGGCATATCACTAATTTACTGTGCCACTTGGGTAATTACTCTCAAAAGCTGGGTAGAAAACTCACCCTAGACACTTCCAATGGACACATCTTGGATGATAAGGAAGCTATGAGCTACTGGGGCCGTGAGTATGAGCCCGGCTGGGAGATGAAACTCTGATGTAACATTTACCGGCGATTCTCTCTTGTAGGTGTTTCGCCGGTTATAAATTAAGGTGGGGAGCTTTGCGATGTTTACATTGAATAACTTGGATATTTCGAGCGTTTTAAAGGTATTGACTTGGGCCGGTTCACTACTGGTGCTGGTACTCGCGTGTAACCCCAAAAAAGGGGATACAAGGGCAGATCAACCTATGGGCCAAGAGGCCCTACTGGAAAAAGGCGCCAAGGTGTACCGGGCGGCCTGTATGACCTGTCATCAAGCAGAAGGACAGGGGATCCCGGGTGTCCACCCTCCCCTGGTCCAAACAGGATGGGTAACGGGCAGTAAAGAACGGCTGATCAAGATAGTTATCCATGGTCTGCAAGAAAAGATCAGGGTTCATGGCGAGATCTATGACGCAGTAATGCCCCCCATGGGTCATCTTAGCGATGAGGAGATCGCTACCGTACTTTCTTATGTAAGGAACAGTTTTGGCAACCAAGCTTCCAACATCACGGTGGACGAAGTATCAAAAGTACGAGCGGGAGAAAGTCTTGAAGAAAAAGAGGAAGATTTTGCCAGTACAAATCCCGTCAACGACTACTCAAAAAGAAAGATCAGGGACGGTATTGTAAGCCGGGTGGGTTCGCATTTCAAAAAAGGGGAGATCCTGCTGGACCAGGTATACCTGCCGAAAGGATTCGAGATCAATGTATTCGCCGCCAACTTGCAGAATCCCCGTTCGTTGGCCTTAGGTCCAAAAGGTACCGTTTTCGTAGGTACCCGGAGAAATGAAGGGGATTTTATCTATGCTATCTTGGATAAGGATAAAGATTGGAAGCCTGACACCGTCTTGCAAATATCAAAAGGATTAAAATGGAATCCCATGGGTGTAGCCATGAGGGGAAATGACCTCTATATCGGCGAGATCGATCGAATCCTTAAGTTTGAAAATATAGAGGATCACCTTTTTGATCCGCCGGAACCCGCATTGATCTTTAATTATCCTCCTGAGAAAAAGCATGGGGATAAATACATTCGTTTTGGCCCGGATGACAAGTTATATGTTCCCGTAGGGGCTCCATGTAATAGCTGTCTTGAAGACAACCCCATTTTTGCGTCCATTACCCGTATTAACCCTGATGGGAGCGGCTTCGAGATCTTTGCCCATGGCGTACGGAATTCCAGGGGATATGATTGGCATCCCACTACAAAGGAGCTATGGTTCAGTGATCATGGCCGTGACCACCTGGGGGATGACTCTCCTCCTTGCGAAGTCAATATTGCCCCTAAATCCGGGATGCACTTTGGTTTCCCGTTCTGCCATGGAGCGGATATCAGCGACCCTGAATTTGGCACACAACGACCGTGCCCCGATTTTGAACCAACAGTACATGACTTAGCGGCCCATGCTGCGCCGGTAAGTTTGAAATTTTACACCGGGCAGATGTTCCCGGAAGAATATCGCGACCAAATTTTAGTGGCCGAACATGGCTCCTGGAACCGGCAAGAAAAACAAGGGTATCGAATTATGCTGTTGAGATTAAAAGGCAATGAAGTTATCGCTTACGAGCCTTTCGCATACGGATGGCTGGACCACGAGAAAAATGACGCCTGGGGCAGACCTGTAGATATTCTTCAAATGCCGGACGGATCATTACTGATCTCGGACGACTACGCGGGCGTCATCTACCGGATCTCATACAGTACCCCTCCTTCATAATTCAAACCAAATGGTCACCTGGATATGCTTTTTGAAAAAAACTTCAACATGAACCAAAGAAACTACCTACGGACCAATTCCCTTCTCTTTGCCCTGGCCATTGCCGTCCTTTTTAGCCACTGTACTTCTAAAGAAGCACTACCCCCACCCAACATTCTCTGGATTGTGAGCGAGGACAACGGCCCCTACCTGGGATGTTATGGGGATAACGTGGCTACCACTCCTCACCTGGATGCATTCGCCTCAGAAGGTGTATTATTTACTCGTGCTTATTCTAGCGCCCCGGTATGTGCGCCATCTCGCGCTACGCTCATCACAGGCATGTATCCGCCCGCACTGGGTGTGGAAAACATGCGTTCCACCTACCCCGTACCTAGCTTCATCCGCTTTTATCCTCATTATTTGAAAGAAGCAGGGTACTATACTTCCAACAATCATAAAAAAGACTATAACACCACGGATCAGCCCAGCGCCTGGCACGAAAGCAGCAAGGAGGCCACCTATGAAAAGCGAGCGCCGGGGCAACCCTTTTTCCATGTGAGCAACTTGTATACCACCCATGAAAGCCGGCTCCACTTGGATTCTATTGCCAGGCAACATACTCCTGGTACAGTAAAGCTTCCGGCCTACCACCCCGATACAAAAGAAGTGCGTAACGACTGGGGCGTATATTACGATCGTATCCAGGACATGGACCAACAGGTAGGTGAAATCTTACAAAAATTAGAACGTGAAGGCCTGGCGGAAAATACGATCATCTTTTATTTCAGCGACCATGGCGGGGCCGTGGCAGGTAGTAAGAGGTTTTTATTTGAAAGCGGGCTACGCGTACCCCTAATTGTTCGTATCCCCGAAAAATATAAACACCTTTCCCCCCATGAAATGGGCACACGCACTGACCAGGTAGTGTCTTTCATTGATTTCAAACCTACCCTATTGAATTTAGCCGGGCTGGAAATCCCAGGCTACACGCAAGGGCAAGCTTTTTTAGGTGAGAACATACCTAGCGCCCAACCTTACGCTTATGCCTTCCGCGGCAGGATGGACGAACGCATCGACCTGTCACGAAGTGTATCCGACGGGAGATTCCGCTACACCAGGAATTTCATGCCACATAGGCCATATTCTCAATATGTGGGCACATTATGGAAAGCCCCGGGCATGCGCGCGTGGGAGGCTTCTTACCAAGCAGGAGAGCTGAACCCGGCGCAGGAAAGGTTTTTCCTGCCAAAGCCCTTCGAAGAATTATATGATCTCACCGATGACCCCGATAATATCAAAAACCTGGCCGGCCAACCGGCGTACCAAAAAGAATTAGAACGATTACGATCCGCCCTGGACCAATGGCAGTTAGAAAATAAAGATGCCGGGTTCATACCCGAATCATTTTTAGACAGCCTTTCTTCGGACGGAACGGTCTACGAATATATACATAGCACTGCCTACCCGGTAGATCATATCTTAGACGTAGCCAAAATGGGAGCCTCCGGGAAGGCAGATCATGTAGACACGCTGACCCAATTGCTCCAGCATGAAAATGCCATTATCCGTTATTGGGCGGCCACCGGTTTGATCCATACAGGCCCGGAAGCTGGGGCCGCAAGTGAACTACTCCTGGAAAGGCTTAAAGACCCTTCCCCTGCCGTGAGTATTGCTGCTGCGGAAGCCCTGTTCCACTTAGGCCAAAAAAAGATAGCAATTGAGCACCTCACAGGAGTGCTCTCCCATGAAAATATGCACACCCGGTTGCTGGCTCTCAACACGCTGGAATACACGGGTAATGACGCCAAAGCGGCCCTGCCTATCATCCAACAATTGATCCGCCCCAAAGAAGACCGGGAGTACGATAACCGGGCGATGTGGCGGCTTGTTGAAAAATTGAGCCCCCCAGGCACAAACGATGCCATGTAAACGTGGGGTTTATATCCTGCCTTTTAACACAACCTCTGTAAAAACTCCCTTGTAACTTTCACCAATGGGCAAGTATTTGTCTTTCACTTTTACCTTATTATTCCTGATGTCAAGGATCTTATCAATAGAAATAATGTAAGATTTATGGATACGGATAAACTGTTCCGGGTCAAATTGCTCTTCAAATGATTTGAGACTACGAAGTGTAAGCACAGGGTGCTCCTGCAGCGTGTGGATCTTCACATACTCCTTATAACCTTCGATATAATGGATCTCTGCCAGCGAGATCTTGATCATATGGTGTTCGGAATTGACAAAAATAAAATCCGGTGTTTTCTCTTTGGCTAGTGATGCCGCACCACCCGCAGGAGTGTGGGTTTTTGTAGCCTTATTGATGGCTTTCAGAAAGCGTTCAAATCCAAACGGTTTTAGCAAATAATCGGTAGCGTCCAGCTCAAAGCCATCGACAGCATATTCTGAATATGCCGTGGTAAAAATCACCTTAGGTACGCTGCCCAAAGACCGTATAAGTTCAAGGCCATTGAGGCCTGGCATATTAATATCCACAAAGACGATGTCCACCTCCTGGGAATTGATCTGCTGAAGAGCTTCAAACGGGTTTTCATATACCCCAACTAATTCCAGGAAAGGAACTTTCTGGATGTAATCCTGTAATACCTTTAGCGCTAAGGGTTCGTCATCTATGGCAATACACTTCATTTTGTGAGCGTCAGGGTTACATTAAAAGTGCCGTTGCATCTTTCTAAGAGCAACTCGTGCTGATCAGGGTATAAAAGATCCAGGCGTCGTTTTACATTCTCTAGCCCAATGCCTGAATCATGCTCCATTTTCTCCTGGAACTCGCCTATCGAATTAGAAACTTTAAACACCAGGTCTTTATTTCCCTCCGCCGCCACGAGAACCTTTATTTCGCTTTTCTTGGAGTAACTATGGCTATGCTTAAATGCATTTTCTACAAAGGGCACTAAAAGCAAAGGTTCAATGTCAAACTCGGTGATGCTCCCTTGGTAATCAAATTCGATTTTCTTACCATTTATTTCCGAGTACCTCAACTTCTGTAAATCAATGAAATCGTGGATAAATTGTACCTCTTTGGACAGCCCGACTCGTTCTACATTACTTTCGTACAAGACATAACGCATCATATTGGACAAAAGTAAAATAGCCCGTTGCGTATTGTAGGAATCTGTAGCCGCCAGCGCGTAAATACTATTCAACGTATTAAAAAAGAAATGGGGATTGATCTGGGATTTCAAAAACGATAGTTCGGCCGAAAGCTTTTCTTTTTCTGCCTTCTCGATCACTTTTCCACGTTGCTCCCAGTCCAATAGCATTTCGAAAGTAGTGCCCATGGTCAAAATCAGTATGAAAAAAGGGGCGAAAGGAGGTAGCCGGGCAATCGGCATCTCCATGACGTACTCATCTGAACCTGATATTGCTAAAATCACCTGCCGCTCGAAAGGATTGGTGAACACAAAAACAAATGAAAAAAGAGCCAGTAAGAAAATCATGCTTACGATATATTGCCAATATTTCCTTCGTTTTAGGAACCTCGGCACCAAGAAGACCACGTTTAGAATATAACTGGGTATGATCGAAAACGTAGTAAAAAAGATCCTAATGGTATAATCGAAGCCTACATTGATGTTATGCGCAAAACTGAAGGGAGGAACTAAGATCAGCACCAACACGAGGCAATGGAATAGTATGCGGTATTTAGCTCTTTTTTTCAACAAAATTTTATCAGATCCTGTGCTCGTTCCTGTGACATTAGATCGTTTTTAGCTTGTTTTATGATATCCAAGTTATTGAGAGATTGGGCTGTTTTGTTTCTTCCCTGCTTTAAACAACTTGGGAAGCCCAGGATAATGCTCATCTAATCCTGTTCTAAAACAACTTAATCTCTCAATAACTCCATGCTTAATCTCCTGGTCCTCTTATTTCAAAACAAGACATGACAAATTACGACTTTTTTAGATCAATCATCTTCATCTTCCTCCTCGAAGGGCTCAAATTCCCAAATGTCGTCAAAGTAAGAACTACCCGTACGGCCTGTCGTCACAAAGCCCCGGTTACCCACTGAAAAAGAGACGGCATCCCTGCGCGCAGCTCCTTCCAGGGGTGTTTTCTCTATCCATAGGTCTGTAACCGGGTCATACTCCCATACTGAACTGGTGACAGAGCCTCTCACACCGGCTACGATATACCCCAGGCCACCCATGGTGAAAGCAGTGGCATTCTCACGGATGATCTCGTAGTCATCTTCCTCGTCAAGGTCCATCATCCTTACCCAGGGAAAGCCGTCGGAGTCTGCCAGGATGGTGGGATCAAAACGCCAAAAGTCTAGCTCCAGCGCGCCATTATCCGACCCGGTACCTACATAAGCAAAATCACCAATAACAAAAGCAATTGAATTTTCACGCTTGCTGCCTCCCAAGCTTGGGATCTGCCTCCATGAATCTGTGGCAGGGTCATACTCCCAAAAATCTTTTAGCGTATTCCCATCATCTCCTGTGCCCACATACCCTCTTCCGCCGAGCGCAAAGGCCGTGGCATTTCTGCGGGCTGAACCCCCGAAATCCGCAATTTGGGTCCACTCGTCGGTCGCGGAATTGTACCGGTAGAAATCCCCCAGTTCATCGTCGCCATCAAACCCGAGCCCTACATAACCAAACTCGCCAATGGAAAACGCAACGGCTGCGCTCCTTCCTACGCCCGGCAGGCTGTCCACACGCTGCCAGAAATTCTGGTTTACATTGTACCTCCAAAAATCTTGATAGTACTCGTCCTCGTCACCGTTGAACCCTGTACCCACATAAGCCACATCATTAATAACAAATGATACCGCGCTAGATCTTCTAAATCCCTCAAAATCAGACATTTCTACCCAATTCCCTAAGAAGTCATCATCATCCTCGCCTGAATCACAAGAGATAAGTCCTGCCATAAAGAGCAGTGTAGTGAAAGAAAAAAATTTTGCGTATCTCATATTTTTGTTCGTTTTATTCGGTTTCAATAATGTAATCGAGGATAAACAACTCCAAGGAAGCCTCAAACGGGCTGAAGCTATCCCCTACGACCAGCTGGTCTGCATTCATCCCCAAATCATTGCTCGCTCCTCGCACCAGGATAGCATCTTCTACCAGCTCTACTTCATTGATCTTGTCCTGGATAAAATCAGTGATCTCAATTCTATACTGGGTATCCTCGCCAAATTCATCGTCAAGGGTCAAAAAACCCGGGGCGTTCAGTTGCCGCTCTATTCGATTGAAGCGATCTACTTCATAGAAGGTAAGTCCAGCGGGAAACGGACGAAGATCGCCATAGGTATCTCGTACCGGCCTGAGTACCAGCGTAGCCTCGGTGATAAAATTTTCGTTCAGGGTTTCACCGATATCCCTGAGAAATGGGATCTCCACCTTAATGGACAACCCAAAGGCGTTGTTCAAATAAGCCTTATTCCCGGTTTGACGAGAGGAGATATCTTCTTGAGAAGTGACCAGATCCGCTAGCTCCGTCCCGGAACGATCGCTCAGCACCTGGTTAAACCTATTCCCACTAGCGGGAAATATCATTTCGTAGTCTTCCCCCGATAATCGATAGTGAACGATCAGCCTGCTGGTATTTGAAAAACCAAGGAAGCACTGGCTGACCAGGGTATCCGGCGCTAGTACAAAACCCGGGTAGAAATCATAAAAATCATCAAAGAATACATCCTGGTCTTCAATCATAGAAAAGTCAAATATCCCCCGTCCATAGGCATCATCTACAGGGATAGAAATGGACTGGGTCCGGTTAGGCCGGGGCCCGAAGGTAAGCTCCCCGAGAACCTGCTCCTCCACGAAATCAACCTCACTAATGTTGTGTAAGAACCCATCGTCATCGTATTCCAGCTCCTCCACTAAGGGGTAAAGCTTCAGTGTGAAATCATGGGCTGTATCATAATAAAAATAGCGGTCATAAAACAGCTCAAACTCCGTGTAGAGATACTCCGCATCCTCAGCCGGGAGCTCCACAGAATCCAACCTAACGGCAAATAAAGATTTTGAATGGACTGTACCTATATCCGCATCTTCATGAAAACCGACGAGATGCCGTTCAGCATTTGAAGTGATAATGGAGTCATCAATGACCGTTGATAACCTTAAATTGATCGTATCAATAAAAACAACATCCAAAACTTCATTTTGGACAATATCTTCACCCAATGGAGTGGGGAAATTACACCTGCATATCCAAAAAGGCAGGGAAACAAGCATGAAGTAAAGCAGTGCTTTTTGCATAGTCATTTAATTATGATGGTAAATTCCATGACATAATGGGAATAAGTGACTTAAAGGCAGCCTCCAGCGTCTCCGACGAAACGATAACCTCAAAAAGATGTCTTGCAAAACCGTGTCCCAGGTATTGATCTTACCCTGCACGAGCCGCTGCAATAAAACACCGCAGATCAAGAAAGGAAAAAGGGTTATTTTCATTGGATTGCTGGAAAAGTAAATTCAAAAATTCCCTGTAGGCCTCACTGAAAAAAATAATCTCAACGAATACATGTTTTTCACCCACAAAGAGCCCGGTTTTCATCACGTAACCTCTTTTGAAAAAAATTGCCAGCTGGTGGGGATTCACGTAAGGTTTCATTGATAAAAACTCCATATTCATAGATTTTAATTCTCAATCCATGTGCAAGAAGGTAGCTTAGGTACTTTAAAAGCCATTTATGGAGTGCATTTTCTCTTGTTTTGCCCTGTCTTGCCGCCGTTTAAAGGCCTATTCCCAGCGACCTAAAAGCGCCTTCACACTTGTTGTGTTGTCTATAACACTGGTGTCTCCTTTGGCTAGGGCACAAAATTCACCGGGCTCACCCTACACGTACTTCGGCATTGGCGATATATACAACAAAGGCCTGGGGCATCAGCTTATCTCCGGGGGGACGGGTATAGCGGATAGGAATGGGACAGCGATCAATAATTTAAACCCGGCTTCCTACAGCAGCATAGGCTATCCTTACACATTTCTCAACGAGTTTGGCCTGAGTATCTCCACGGCCACACGCGAAGATGGCTCCAATACTGGCCGCCAATTTGAGCTGGATTTTCCCTACCTGGCCATGGCCTTCAAAACCGGTGAACGGTCCGGTGCATCTTTCGGCCTTCGGAGGTTCAGCAATGTCAATTATGATATTTTCGGATCCGATGAATTCAATGGTATCCCGGGAAGCTACCAGGTAAGATACGAAGGTTCAGGGGGGCTTAGCGAATTTTATTTTGGGTATGGGAGAAAATTAAGCGAACGGCTCTCTGTCGGGGCCCATTTTTCATATGTGTTTGGCTCTCTTCAAAACGACCAGTTTGTCCGGAGCGCAGATATCAATTATAATGTAAGCATAGAAGATACTAATTTCTTAAGCTCATTGAGTGTAGACTTAGGGCTGCAGTACACGGTGCCGATCGGGAAATCAGCGTTGACACTTGGGGCCACGTATGACTCTAGGGATAATTTAGGTAGTTCACGAGACCTAAGGATAGCAGAGACCCAGCCCGGCACCACTGTACCCATTGATGAGATCACAACGATCGATATCGAGGAAGAGGATGACTACATTTTACCCCATAGTTTCGGGTTCGGCCTATCTTGGAACAAGAACAATAAATTCAAACTAAGCCTCGACCTCCAGACCCAGCTATGGTCTGAATCCAGCCTGTCCGGCGATGATTTTAGCTTACGCGATAGCCGCAGAGGTGCCTTGGGCTTTGAAAAGCTGCCCAACTACAAGTCGGAAAGCTATTGGGGTTTCGTGAGTTATGGTTTTGGGTTTTATACCGAGCAGTCTTACTTAGTCTTAGACGAAGAGGGTTTGAACAGCGCTGGCGCCACGTTCGGGGTCGGCCTTCCCATCGGGAACAAAGGCATGCTGCGGATCATAGGAGAAAGAGCTTTCCGGGGCCAGCAGCTATCGGACTTTTTCAGCGAAAATTACACACAGCTGACGTTTAGCATCACTTTTATGGACCTTTGGTTCTCACAGCGGAAATTTTATTGATCTCCAAAGGTTTCTTTTCCTGGTAGTTAATCCTACACCGGGAAGCCGGCACAAAAATATTATCAAGATGTAATGGATTCCTGCCAATTTAAGAGTCATCTTTATAAACAAGGGCGCCTCCTAATTTAAAGATGATGTATTTTAAAAACCACGATCAATGAGCACGGCAGGAATAGAAATAAAGGGTGAAATGAAACCCGGTTATGACGAAGTACTTAGTGATGAAGCTTTGGCCTTTGTTGCCAAGCTCCACAGGAAATTCAATCCCACACGGATACAGCTATTGGCAGACCGGGACCTGCGACAACAAAAAATAGACCAGGGTGAGCTTCCCGGGTTTTTACCCGGAACGGACACTGTTCGAAAAGGAGACTGGCAAGTGAACCCCATTCCCGATGACCTTCAAGACAGGCGAACCGAGATCACTGGCCCTGTAGACCGGAAAATGGTGATCAACGCACTGAACTCCGGCGCAAAAGTATTCATGGCTGACTTTGAAGACGCCAACTCACCTACTTGGGAGAACACAATAGAAGGCCAGCAAAATTTATACGATGCCATCCGTAGGCAAATCGATTTCACCGCCCCTAACGGGAAGGAATACAAACTCAAGGATGATCCGGCGGTGCTCAAGGTACGGGCTAGGGGCTGGCATTTGGAAGAAAAGCATGTTTTAGTGGATGGGGAGCCCTTTTCCGCCTCCATCTTCGACTTCGGGCTCTTTTTCTTTAGAAACGCCAAACAACTTTTGGAAAATGGGTCCGGTCCGTACTTTTATTTGCCTAAGCTGGAAAGTCATTTAGAGGCCCGGCTGTGGAACGATGTATTTAAAGAAGCCCAATCCGAGTTGGGTATCCCACAAGGGACCATAAAAGTAACCGTACTGATAGAAACCATTTTGGCCGCCTTCGAGATGGAGGAGATCCTCTACGAGTTAAAGGAGCACATGGCAGGGCTAAATGCCGGCCGGTGGGATTACATTTTTAGTATTGTTAAAAAATTCCGTAACCACCCCGAATACGTATTGCCGGACCGGGTACAGGTAACCATGACGGTCCCATTCATGCAGGCCTACGCACAACTATTAGTTCGAACCTGTCATAAAAGAGGGGCCCACGCCATCGGCGGTATGTCTGCCTTTATCCCTAGCCGAAAAGACGAGGAGATCAATAAGAACGCTTTTGAAAAGGTGC
Organism: Fulvivirga sp.; assembly: GCA_028280565.1. Taxonomy (GTDB): domain Bacteria; phylum Bacteroidota; class Bacteroidia; order Cytophagales; family Cyclobacteriaceae; genus Fulvivirga. Next base: position 43,934 of record JANQLQ010000167.1, read on the forward strand.
GATCAGACAAAAAATTAGAAGCCAGCCACGGCTATGATGGCACTTGGGTAGCGCATCCTGACCTTGTGCCCGTAGCTATGGAACAGTTTGATCCTTTCATCAAAGAGGGCCAACACCAAAAACACAATATGCGAGAAGATGTAAATGTCTCGGCAGCAGACCTGTTGAATTTCAAGGTGGAGAATGGGAAGATCACCGAAGAAGGGTTGAGGCTCAATATTAACGTAGGTATCCTTTACATCGAGTCCTGGCTAATGGGAGTAGGAGCCGCCGCACTTTACAACTTAATGGAAGATGCCGCCACCGCCGAAATATCACGTGCCCAAGTGTGGCAATGGACACATAACGCCGGGGTGAAACTGAACGACGGCCGGGAAGCTGATTTAAAGCTCTATGAACAACTGAAAGAAGAAGAACTCGAAAAAATAAAGGGCCTGCTAGGAGAAGAAAGATACAACCTCGGAAGGTTTACAGAAGCTGCTGAAATATTTGATCACCTGGTAAAAACCGAAGATTTCATAGACTTTCTCACGCTTAAAGCTTACGACTCCCTGGCTTAAAGCCATTTCGTTTTTGAGAGTATCCAATTACAAAAAAGAATTGGCAAACTGTGTGATACCCCCAACATCCCCTCACCGGGTGACTCGAAGTAACTTACACTGGTCCGCGTTTGCAACGCGGACCTCTCGAGTACTACAGGGCACTCACGCCAGCATTTGTAATGCGGGTATCCAAAGAACATTTTGTCAAGACAGAAAACTCCCTCTACAAAACTGGCACACAAGCATTACTTATCGAACATATAGCACCAAGCATAATCCCCTGATGGATGTTTTCAGTGAAGGAAAAGAAAGATTTTAGCTCCCGCCCGGATAATAGTTCTAAAACTCGAACTCGCCTCACTTACCGAATCCAATCTAAAAAGTACATCCCCATCGAAAACTGGGAACAATAACCATTGCCATAACAGGAACATTTGATACTAAGCTTTGTTTTTTAATAGTAACACTATCAAAAACAAATGCAAAACTATCTGTTAATGAATGTCTTAAAAAACCTCTTTGTTCTTAACCTGTTGGCTTTACTAGTTTTTGTTTCCTGCGATGATGATGACGATGGAGACTCAAACCCCGCTCCCGGCGGTATCTCCTTGCAAACTGACGACCTTCTTGGGGAATGGCGGATCACTCGATTCATAGAAGATAATGAAGACGAGACAGACGATCTTGATGACTTTACCTTGGAGTTTATGGACAACGGTGTACTGGAAATTACCCGCATCTCTGATTCGGAAAGCATAGAAGCGAGTTGGCTCCTAAGCTCCAATGGAGAAAGACTAACCATCAATATCGACGATGATGATGCCCGGCGGCTCGACCCGGACGAAGAACTTGAAGAGTTAGACGATGAATGGATCTTTGTAGAACTATCCGGTAATACGCTCGAACTCTTGGAGGAAGACGACGATAATGATCGAGATGAATTAACCCTTCAAAGAAATTGATCTCACCAATAGAGATCACATGCAAAAAGGTTGTCCTTAGCAGGAACAACCTTTTTGCTTGATAGACATACCTTTAACACAATCTTAACCTATTACAACTGCCTCATAAACTTACTGTCACACCCCGGATCCGCAAGAAACTCTTGAAGCCTGCGATACTATAAATTAAACTGATATTACCATGAGTTTGCCCCCGGTTTAAATGTCCTTACTCGATTTCAACATTCCTTAATCTCGTTTGGATACTGTACAAAAAAGAAAATTAGGAAATTCACCCTCGTGGTGAGGAGATCATGTCTTAGACATGGTTAGTATTTAAAGCCATAAATCTGCCTTCTTTCTATTCCTTGAGGTTGTTCCCGGTAGGAGCAACCTCTTGTTTTTTGTGCTAAGGCAATTTACGAACAGCATACTGCCACGAAGTTTACCAAGTTTTGATTATTTTTATGTTGTGATCAACACAAGTACACATACAATAACATTTCCCAAACACTTGGCAATGAGTGATAATGAGTTTTTTGAGTTTTGCCAAGCGAATAAGGAATTAGACTTCGAACGCGATCAATATGGTAATATCATAATCATGTCTCCAAGTGGAAGCTTATCTGATCACCTAGCGATACAAATAGCAGGTGAACTTATCGCCTGGAACAAGGAAAATAATGAAGGAGTAGTTTTCGGATCTTCGGCAGGTTTCACATTACCAGATAGTTCTATCAGATCCCCGGACGTAGCGTACGTCTCCAAAAAAAATTGGAATGCCTTAACAAGCGAAGAAAAATCAAAATTCGCTCCCGTGGTTCCTGTATTTTTGGTGGAGGTAATGTCCCCTTCGGATGTCCTTAAAAACCTGCAAACAAAAATGACCCATTGGATGGATAATGGGGTCCAATTGGGGTGGTTGATCGATCCAACGAATGAAAAAGCATATATCTATACCCCTGCTGGCATCACCAAAATAGTTGAAGATTTCGATACCATACTGCATGGGTCCCCTATCCTGTCTGGCTTTACTTTCCCTCTTTCTTTGCTTCGGGATTAAATTACTTAAGTCAATTATTGGGGCTTCTCTACTTAAAACCGGGTAATTTAATAACCAAAGCCCGTGTAGTGGAAATCTCCTTCTTTTCCGTCCCAAGCATAAGCAGATCTATTTTAATTTCTAACCCAACTAAGGCAAATCCATGCTTAAATATAGTTTCACGGCCGTATGCATAACGATTTTACTTTCATGCAGCACCACTTCCGAACCTCAAAGAGGATTCACTACCGAAACGGCAAAGCAGTTGGAAGCAGAGGGATGGCAACAGGTGCCTGGCATCTTGAGCCGGATCAAACCCCCGCAATTTCCTGCCAGCACATTCAATATCAAAGATTTCGGCGCTGAAGGTGACTCCATCACCAATGATCTTCCAGCGATTATGAAAGCCATTGACGCCTGCTCTAAGGCGGGTGGTGGTAAGGTGCTGATCCCGGCTGGCCAATACTTCATTAAGGGTCCTATCCACCTAGAAAGTAATATTAACCTCCACATTCAAGAAGGAGCACGGATCTTTTTTAGTCAACAGCCTAAAGACTACTTGCCCGCCGTAAAAGTGCGCTGGGAGGGAACCGTATGTTACAACTATTCCCCGCTTATTTATGGTTACCAATTAAAAAATATTGCCATCACGGGGAAAGGCATGATTGATGGCGCCGCTCGCGAATGGTCCATGGAATGGCGCAAGGTCCAAAAACCGGATAAAGACCGGCTTCGGCAAATGGGCAATGATACTATCCCCGAAGTCCAAAGAGTATTTGCAGAAGGTTTCCTAGACCTGGACGGTGATGGTCAAGATGATGGATATGGCGACGGACAGCAGCATTATTTGAGGCCTACACTTATTGAATTATACGAGTGCGAAAATATACTACTTGAGGATTTCAGTATTAAAGAAAGTCCCTTCTGGACCGTTCACCCCGTTTTTAGCAAGAACATAACCGTACGTAATTTGACCATCTATGGCGCTGTTTTGAATGACGACGGGGTGGACCCGGACAGCTGTGAAGATGTATTGATAGAAGGCTGCGAGATACAGACCCGGGATGATGCGATTTCTATTAAGGCCGGGAGAGATCAAGACGCTTGGAACAGGCCGGGAAGCAAAAACATTGTGGTTAGGAACAACCGCTTGTTAAGCGGGGCAAATGCCCTGTGCATAGGCTCGGAAATGTCCGGTGGGGTAAGCCATGTTTTTGCAGAAAACAACTACATCGCAAACGGCCAGCACGCCCTTAATTTCAAATGCAACTTGGACAGGGGCGGCCAGGTGGAAAAAGTCTATTTACGAAATACCGAAATTGAATCGTGTGGTAAGGCCATGTTCATTTTCAGGATGGATTACCATGGATACCGTGGAAACCACTTCCCTACTAAGTTCAATGACTTTTATGTATCCGGTATCCGTTGCAAAAATGTTGAGCAAAAACCTTTTAAAATCGTCGGTGTGCAGGATCAGTTCATCACACGTGTGTATCTTAATGACATTACCATAGATAAGGCCGGGGAAGAAAGCCAGTTTGAATACGCTGACGATCTCGTCTTTTCCAGTGTAACTATCAATGGTAAACCTATACAGTATGAGCCGAATTAATTTCCTCGGCGTCTTCGCATGCCTGCTGGTTCTGGCCGGCGGCTGTGATCCGTCATCACACGAAGAAGCAACACAAAAGAGTAAAACTGATATTGTCGTTATTTTAGCGGACGACCTGGGTTTTTCTGATCTCGGTTGCTACGGAAGTGAGATCCGCACCCCGAACCTGGACAGCTTAGCCTATGGAGGGGTACGCTTTTCAAATTTTTATAACAATGCCAAGTGCAGTCCCAGCCGGGCCGCATTACTTACCGGGATGTACCCTCATAAAGCAGGGATAGGCCGGGTGGTATCACTTTTAGGAAAACCTCTAAAAAATGGTCCTTACCAAGGATACTTGTCGGACAGCACCAAAACCATTGCAGAATGGCTCAAAACTGCGGGGTATACAACCGCTATGTCGGGCAAATGGCATATAGGGGAACGCAGGCAACATTGGCCTAAAAAGCGTGGGTTTGATCGCTATTTCGGGCTTATCAGCGGTGCAAGCAGCTATTACGAGGTGATCAAGGACCAGCCCAGGACCCGGCAAATGGTGCTGGAAGACAGCCTGTGGAGCCCTCCCAGTGACTTTTATATGACTGACGCTATCACCGACTATGCCGTCGATTTTATTAAAGACCAAGACCAAGCGGACCCTTACTTCATTTACGTGGCCTACACTGCGCCGCATTGGCCCTTACATGCCCCCCGTGAAGACATCGAAAAATACAAAGGAATGTACCGAGGAGGCTGGGACAGTTTACGAACCTCAAGGCTTCAAGGGCTTATCCATGAAAAAATATTGACTGGCGATCAGCAGCTATCTCCTCGATTATCTTCTATTCCTCCTTGGGATTCAGTAGAAGATAAAACCTTTTGGACAGACCGTATGGAAGTGCATGCCGCTATGATCGACCGCATGGACCAGGGCATAGGGAAGATCATACAGGCCATCAAAGCCAGGGGCAACTTCGAAAATACCCTCGTAGTATTTTTATCTGATAATGGCGGCAGCGCCGAAAATATTACCGGGAGAGGATTGAATGATCCTACTGTGCCGGTCGGAGACAAGGGTTCTTATGTAGCCTACCGTGAGCCTTGGGCACTAGCATCCAGCACGCCATGGCAACGTTATAAACTGTGGTTGAACGAGGGAGGTATTTCCACGCCCATGGTCGCTCATTGGCCGTCTTACATAAAAAATAAAGGGGATGTATTGCACTACCCTGCCCAGCTTATGGACATTTTGCCCACCCTCTTGGATATCGAGGGGATCACCCCAACAGGTACACCAGGACGCTGGAAAAGCCCAGACGGTGTTTCCCTGCTTCCTGTCTTCACCGGTGAGATGAAGGAAAGAGACTCACCCATATTCTGGGAATACAATCACCAAAAGGTGGTTCGCGCAAATAACTGGAAGATCTTAGCCTATAAAGATCAGCCTTGGAGGCTTTTCGACCTGGCCCGGGACAGGATAGAATCACGTGACCTATCGGGAAGCCACCCGGAATTAGTCGACAGCCTGGCCTCAATTTATACCCAGTGGGCACGAAGTATGAACATCCCAGGACAATAACACCGTTCAAAAACAGGCTCGTAATCACGGTCAAGCTTAGCATAACCTAACGGCCCAAATGTTGTATATTTTTGGTTTTTATTGCCCTGTCAAAAACAAAAATTCTAGCAACTTAACCCTCCTCTTATATTTAACTTAAACCTAGGACTACTATGGCTGATTTAAGTAATTGATAATGAGGTTTGTAGTTTCATACCTAGTGCCAGCGAGTTGTAAAGGATGGGTGATCCACATCCTGTTCTAAATCCATCCAAAACCTATACCTAAGAACGTTATTCCTTGCCGCCTGTGCGTTGGGCTAGGCGTGACAAGGAATCTGTGAAATCGTGAAACGAAAACCCAGTACACTCAAAAAAAGGTTCACGTTCAACGACACAGCAGATTCCTGCTCTCGCGCATCGCTCACCCTGCAAAGCCGGCAGGAATGACGATAAAGAAGTTTTTTTCGTTTTTGATGAGGATATCCAACGGGCTCCCTTATCGTTAAATCCCTGTCTATCAAATAATTGAATGCAAAAAAGTAGAACTATTGTTAAGTTAAGTGTAGTTGGACGGCTGGCTATTTTTCCTAGCACCTTCTTAAAGTCGGCAGTTGGCCATCGGCTACCCCCTATTTTTTTGCCTACTGCCCTTTGCCGATGGCCAACTGATCGAGAGCCCCCAATACCTCAAGCATAATCATCTTATACCCGGTACGTCATTTGAGGCTTGACTTAACACCATTGAGATATAGGTCCTTGCTCTCTCTTTAACCTGTGCCCGGTAAAAAAGGCCTGGTAAAATTCGTGGCGGTTATGAATATGTAAGGGTACCGTAAAAAGTGGCCGTCATCAATACAGGAATTGAAAATATATGGAGTCTTCTCTTTTTAACGTCGAGGACAAGGTAATTGCCATTACAGGTGGTGGCGGCATTTTAGGCAATGCTATGGCAGAGGCCCTTGCAGGGGCTGGGGCTAAGATAGCCTTACTGGATAGGGATCCCAATGGCGCCGATACACTTTTAAGCAAGGCGCAACAAAACGGCTGGACAGTCAAAGCCTACAAAACCGATGTTCTTGATGAGCAAATCATAAAAAAAACCTTCGACGAGGTCATTACCGACTTTCAAAAGGTAGACGTACTGATCAACGCCGCCGGTGGGAACATGCCCGGGGCCACGGTAGGGCCTGATCAGAGCGTATTGGACCTTTCCATTAGTGAGATTCGCAAAGTACTGGAACTTAACTATTTAGGTACGGTTATTCCTACACAGGCTCTATTGACCCATATGATAGAAAATAAGGCTGGCAATATCATTAATATTTCTTCGATGTCTGCCCAGACCCCATTGACCCGGGTTATGGGATATTCTTCGTCCAAAGCGGCTATAGACAATTACACGAAGTGGATGGCTGTAGAGCTAGCAGGTAAGTTTGGTGAAGGGTTCCGTGTAAACGCCCTGGCCCCAGGTTTTTTCTTAACAAAACAGAATGAAGCCCTTCTCACCCAAGCAGACGGGTCATTGACAGATCGAGGAAGGACGATCATTGAACACACCCCTTTTAAACGTTTTGGTACGCCTGGTGAATTGGCAGGCACCTTGATCTGGCTGATCTCGGACGCTTCCAAGTTCGTAACAGGAGCTATCGTGCCTATAGATGGTGGTTTTAATGCATTTAGTGGTGTATAATTTATGAGTTTTATTCAAACCATGCGGTGGTACGGTCCGAAAGACCCGGTGAAGCTAAGCCATATACGACAGGCAGGAGCTACGGGTGTGGTTACCGCCCTGCATCATATCCCTAACGGTGAGCCTTGGGAACTACAAGAGATCCAAAAACGGAATCAAGAAATACAGGCCGCCGGTCTTAGCTGGGAGGTGGTAGAAAGTGTGCCTGTGCATGAGGATATCAAAACACGACAAGGTGATTTCCGAAAGTATATCCAAAGCTACCAGCAGTCCTTACGCAACTTAGGAAAAGAAGGGATCAAAACCGTGTGTTACAATTTCATGCCCGTGCTGGACTGGACACGGACTGACCTGGACTACGGTTTACCCAACGGTGCCAAAGCTCTGCGCTACGACAAATTGGCGATGATGGCCTTTGATTTCTTCATCCTAAAGCGGGAAAGCGACGGCTACCCCGCCGAGGAAATTGAAAAGGCTAAGAATTACATCGAAAGCATCGATGATGCTGTGAAAGAACGCCTTGTAAAAAATATCATTGCAGGTCTGCCCGGGTCGGAAGAGTCATACACGGTTGCGGATTTCAAGAACAAACTGGCGGCTTACCAAGATGTCGACGCCACCGCGCTGAGAGCTAATATTGTCGAGTTTCTCAAAGAAGTGGTCCCTGTGGCGGAAGAATCGGGGGTAAACCTGGCCATCCATCCTGATGATCCTCCCTTTTCTTTGTTTGGGTTACCAAGGGTAGTAAGTACCGCTGGTGATGCCAGGCACCTTTTTGACCAAGTAACCTCGCCGGCTAATGGCCTCACTTTCTGCACCGGCTCTTTTGGTGTAAGAGCAGACAACGATCTTCCCACTATGGTAAAAGAATTTGGCAGCAGGATACACTTTGTTCACCTTAGGAGTACAACCCGGGACACACAAGGCAATTTTTTTGAAGCGGATCATCTCGCAGGCGATGTAGATATGTACGAGGTAGTAAAAGCGCTGCTGGAGGAGATGAGCGCCAGGAAAAGCCATGGAAAGGCGGGTCAGCACATCCCGATGAGACCTGATCACGGTCACCAAATGATGGATGACCTGGAAAAAATCACTAACCCCGGGTATTCGGGGATCGGCCGGCTGAAAGGGCTCGCAGAAATACGAGGCCTGGAAATGGGAATAAAAAGAGCATTACAATTAGACGCATAGAAATAATCACATGGAAGTTAAAAATATACCCATCAAAAAATTCCTAGGCCCCAACTTCTTACTAGAAAATGAGGTGGCTGAAGAGCTATACCATGAGTTCGCTAAGGATATGCCTATCATTGATTACCACTGCCACCTTCCACCGGCAGACTTGGCCAATGACCGGCAGTTCAACAATCTTACAGAAATTTGGCTGGAAGGTGATCATTATAAGTGGAGAGCGATGCGCGCCAACGGTGTCGACGAGAAATACATCACGGGCGACGGCTCTGCGGAAGAAAAGTTCTACAAATGGGCTGAAACTGTTCCCCATACCCTGCTGAATCCATTATATCACTGGACCCACCTGGAATTAAGAAGGTATTTTGATATTAACGAGCTATTGAATCCTAGCACGGCGGTGGAGATATACAACGAAGCCAATACCCAGCTCATGGAGCCTGGCTTCAGTTGCAGGAATATCCTCAGGAAGATGAATGTGAAGGTGGTTTGTACTACGGATGATCCCGTAGACACATTGGAACATCACTTACTGCTTAGCCAGCAGTACGAAATCAAAGTATTACCTACTTTCAGGCCTGATAAAGCTTATGCCGTTGAAAACGAGGAGGTTTATGTTAAATACATCGAGCAGCTTTCTGATGCCTCTGGCATCACCATCAACTCTTATGATACCCTTCTCAATGCACTGGAAAACCGCATAGCCCATTTTAATGACGCTGGTTGCCGTTTATCGGATCATGGACTTGAGCAATTGTATTTTGAAAACGTGACTGCTGCCGAGGTTCAAAAAATATTTCTGAAAGTACTCGGAGGCCAAGCCCTGGCGCAACCTGAAGTACACAAATTTAAATGCGCTGTGCTGCTGGAACTATGTAAGCTATACCATAAGTACGGGTGGACCCAGCAATTCCACCTGGGAGCACTAAGAAATAACAATGACAGGATGATGCGACAATTGGGGCCTGACACAGGTTTTGATTCCATCGGAGATTTTAGCCAGGCCTCGTCGCTTTCCTCTTTCCTGGACCAGCTAGATACTACGGACCAGCTATCACAAACCATTCTTTATAACCTTAACCCCGGCGATAACGAAGTGATTGCCACTATGATCGGAAATTTCAACGACGGTTCCGTGGCGGGTAAAGTCCAGTTTGGGTCAGGGTGGTGGTTCTTAGACCAAAAAGATGGAATGACAAGACAAATGATTGCCTTGTCGAATATGGGATTGCTTAGTAGATTTGTTGGGATGCTCACGGACTCTCGTAGCTTTATGTCCTACCCAAGACATGAATATTTTCGAAGGATACTTTGCAACCTATTAGGCAAAGATGTGGTAAATGGTGAGGTCCCATATGACATCGACCTCTTGGGCGATATGGTGAAAAACATATGCTACAACAATGCTAAAGACTATTTCAAATTTTAACCACAGATCAAATAAATGAAAAAAGTAGTTACTTTCGGTGAGATCATGCTACGGCTAGCACCCCCGGGATTCCTAAGATTCTCTCAAACGAACTCTTTTGATGCTATCTACGGTGGCGGAGAATCGAATGTGGCCGTTTCCCTGGCCAATTACGGTCTGCCCGTTGACTTCGTGACACGACTCCCGGATAACGATATAGGCCGCTGTGCCCTGATGGAGATGAGAAAACGAGGAGTAAATACCGATCATATCCTGTTTGGAGGTGAGCGGTTGGGCATATATTTCCTTGAAACAGGAGCAGTGAGCCGCGGAAGCAAAGTGGTGTATGACCGGGCGCATTCTGCCATTTCTACCATAGAAAAAGGCATGATAGACTGGGAGGAAGTGTTTAAAGACGCCCAGTGGTTCCACTGGACAGGCATCACTCCTGCCATCTCGCAGGGTGCCGCTGATGTCTGCCTGGAAGCAGTACAAGCTGCCAGCCAGTTGGGTATCACCATTTCTACCGATTTAAATTATCGAAAGAAACTCTGGAAATATGGCAAACAACCGGGAGATATTATGCCGGCATTAGTAGAGCACTGTGATATTATCTTGGGTAACGAGGAAGATGCTGAAAAGCACTTTGGCATCCACCCGGAAACCGTAGATGTGACACAAGGCGATTCTATGGATGCCCAAGCATACCGATCCGTTTGTGTGAAGCTTACGGAAATGTTTCCCAAGGCCAAAAAAGTGATCACCACCCTTCGTGGGTCCATCAGTGCCTCGCATAACACCTGGTCCGGTGTGCTTTACAATGGCACAGAATTCTTAGAAGCTCCTACCTACCAGATCACACATATCGTGGACCGCGTAGGAGGTGGAGATTCTTTTATGGGGGGACTCATCTACGGATTGATCCATTACCCTAGTGACGATCAAAAAGCGCTGAACTACGCCGTAGCAGCATCATGCCTGAAACACACCATTTATGGCGATGCTAACCAGGTCACCATAGATGAGGTAGAGAAGTTGATGAGCGGAGATGCCTCGGGCCGTGTAGCTCGTTGATCGTAAACGACTGTTAATGGAGATAATGATTGACGATTTAGCCAGTGATTTAATAAGATGTGGTAGTTTTAAAAAAACTACCTGGTCCATTGGCCTTGCAGACTCCGTAAGAAAAGCTTAAAGGTAAATTTAGCCGGGGATGCAGGTTACCCTTGCATATAGATTTACTACATTAACAAGTAAAAGATAGTAGCAATATTAAAGAGCCTGTTAAATTTTATAACGACCCAATTTCTAAAATGCCATAAGGATGTCAAAATTCACGAGGATACAAGTAGCCTTAGCCATGCAAAATACGGGGTTGGTCCCTGTATTTTATCATGCTGATGTAGAAGTGAGTAAAAAAGTAGTAAAAGCGTGTTACGATGGAGGTGTTCGGGTATTTGAATTCACTAACCGTGGAGACTTTGCCCACGAAGTTTTTAATGAGTTAAATAAATACTGCAGGGAAGAACTACCGGAAATGATCATGGGAGTAGGCTCTGTGATCGATGCCGCCACTACCAGTCTATATCTACAGCTAGGCGCTAATTTTATTGTTTCCCCTATCATGAAAGAGGAGATGGCCTTGGTATGTAACCGGAGGAAAGTACTTTGGTCACCGGGTTGCGGCTCACTTACGGAGATCTCGCGTGCTGAAGAGTTGGGTGCCGAGATCGTTAAGATCTTCCCGGGATCACAAGTCGGCGGACCGGGGTTTGTAAAAGCTATCAAAGGACCTTTTCCTTGGACCAGTATTATGCCTACGGGTGGCGTAGAACCCACGGAAGAAAACCTCACAAAATGGTTTGAGGCAGGAGTTACCTGTGTGGGCATGGGCTCCAAGTTAATCACAAAAGACATTCTCCAGGAAGATAAGTACGATCAACTGACGGAAACGGTAAAAAATGCCCTCGCGATCATTCAAAAAGTAAAATGAGCCGGGCCTTTCTACCATATCTATGTCTTTTCGTACTGTTGATATTCTCACAATGTGCTGAAAAAGACAATGTTCGAATGCTCAGGCTGGCCCATGGGCTGGATGTGACCCACCCGGTACACAAAGGCATGGAATTTATGGCGCAAGAGCTTGAAAAGAGGTCCGGAGGGAAGCTTAAAATGACCATTTACCCCAGCGGGCAGCTTGGCGCCGAGCGAGAGTGTTTAGAGTTGCTGCAGATCGGCAGCTTGGACATGACCAAAGTTTCGGCGTCCGTCATGGAAAACTTTGCGCCGGACTACCAGGTACTCAGCTTACCCTATATTTTCAAAGACAGGGAGCATAGCTATGCAGTTTTGGATGGAGAAGTAGGCAACCAGCTCTTAAATGACGGCGAAAAGTATCGTTTAAAAGGCCTGTGTTTTTATGATGCAGGGAGTCGCAGTTTTTACACAAAAGACCGGCCCATTCTTTCACCGGACGACCTTCGGGGCTTAAAGATCCGGGTACAAAAAAGTAAGACTGCCGTGGATATGATAGAACAAATGGGTGGATCGCCTACGCCTATTCCATGGGGAGAGTTGTATACCGCTCTTCAACAAGGGGTGGTAGACGGCGCCGAAAACAATCCTCCGAGCTTCTTTTTTTCCAGGCACTACGAAGTATGCAAGTATTACACGATCAACGAGCACTCTTCCGTACCTGATGTGCTTATTGTAGGTACAAGTACGTGGGAAAAGCTTACCGATCAAGAAAGGGAGTGGCTCAAGACATCTGCCATAGAATCGGCAACTTACCAGCGTGTACTCTGGCAAAAGTCCGAGCAAGAATGCCTTGAAGCCGTAAAAGAAGAAGGAGTAGAGGTGATCTATCCTCCTAAAGAGCCTTTTGCAGAAATGGTAAAAAGTATGTACAACGAATACGCGGACCAGCCAAGTGTGACCCGGATCATCGAAAAGATCAGGAACATGCCGGGAGTTTCAAACACAGGGGAGGAGACATTATGAGAAAGAAGCTCGATGCGCTCCTAGAGAAAATACTGATCGTACTCATGGTCCTAATGGTGGTAGACGTGGTATGGCAGGTAGCCTCTCGATTGCTATCTAAGTACCTGGCAGGTATTATTAGCTTGGCGCCTAGCACATTTACCGATGAGATTGCAGGTTTCCTGCTGATCTGGTTAGGATTACTTGGCGCAGCTTATGCCGCGGGTAAAGGGCAACACCTGGCCATAGAGTTACTTCCCAACAAGCTAAGCCCACCGAAAAAAAAGAAGCTGGACATTTTCATTAATGTATTGATCGTACTTTTTGCGGCCTCGGTGATGGTGATAGGCGGGTCTCACCTAGTATACCTGACCTTTTTGTTGGAGCAGCGGTCTGCCAGCCTGGGTATACCTTTAGGCTATATCTACACTTGTGTGCCCTTAAGCGGGCTGTTCATCACGGTGTATTCACTTTCCAATATCCGACAACTTACCTTGACAGAATAAAATGGACTTTATTGAAATAGGTATACTCGTTTTTTCATTTCTATTTCTACTCTCTATTGGTGTACCCATTGCCTTTAGTATAGGCATTTCATCTTTGTTCACCATGATGGTGAGTATTTCTACCTTACCGTCCGTCACTACGCTAGCACAACGTATGGCTACGGCGCTGGATAGTTTTGCACTATTGGCGATTCCCTTTTTCATCTTAGCCGGTCAGCTTATGAATAGAGGCGGCATTGCCGAGCGGCTTATCGATTTCGCCAAAGTATTGGTAGGAAGGTTGCCCGGTGGATTAGCTTTTGTAAATATATTAGCATGCATGCTGTTCGGGGCCATATCCGGTTCAGCGGTGGCCGCAGCTTCAGCCATCGGGGGTTTTATGGTGAACCGTATGGAAAAAGAAGGATACTCTCGCCCGTTTAGCGCCGCTGTTAACATCACCAGCAGCACTACGGGGTTGATCATCCCTCCTAGTAATATCCTGATCATTTATTCTTTAGCTAGTGGGGGAGCCAGTATCGCCGCTTTGTTTGTAGCAGGTTACCTGCCTGGCCTATTAGTAGGATTATTGTTAATGCTAGTCGCAGGGATTTGGGCATATATCAGGAAGTATCCCGTAGGAGAGGCCATAGGATTAAAGAAGGCGTTGTTCAAGTTTTTAGATGCCTTGCCAAGCCTCCTATTGCTGTTCATTGTTATAGGAGGTATAATCGCCGGAATTTTTACCGCTACCGAAGCATCAGCTATCGCGGTGGTATACACCCTAGTCCTTTCTATGGTGATCTACAAGCAGGTCACGTTCAAAAACTTACCCAGCATCATACTGGAAACGGTCAAGACCACTGCCATTGTAATGCTGCTTATCGGCACCTCTATGGGGATGTCATGGGTCATGTCGTTTGAAAATATCCCACAAGATGTCAGCGCCACGCTTCTCAGCATCAGCGACAACGAGATCGTTATTTTGCTGATCATCAACCTGATCCTACTCTTTGTGGGCGTGTTTATGGATATGACACCGGCAGTTTTGATCTTTACCCCTATTTTTCTGCCTATCGTCACTAAAATGGGAATGGACCCCGTACACTTCGGGATCATCATGGTATTGAATTTATGCATCGGGTTATGTACTCCCCCTGTAGGCTCAGTCCTTTTCGTGGGGTGCGGCATCGCGGGTACCACTATTGAAAAGGTCATAAAGCCGCTGATCCCACTGTTCTTAACCATGATCGCTGCGTTATTATTAGTTACCTATTTTCCCGAGATCAGCCTATGGCTACCCGGGGTATTCGGATTGTAGATATGAAGATCATCACATTTGGCGAACTCCTGCTTCGGTTTTCTCCATCACATTACGCCAAGATCAGGGAGCAAGAGCACATGATCATGAACGTAGGCGGGGCGGAAGCTAACGTTGCCGTCAGCCTGTCTAACATGGGGTTGGATGTCCATTACATCAGTCGTGTCCCGTCCAACGAACTCACCCAGTTTTGCATCCGCGACCTAGCCAAGAACTTGGTGAAGATCGATCACATGCAATACGGTGGGAAAAGGCTAGGGCTGTATTTCGTCGAGAGTGGCAACTCGGTGCGGTCAGGTAAAGTCATTTACGACCGTGAGGATTCATCCTTTGCCGAAATAACCCCTGGCATGATCGACTGGGAAGAAGTCATGAAAGGCGCCGATTGGTTCCATTGGACGGGAATAACACCCGCACTTTCTCTCGGGGCCGCCTATGCCTGCCAAGAGGCCATACAAAAAGCCAAGGAATTGGGCCTCACCGTTTCCGGTGACCTCAACTATCGGAAAAAACTCTGGAACTACGAAAAAAAACCGAACCAGATCATTCCCGGTTTTATTGACAAAACAGATGTCTTGGTATGCGACGTCAATAGTTGTGAGATCATGGCCGATGTAAAGATCAGCAGGAAGGAAGCTCCATATGCTGAACAGCTAGAGGAATGTTTCCAGGCACTGCACAAAAAATACCCGAACCTATCCTTGAGCAGCAGCCTCATGCGTGATATCTTGAACCATTCTCACCACTGTATCAAAGGTGCTTTGTACCCTGGCGGGAAGATAACCTATGCCGAGCCACAGGATATCTACCCTGTTATCGATCGTATCGGGGGTGGCGATGCTTACATGTCGGGGTTGATCTATGGGCTGATCCATTACAAAGAAGACCTGGAAAAGGTTATCAATTTTGCCACGGCAACTTCAGCCCTGAAACATACTATCCAGGGCGATTTTAACTCTTTTTCAGCAGATGAGATCAAAGCCTTGATGGAAGGTGGGAAAAATAAGAACGTAGAAAGGTGAGTATGGCTCAAAGCTTCACTGATACTTTGACACTTAGTAAGGTGAGGCTATAAGGCGTAGTCAGGGTCAGCCCCTTCCCTGTCCGTCCTCCAAGAAAAAGTATGAAGCTTATACCAGTAACCATAACGATGGTAGTGAGTGCGCTCCTTTTAGTCCACTGTACTACCAAAGAAGATACGCGCCACACCAGTATTAAAGACTTCGGGGCTAAGGGAGATAGTCTTACCCTAGATACCAAAGCCATCCAAGACGCACTGGACCATGCCTCGGCGATAGGGGGCACCGTCTATATCCCTACCGGGACCTACCGGGTAGGTACCTTGCTATGGAAAGAAAATGTTTCTATTCATTTTGAAACGGGCGCTATGCTCGTCGGTAGTACGTCTTTAGAAGATTACACAACCGAAAAGAAACCCCTCATCATCGCAGAACGGCTGGATAATGTGAGTATGACCGGGAAGGGCATAATTGATGGAAATGGAGGAGTATTCTGGGATGAGAATTTCAAGGCCTTAGAGCGACCGGAGCCGTGGATCATATTAAAAAAATGTCGCAATGTAACCCTTAGGGATGTGAAGTTTCAAAACTCACCCAGCCACACCATACGTCTTGAGAATAGTGAGGATGTAAAGTTTGACGGGATTTCCATTATCAACCCTTTCAAAGGACCTAACACTGATGGTATTGATATTGTAGACAGCAAGAATGTACTTATTGCTAACAGCCTGATCAGCACAGGTGACGACGCGATCTGCCTGAAATCACAACGTGATACCGTGGAAAATGTAGTGGTGACCAACTGTATCTTAGAAAGTGATGATGCTGCCATTAAATTCGGGACCGGTTCAAAAATAGCCACACGGTTTTGCTCCTTTACCAATACCGTAATAAGAAGGACACGGTATGGCATCTCGCTTTTTATGCTGGATGGAGGAGTGTTTGAACATAACAATTTCTCTGACCTGGTGATAGAAAATGCTTCACGGCATGAGTATCAATACCCCATATTCATTGATATTGATAAGCGCGTACCGGACAGGGAGTATGGCATAGTTAGGGATAACTCTTTCTCCAACCTGAAAATAGTAACTGACGGTAAAATATTGATATCAGGACACCCAGAAAGTCATATCCGCGACCTGTCTTTCAATAATATTACGATGCACGTTAAAAATGAAGCGGATTTTACCAACGCCAATAAGCCAAGGGGAAACAAAAACTATCCAAAATTGGAAACAAGTGTTGACCTTTCTTCTCAGCCCGCTCATTTCGTATTAGGATATGCCAAGGGAGTACTGCTGGAAGACATCCGGGTGTTCAGTGACGTGAGCAGCGAAAGAAGGGATCTTTTCACACAAGAGGTGGACCAGTTGGACAAGAACAACTTTAAACACACAAGTCAATCATGGAAATAACAAGAAGGGGCTTTGTACAAAAGGCAGTGCTGGGATCGGCCGCAGTAGGCTTATCTCCCCACCTGGCTTCCTGCGCCGAACCGACAGAACGGGATACCGGGAAGATGCTGAATGCCTACTACTTCAGGGCACATATGTATACGATGGTGCCCCGCCAGGTAAAAGAAGATCTTAAATGGATGGCGGATATTGGCACTAACGTAGTGTCTGTGGCCATACTGGAGCAAGACCTAAGAGCGGCAGTTGAAAACGTTGAGATCATAGTCCGTGAAGCGAATAAACTCGGGATGGAAGTCTTCGCCGTACCTTCACGCTGGGGTGGATTGCTGGCCGGGGCGCCAAAGGTGCCCAGCGTATTCACCATTCAAAATCCACAGACGTGGCTGGTAAAAGAAAACGGGGACTTTTACAAAGACAAAAATGTAGGGGTACACAGCAGCATCCATTACAACGAGACCCTGGATTTCTTTAAAGAAGCCGTAGACAAGATCTTTGAGCTATGGAATATAAAAGGCATCGTATGGGACGAGCCGAAGATCTACGATAAAAAGGACTTCTCGGCAGAGGCTAGGAAGAACATCAGCAATCTTGATGACATGGAAGAACATAACATGGCCTTCTCTGGCTTTTTTGGTAAGATCAACGAACATATCCGGGAAAAACACCCCGGCAAGATCACGAACTTGTTTGCTTACGCTAACTGGCGGCAAGAGGTGATCGATGCTATGGCAAAGATCGATCACCTGGATTATTTAGGCTGCGACGGGCGGCCGTGGCCGGTAGATGCCGGCGGGCAAGTAGAGCAGAGTGGTAAAAACCTGCTAGGCGGGCCGGGCAAGACTTTTATTGAAGCAGCCAAGGCCCATCAAAAGAAAAGCCTGTTACTTATCGAAAACCATAATATGCCTGCGGAGAACAACGCGCTTATGGATGAATATCTACCGGGGGTGATGGCACTGGCACCGGACCAACTGATCTACTATTATTACCCAAGAAACGTGGATAAACCGGCAGAAAATATGGCTATCATTGCTAAACATTTAAAAAACTTCCGATAACAAATGGCGCGCAATATCTTAAAAGTCCATCCCGATGATAACCTGTTGGTCGCGCTACATGACCTGCAAGCCGGGCAAAAAGTAGAGTGGGAAGGCGAGGTTTTGGAAATGACGTCAGACACCCCGGCCAAGCATAAATTCTTGACGCATGACGTGAAAACCGGGGACCCCCTGGTCATGTATGGAGTTTTAGTGGGCAAGGCAAAAACGAGTATCCAGCAAGGTGAGGTAGCTACTATTCAAAATGTAGAGCACGCCACCCAGCAATATACCGTTGAAGAAAAAAAAGTGTCGTGGACCGCACCAGGCGTGTCAAAATTTACCGGCAAAACATTTGAAGGTTATCACCGCCCGGACGGGAAAGTGGGCACGGCTAACTACTGGTTGGTCATCCCCTTGGTCTTTTGCGAGAATCGCAACATAGAAATGATCCGAAAAGCCATGGTGGAAGAGCTTGGGTATACCTCCGGGCAAGATTACCGGCTGAACGTGCGCCAGTTGGTCAACGAATATCAAAGCGGCTCAGATGTGGGATCGCTGGTAGCAGGAGATATATTAGTGCCTGCCGAAGAACAAGTACATCACAGGGTATTCCCAAATGTAGACGGGATTAAATTTTTGACCCACGATGGAGGCTGCGGGGGTACCCGGCAAGACAGCAACACGTTGTGCGCCTTGCTGGCCGGCTACCTAGACAACCCAAATGTAGCGGGCGCTACCGTCTTGAGCTTAGGGTGCCAAAATGCACAAGTGCATATCTTGGAAGAAGCCATCAAAAAAATAAATCCGTACTTTGAAAAGCCTTTATTCGTCCTGGGGCAGCAAGAGAGCAATTCCGAACCGGAATTTATCGCAGAGGCCGTCAAAAAAACTTTCCTAGGACTAGTGGAAGCAAACAAGATCCAACGAAAACCCGCTCCATTGAGTAAATTGGTCGTTGGGCTTGAGTGTGGTGGTTCCGACGGTTTTTCGGGTATATCCGCGAACCCCGCCGTGGGTCATTTTTCAGACCTGCTCGTTGCCCTGGGCGGGTCTGTCATCCTTTCGGAGTTTCCCGAACTGAATGGCGTAGAACAGGAGCTGACGGATCGTTGTGTGGACAAAACGATTGCCGAAAAATTTGCCACCTTGATGCGTACTTATCATGATAGGGCGATAGAATCGGGCTCCGGGTTTGATGCCAACCCATCGCCGGGCAATATCAAAGATGGCCTCATCACGGACGCAATGAAATCTGCTGGCGCAGCTAAAAAAGGAGGTACTTCCCCTATCGTAGATGTATTGGATTACACCGAACAAATAAAGAAACCCGGGTTAAACTTGCTTTGTACCCCGGGTAATGATGTGGAATCCACAACAGGCCTTGCCGGGTCCGGGGCTTTGTTAACGTTGTTTACCACCGGTTTGGGCACCCCGACGGGTAACCCGATCAGCCCGGTGATCAAGGTCTCGAGCAATAATAAGCTGGCAGAAAGAATGAACGATATCATTGACATTAACGCCGGTACTATCATCACGGGAGAAGATACCATTCCTACGAAGGGCGAAGAGATATTGGATTATGTTATAGAGGTGGCCAGCGGCAGGGTAGCGCCTCATTCAGTGCGACTGGCACAAGACGACTTCATTCCCTGGAAAAGAGGCATCTCCCTGTAGTGGCGATTCATGAATCGCCACTACAGGGGTCAGCTAAAAGATCCTAAAAACTTCTTTACCTTTTTCGGATCATACTGTTGATCGTTTAATACATCTTCTTCCCAGTTGTAGGGATTTTGCTCAATGTATTCATAAATGTTCTCTAACTCATGCTCATTTCGGACCACACGGTCATAGTAACCACGTTGCCATTGAAAAGGTCGCTCGTTGCTTAAATTCTAGAAGGAGGGCACCATTGAAAATTCAAATGGCGTGTGGAGGGGAGA
>JANQLQ010000207.1 GCA_028280565.1 Fulvivirga sp.
TTTCAGGAATCAAGTACAGCATATAAATGCCTGCCCTAGGGCTACCGTTTATACTCAGCTCCTTTCGTCCTGCTTGGATCCTCTCCCTGTGCAGTAACAGTCCATTCATATCCCTTAATTCTACCCATCCATCTCCCATTTCATGAGGAATAGAAACATTCAAAACATCATCAAAAGGGTTAGGAAAAACGGTGATGTTTCCTCTTCCCATACTTTCATTTGGTTCGGAAAGATTCAAATCGAGCTGTGTAGGTTCGGCGCCCCACGCCAGTATGTCATTTTGGTAAAGGGTCACCTTATCGTTTTTCGCCCATACATAAGTGGGTAAGAAAGAATGGTCATCGGTTTCATCGAAGGCGGTCCAGTTGTTTTTTGCAACACGTAGCATAATAAAGCCTGAATTAGCACCCGGTGCCAAAGTTCCTGCCTCTTCGTGGAAGGTAAGCTCGAAATAGGTGCCTGCTCCTTGCCGGGCTGGCGTAAGGTCCGTGAAAGCGTGTTGGATGTGCTGCTTGCCTACCTTGGCATAGTCGATGTAGAGATCCAAAGGGGCAGGCTCCTCAACGGTAAACCAATAGCGTAATTTGATATCTTGGTAGGGGATATCCACTTCACTTTCGTTCATGATCCGGAAGAAAAGGATCAGCTGGTTATCCCCGGCGCTACCCCCGTTATAAGATTCCACGGAGATCTTATCGGTTGGGCTGCCTATACTTTTATTTACGGTCAGCATATTGGAAGGGTAAAAGCTTTCGGCGTTGGTATTCTTTGCTTTTACAATGTAATAATGCTGCCCTTGGCGAGTATTGGTAGTATCTGTAAACGAGGTACCACTAATGGTATTGGCCACCGGCTGGAAATTGGTCCATGGCGTACGGCTACGGAATACATCATACGTTGCATTGTAAGATGAATCGGATTCGGTCCATTGCAAGGACACATTGCCATTGGACGTCTCGGAGCCCCTTAGGTCATGAGGCGCGAAAGGGATTTCCGCCCTGGGCGTAGCTTCGAGGATGTTAGACCATTGGCTGGCACCTTCACCGTTGTAGGCTACCACCCTAAAATAATAGGTAACGTCATTTGTGAGACCGCTAACCGTAAACCCGGAAGAATTGCGGGCATCCACCTCCTGGTCGGGAGACCATTGGTTAGTGCCGTAAAGGACCCGGTACCCGGAGGCATAAGGCACACTTTCCCAAAATAGGGTTACGCGTCCGTTCCTTTCATGGGTCTTTACCAATACAGGAGTGCCCGGCTTCCCTACTTTTACATCGATCGGCTTTGACAGTGGGCCTTCTCCCTGCGCATTAAAAGCCGCCACCGCCACATAGGTCACTTGGTATTTGGGGAGGGTAAGCGTATGACTATTATTATCCGCTCCTTCGATAGTAACGGATTGGCTCAATTGGGAAGGGTTAGATCCATAATGAATGGTATATCCCTGGGCATTTTCCCGCTTCCACCATTTAAGATCTACACCACCGCTTGCTACCTCAGCCTTGAATAGGCGAGGGGCCAGCGGGGCTTTCATACTGGCATCCCATTCCAGGCGGCAAACGCTGTAGCCGGGAATTGTTACCATCCCACCGCTAAGGTCAACCGTATCCCTTACAGGGCCAAAACCTCCTTTTGCCAAAGGGTCAGTGCTGCTTACGATCACTCTTGTAACCGTGCTAGGAAGGCTCAGCCCTTGGATGGTAACGTCATGGGGAATGTCCGATTTATTGGTCAGCAGGAGGTAGTCTTTACCATAAGCCCCCCGGTAACTATTGGCATAGATCGCAGGGATATTGTCTACCAGGCTATTGGGGTGCTCGGCAGGTACAATTTCTCCTCCCGTCACCTGCGTATCCCAGCTAAAGTTGCTCCGGTTGAGCGCCTCCGCGGCGGTAAGGATGGCGTTCCCGGGAGGTACAATGCTGAAACCATATTGGATGGTATCAGCGTCCAGTTCAATTTCACCATTGAATGCCGCTTGTAGAAGGCTGTTATGGTTCAGGCCCGGGGCAATCACATTGACATTAAAAACATGCAGGCCTAGGTACTGGGCATTGGGGAAGGCCGTGTTACGCATAAGATATTCTGCGTTGTAAAGCCCGCTGTAAAAGGTGCCGCTTAAAGTGTTGTTAAATACATTGTACTCCGTGATAAAGTACGGCATGTCTATCCCAAAGCTATTCCGCACCTTTATGGGGGCATCTGTGCCGCCAATCTGTAGCCCGGCATTTGCATTCCGGATGGCTAGGTCATCCGGGGGATTGCTGTTGCTAAATGCGGCATAAGAGTGCATAGAGTACACGTCCCAATAACGTGGGGTAAAGTCACGCACCTGCGCAGAGAAGCCTCCTTCAACATCCACCCCCCAGCTCGCGTTAGGTGATGTTAAAGCTCCCGGGTAATTCAATTTGATGGCGTCGCTGATAGGCTTCATTTTAGCGGCATAATCTGCCCCTCCATTATAAAAATAGTGATTACGGCCCGGGGTAAAGAAATAGGGTTCATTATTGAGCTGCCAGTATTCTACTTCTATGTGGTTATCCTTGCAGAATTTGGCAAAAAGGCCGGCATCTTCGGGATCTCCCATGAAGCCGGGCCAGGTTACGATCAACTTGCTCCCTGCCTCTCCTAAGGCCTGGTACAGGTCATAGACAAGCTGCGGACCCTTGGCTTCTACCCGGCGATATGCCGTCACCTGGTTGGGTACTTTACGGAACTGGTCGATCCATTCCAGTTCATAGGTGCCGGTATTCATGTTGAAGGGATCGGAAATGGTCCCGGATAGATACCGCATCCACCCGGTTTTGCCAGCACGCAGGGCCTCGACAAACTCGGGGTTGCGGTAGCTCCACGCTTGGTCCACACTACGATTGTTATACCCAAAAACACCTTCTTCGATATCATGTCCGCTTTCGGTATTAATGGTTACAATAGCTTCCGCGCGAATACGGCTCTCTATGAAGGTCTCAATGGCCGCCTGCAGAAGCGCTTCATTTAGATCGGCACCTGCTTGGTCTATATTCCCGTCAATGAATGCATTAATGGCGCTGGTTACGGCGTCTTGGAAAAGGGCCTTGGCGCTAGCGGGAAATTCTCCCGGGGCAGTACCGGCGGATGACGCTGTCAATAAAGCAGATGCTTCCACGATTTTTTGACGCAGGTAAAATTTGTTGACAGGTCCGATCAAGAGATCATCTAAGAAAACATTGCCCACGTCGAACATAGAGGGTACCGAAATTTCCAACGCTGCCAGGTCATTAGTGATGGAAAGCAGGGGAATATCCTGGGCGGCGGGGAGGGTTTGCCGGTTTACTTCCGCACTTATTACACCAGCTTGCGTATCTATTTTCAGCACTACCCAGTGATCGACATTCCTGGGTACATTGTTTTCATTGATAAGGTTAACCGTAGCAGTGGGTTTGCCCGATCCATCCACGGCAGTTACCAATACGATGCCTTGGTTAAAACGGACCTGTGCCACTGTATCCCCCACGCTGTTTTTAATGAGCACGGGCACGTTGATGGAATTCCGTTCAGAATTGAATATAAAGGCGATATATTGAGTGCCCGTAGCGGGGCCAAACGTACGGCGTGCCGCGGCAATGGGCTGGCCCGGGTCGTAAAACAAGGTGAGACGGCCTTCTTGCAAAAACACCCTTCCCGTGGTATTGAGTTCGCTCCACCCGGCAGGGAGGTCGGTGCCAAAAAAATCATCGAACACGGTAGCGTCTTGGGGTTGTGGGGTGACTCCCTCACCGCCTACCGGTATTTTCACAGTCACCACTTCCTGCCCTTCAATAACGACGACTTCTTCAAAAGTACCGGGTACGATCGGGCGGAAACGCACCCATACGGTAGTGTCAATCGTACTGTCTTGGCTAGGAAATACCTCGATAGGACCGGTTTGGAAAACGCCGTTACTTTCCAGCGATATTTCGAAGCCGTCCCCGGCAGAAATACTTACGGGGCTGGACAAGCCACTGTAGCTTACCCTAAAAGATTGGGAAGCTGAAGCTGCCCCTATATTTATACTGCCAAAAGGATCCAAAGCAGGGACACCGAGGAATTGCTGGGGATCATAAGCATAAAGATTACTTCCAAAGCCCGCATTGGAGGTAGTGAAGAAAATGCGGCCATCGCTCAAAACTATGGGGTTGGGCGACCCGGGATCACTTCCCCCGGGACCTTCATTGATATCAGCTACCAGGAATATGTCATTACCATCCGTGGCAAATAGCTCTCTGCCCGTTTCCCCGAAAAGAGTTCCGCCGGTGGTCTGGGCGGCAAAATAGGCGAAGCCTTCTGCAAAAGCGAAGAAATTAGGACCGGAACCCCCATTGCCCGGGAAAAGGTTAGCAATTTGACGGGTACCGGCAGCTGTACCATCAGAGACCCACGGTTCGTTGCCATTGCCACCATTGGCCTGGAAAAACACCTCGCCGGTGAGAGGGTTGGCAATTTGGTAAATAGGGTTGGAGCCGCCAGCGCCGGGCCGGAGTTGCTGGATCAACTGGGTTCCGGCTACGGTACCGTCATTTACCCATGGTTCCACACCGGAAGAACCGAACTTTGCCCTGAAAAACAACTTACTGCCTGCTACAAAAAGGTTTTTTATATCTGCCTGTGCATTAGGCCCGATGTTGATCTCTTTCCACAGCTTTATGGTCTCGTCGTTGGTATCGAAATAATGAAGCTCTTTTCCTACGGCTGTTCCTCCATCATTTCCTCGAAAAAAGAGGGTTTCCAGGAAAATAGCGGCATGTTCCGGTACCGTTTCGCCCAGGCCATTGCCACTGCCCGGGAACAGGTCTGCGACCATCCGGGTACCCACAGTGGTACCGTCGGAGATCCACAACTCACTTCCGTGAGTACCATCGTTAGCGCGGAAGAAAAGATAAGTGCCGTTCTGCCCAAACATCTTGCCTGTATTGGCTTCCATGCCCGTCCCGATTCCTGGGTTGATGTCTTTGACCAGTACCGTGCCGGCAGTGGTGCCGTCTGTTTTCCAAAGCTCCTTGCCATTGGTGCCATCGTTGGCGGAAAAGTACATTTCCCCCTTAAATTCTATGAAATCTTCCGGGAAGCTGCCTCCCGAGGGGTTAATATCTTTTACTAATTGTGTGCCCCCGGGGGTGCCGTCACTAAAGAAAAGCTCCTGGGCACTAACCCCATCGGTCCCACGGAAAAGTACGCCATTGCCGAAAGCAATAATGTTTCCGCCAGTGCTAATTCCCCCATTCGGGTTAAGGTCAGTGATCATTTCGACGCTGCCTGTGGTGGCGTCATATACCCACAATTCACTCCCGGCCACGCCGTCGTCCGCCTCGAAGAAGATACGATCCCCCACTTGTGTGACCGAATTGGATGCTAGCTGTGACCCGCTGAAGTTCGTGATTTTTGTAAGCTGGGCTTGCGCTGCTGTAAGAATGCTGAAATACAGCAGCAGGATACTGGTTATAGGTTTCATTGGATTTGCTTTTATGGTTCGCTCAACCGGATAGTTGAAACCTAAAGCTAGTAAGGGGCCGTGAAACAAAAATCTCAATTTGGGTAGGTAAATGTAGCAAAGGCCCTCTCGGTTGTAAGAGAACAAGGTTTGCCCTTTTAAATTGTCATCCTGGTTTGGATAGGGTAGGCTTGGTACGGGTTAGAGGACCGCTAGCGTTAAAAATTACGACTTATCAGTCGCTTGGCTTTGCCGGGTGGTCGCTATTCCCAAGGCTCCTGGACTTACCTGGCTGGTGTGAGATGGGTTTTTGTCCTACTTCGCAGGAAAGTACCGGGTTTCATACATAGTTGGAAACATTGATCTTAGCCATTCATTAACTGGTAGGCCCCAATGATAGCCGTCATTTGCGAAACGCCATAGCCGTCAGGTTAAGGACTTCCCAGCGCAACCCCTTAATCCCCTAAAGGGGAAATCCATCGCGCGTTTGATTTCCCCTTTAGGGGATTAAGGGGTGAGCGATGGCCATAGAATGGCTTAACCTGACGGCTATAGTTACAAACTTGCCCTAATATGTCCTAAGTTACGCTTTGGGCAGTTGGGGAGTAGAAAGTAAAACCTACCCAATGGACAGGCTCCCGCTTAGCTTATGGGCTGAACGTTGCAAGGGCTTTTATCCCTCAATTTTTTCCTGCCAGTTATCAAGAAGCTTCTTGCACACCTTGGTAAATCTTGCCTTCATAAAAGGATGGATCAATATATTTTGGATCTTCTTCTTATATTCAAATTCGAACTCCATCTCAATTTCAGTTAACATAGGATTGATTTCTACTGTTCTCCATGTGCCCTTTAGGTATTTAAGAGGATAAGGATAATCAGGGGCGCTAGTATCCACTTCGAAAGAATACTCATCCCCCTCGTTCCAAAGTATGCACCTTTCCGACCACTTATCTTTACCGTGAAAGCATTGCCTGACCAGGCCTAAGCCTTCACCGGATATAACCCGGGTGTCATCAATATTAGGAGCGATCTCGTGATAATTCGCCAGGTCTGAAATTATCTCCCATGTTCTTGATTTATCGGCTTTAATTCTCTTCCTGAATTGAAATATCTTTCTGGTTGACCCTGCCTTGTTATCCACCGAGGAAAGGCCGTGACCTTGGAACCAAACAAAGATAACCACCGGGAGCGCATAGAGTGCGATGATCCAATATGCTGCGGGAGTTAGGTCAAAGGGTTGAAACGCAATCAATACGATAGTTCCAATCGCCCACAATGCGTCTTGGATTATTATCCATAGAGTAGCTAAAGCCCGCTGCATTTTTACCTCCAATAAAACGGAAAGTCCGAAAACTGATACGACAACACCTACCGTTAACAATGAGATCGGATCAGTAATGCCAAATATTTCTGCCAGTTGGTTCCGCATGATAATCATCGCTAAGCCTGAAGTAAAGGCTAAAATTCCATTAGGAAGCAATGCTCTTTGTAAAGTATTCATTTGCGCTATTGTTTTTTTCAAAAGTATCGGACAACTAGCCCTAAATGATTGATAAATGGCGCCAAAGAATTTATATTT
Organism: Fulvivirga sp.; assembly: GCA_028280565.1. Lineage (GTDB taxonomy): Bacteria > Bacteroidota > Bacteroidia > Cytophagales > Cyclobacteriaceae > Fulvivirga. The sequence goes on from JANQLQ010000207.1 coordinate 7,026, forward strand.
CACGACATGTTTAAATGGACTAGAAGTTTTATTTTAACCTTTGAGCATGAATGAAAAAGTTATTTCGGCCGGGGTTGTTCTTCACCTTATTCAATATGCGAAGCAACGTAAAATTGATCTTGAGCGATTCGATATTGCATCCGTACTCAATCGTGAAGATGTCAACCACATGGTTGCATTTACCCAATATGCCAAGTTGGCTGAATATGTGCTACAGAAAACTAAAGATGACAGGCTTGGGATACACGTAGGTAAACAGTATAACCTATCCGCGTTGGGCATAGTGGGCCAGCTGATCCAGGCAGCCCAAGATATAAAAGAAGCCCTGACGAAAGTATGTGCGACCTATAATTTGGTGAGCAATGTAATGAGTGTGAGCTTGGAGGAAGATGAAGATTCTTTTTCGCTGACTTTTAGCGTAGATGATGAAACTTTTTCCGCCTACCCGGAAGTAATGAATCATTTTGTTATGACCTCTATGGTTTTTGCTCACAGGGAAATGACTTACCTTGCGTTAAAAGAAGAATCGCCTTTAATGGTGGGTTTTCGTAGCTGGAAAGGTGATTCAAATGAGCTGGCTACACTTTTTGATTCAAAGATCATTTTAAATGAAGAAAAAGACCATATACAATACCGGGCAGAGCTGCTCGATGAAAAGATCCTATGGGCAGATTATCAACTCTATTTACATCTTGAAAAAGTAGCGAATGAAAAATTGGCTAATCTTAGTAAAGAAGAGCCCGGGTTATCCAGCAGTGTTCGAGAAATTATCCTGGATATGTTGGACCCAAATATTCCTACCATTTATGAGGTGGCAGACCAAGTGAACTTATCCGTAAGAGATATGCAGAGAAAACTGAAATATGAGAAAACCAGCTACCAAGAGATCAAGGCTAACATTCAAAAAGAACTAGCGATCGATTATTTGACAAGGGGTTTAAGCATAAAAGAAACCTGCTATTTGATGGGATATTCTGAATCCAGCGCATTTATTAGCGCTTTCCATCGCTGGTATGGTGTTACACCTACGAGGTACAAAAAGGAATATCTTATGAAACCCTAAGGGTTACATTACCAAATTCAAAAGAAACCGGGCACTGGCTAGGGGGGAGGTGAAACGGTTCTCCAGCCCAAAAGCATACGCTCCAAGTCCATTTTACAGTTAAATACCCCCCAATTATCAAGCCTTAGAACCGCGATGCTTAACCTACAAACATGCGTTCGTTATAAAATAAGGCTAGGTTAAACCTGGACTGGCGTAAGTCGACTTTGTAACTTGTGCCTTTTTCATGATCACTAGGGTTTGTAACCCGGCCAACAGGTAGCAAACCCACCAGCAAACCTGTCGAAAATAGTATACCTTCTTCGATTTTATTATCTTGCTATGTCGGAAATGTTACTGGATTGGGCGGAATTGTACCCCTGTGGTTGTGTTGTCAATGTTAGCTTTGCATCACTTTAAAATAGGGTCAACCCAAGTTAAACCATAAAGTAACTAGAGATGCTTACGGTCATGATGCTTTTTAGAGTGGTATGTCCTAGTGTCGTGTCAAGCCTCAAATAACGGCCGATCCGGGGTATCTTTTGCGGGATCTCTGCGTTGCAAAAAGACTTACGTAGCTATGGCTATGCTCGTTTTTTGCGCCTTGACCTCCCACAAAATCTACTACCACCTTACCCGCCATTTGAGGCTTGACATGAC
>JANQLQ010000237.1 GCA_028280565.1 Fulvivirga sp.
CTCCTGTAAGGCGTTACCGATACGCCATCCCACTAAAGTGGAACTGTATCATCTTCAGTACAGCATGTTAAAGAACTTCGCTTTAACTTCATGGCACAAGCAAAGGTCCACAAAGGAGTTATATTTGGAACCTCCGTGATGCTTTGGGCAACTTGATGTCATGATCAAAAACTATCTATCCAAAAACCGTAACAGGCTGTGCTGTTGTCAATCCGCAGGTCTAGAAGGATATAAGTGATGAGTGGCAGTATCCACCTGTCAGTGCGCCCTATCCAACACTATTTTTGCGTATCTTTATACAACACCAAACACATAAATAAGAAGTATTGAAGCCCAAATTACTGAGCAGAGATCCTCTACCCGATCGTTCATTCAGTTTGAACCACCATCATTTTCCACACTTCCTGAAAGTATGGCATTACCACCCCGAGCTGGAGCTGGTATATGTTGTACAAGGCCATGGTATGCGTTTTATTGGCGATAGTATAGAACCTTTTAACCCCGGGACACTACTTCTGCTTGGAAGTAACCTGCCCCACATGTGGCAAAGCGAGGACGACTATTTCCTGCAAGATTCGGGTAAGGTTTCTGAAGCTTTGGTATTGCACATTAACCCCAGCCTGGTCACTGGGATAAGAAAGGTAGTTCCCGAATATGGCAGGCTGGAAAAGCTGGCTACAGAGGCACAACTTGGCTTAAAGTTTGGTACGCGAACCAGCCTGACCGTAGCTACAATGCTGAGACATATGCTGACCATTGCAGACGAATTTGACCGGGCGACATTATTGCTCGATGTGCTGGCGAGACTTAACGGTGACAAGGACAAAGAAAAGATAGCTAGCCAGGGTTTCGTCAATAGTTTTGGGAGCGAAGACCGGGAGCGGCTCAGCCGGGTTTATGACTATGTCTTACAAAATTTCCAGCAACAAGAGCTGTCTGTGACCCGGGTAGCCTCGCTGGTGGCCATGAATAAAACTGCTTTTTGTCGCTATTTTAAGCAAAAGACCTCTAAAACCTTTACAGAGTACCTCAACCAGGTTAGGATAGGCTTTGCCTGTAAACGCCTGCTGGACGAAGACCAAACCGTGCTGAGTGTAAGCTATGAATGTGGTTACAACAATGTATCACACTTCAATCGGCAATTCAGAAAAATGAAGGGACAATCTCCCACCGATTACCTGCATAGTTTAAAAGTTTAATTTTTACTATTTCATAGGCTTTTGGACAAGATCCGGGTTAAAACGGTTTTTCACAAAAAACCCCGAATGATCTTCTTCGCATTTCACCAGCAATTTCCGGGAACAGGAAACCTCAAATTTGACCGATCATTCAAAATATTGAGGTTAGTTTATCGACCTTGACGCAATAGCGTATTGTTTGTCTCGCTTTTAGGTCAGCCCAAAATGAAACAATTTCCCAAAAGGAGAAATAAAATCAATTTTCAAGGACGCCCTATTTAAACCACATACTCCCTAGACCGATAATCGATGGAAAGTGATTACACATTGCTAATACTTCACAAATCTCCTTACCATCTCCCCTCCCCGCGTCCGTATCCTGGCAAAATACATCCCATTGGGCAAAGACCTCACATCAAAAACACGCTCAATATTCCGTACGGAAGTAGTAGTAAGGTCAAAAGAAGATACAAAGGCTCCCTGTGGGCTGATCACCTCGATCACCACCGGCGAGGCTTCGGATAAGCGTATTCGGAAATTGACTTGCGAGGTGGCAGGGTTTGGAAAAATATCTACCTGGTCTTCCAGGGGTATGTTTTGAGAGCCTTCGGCCAATTGCAAAGCGCGTAGCGCATTTACCCGGCCAAAACCATAATAAATATCCCATCCACGGCTATCCTCCGAAGGATCACCGATTTCATCTTCGGCGCTATTCATGATCAACGAGGTTAATTCCGCCGGGGTATAGCTTGGATTTTGGGCTCTTAGCAGGGCTGCAATACCGGCTACCACCGGGGATGACATCGAAGTACCGCTCCATTGGCTACCGGGATTCCCCGATGTGGACTGGTTTAAGCCAAGAATGTAATTACCGGGGGCTACCACATCAAGATGATCACCGTAGTTGCTGCCGAAAGCGGAACTGCCGTTGAATGCTATACTCCGGGTATCGTCAGGGTCTGTAGCGCCAATGGCAAAGGTCCGGGCATAACGGGCCGGGTACACCGGGACTGAAGTATTGTTATTGCCCATGCTCGCCACGATCAAAGTCCCCCGGTCAAAAGCATAATTAACGGCTTCTTCCAGTGCTCGTGAAGGGTTATCGCCAACTAAAGAAAAGTTGATGATATCTGCTCCATGATCTACGGCATAGTAGATCCCTCGTATCCAATCGCTGTAAAACCCGATAAGGTCCGGCCCTACCACTTTACCGATCATTAGACGACAACGCCAGTCGATCCCTGCGTAACCGAAATTATTATTACCGGTAGCCGCTAATATCCCTGTTACCGCGGTACCATGTCCGCCATCATCCCGGGGGTCGGCATCTTCATTGACAAAATCCCACCCAATTTCATCATCGGTATATCCATTCCTATCATTATCTTGACCATCCCCTGCCTGTTCTCTTGCGTTCTGCCAAAAACGCCCAGAAAATTCACGGTGGTCCGGGTTAATGCCACTGTCCAGGATCGCTACAATCACTGATGTGTCTCCCCGGGTGATCTCCCAAGCAGGTTCCATATCAATATCTGCACCCGCCGTGGAAGGTGCGGATGAAAAACTACCGTCGTTACGCAAATACCATTGACTCCCGTAACCCGGATCATTGGGGGCCATCGTTTGCAACCCTGCGGCACGCCCCGCGTAATCAGGCTCTACGTACTCAAAAAGACCGGAACCCCGATAGATTTCCAGCACCTCGTCAAAAGGAACCGTATTGGGGAACGTGAAGAGCCATAGGCTATCGGTCCGCGAGGGCCTTTGTCCTTCACGGTATGATGAAGGTTTTAAACTAACGAGGCCGTTTGGCGAGGGCAAATTATGGTGGGAAGCCAACTGGCGCAGAGCAGTAGATCCCTGTCTTCCGAAATCAACTTCTCCAGCAGCTTTCCATTTAACGATCATCCGATGTGGAGCCTGGCCATAAGCGTAATGGATGTCGTGAAGGAAAATGCCAATGAAAATGAGTAGGTACAGTCGCTTGACGATACCACTTACCCCTAACAAATAGATAGAATTTGATCTTGAAAAAGGGAGGGAACAAACGGGTATTTTCTTCTCTTCAATACAACGCGCCATAATGTAATAACATAGTAGCGCCGTCCATACACGTTGGATTTCCGAGGTATCCCGGGGGTAAATCGTGAATGAGGGCTGTTTTACAATCGTAAAAGTAACGCTTAACACCTTGGATCTTGACTATAATTTAAATTATTAAAATGTTAAGGATTAAGATAGACCATGTGCTGAATATTCCTTTTTTGACATAGAAGGTTCCTACACTTGCGTAGTGTTAAGTTAAGTGTAATGGGACGGTTAGCTATTTTTTCCAATCCTGTTCTTAAAGTCGGCGGTCAGCAAAGGGAAATCGGCAACCCTAAGTTTTTTTGACTACTGCTCTTTGCCTATTGCCGACTGATCGAGACCTTAAACCTAGCTCATACTATGCCCGGTACGTCATTTGAAGCTTAACTTAACACCAGGGTATCATTGAAAATTCAAGTGGCGTATGGAGGGGAGGCATCCAGGAACGGCGCGGCACATTTGAGGCCTATGGGTAAGCGGCACATAGCGGCTGGATAGTGCGTTTCGAGGGAAAAATGGGCTTTATTGCTGGCGCCCTTTTCTTTTGTTTCGTTTGCTTTTGGACCAGCAAAAGAAAATGAAAACTGGACTTAGAACCACAAAATCACGCGTATACTGCCCATTTACAGGCCAGCATTACCCTAAACATCTTAAAAAGATAGCCCAATTTGCCAAAATTAAACGTTCTCTTATCAAAGCTATTTTAAAGAACTCACTTATATGGTCATGGGGCACAAACGAGATCGCCCGGATTACAAATCCTATTGCTCGATAAGTACGCCTTACGCTGCGCTAAATGCGCACTAGTTGGGTTAACTTAACACTAGTACTACTTAGTAATTGATATCAAACCTAATGCCAGCGAGTAGCGAGTCGCAAAGAATGGATGATCCACATCCTGTTCTAAACCCACCCAAAACCCGCACATAGGAACGTCATTCCTTGCAGCCCGTGCGTTGGGCTAGGCGTGACAAGGAATCTGCGAAGTCGTGAAACGAAAACCTAGTACACGCAAAAAAAGGGTTTACGTTCAACGACATAGCAGATTCCTGCTCTCGCGCATCGCTCACCCTACAAGGCCGGCAGGAATGACGATAAAGAAGGTTTTTTTTCGTTTTTGATGAGGATACCCAACGGACTCCATTATCATTCAACCCCTGTCTATCCAATAATTGAATGTAACGAAGTAGAACTAGGATATCATTGAAAATTCAAGTGGCGTATGGAGGGGAGGCATCCAGGAACAGCGCGGCACATTTGAGGCCTGTGCGTAAGCGGCCTGTAGCGGCTGGATAGCACGTTTTGCATGGAAAATGGGTTTTGTTGCTGGCGCCCTTTTCTGTTGTTTCGTTTGCTTTTAGGCGGGCAAAGGAAAATGAAAACTGTGCTTAGAAATTCAAAACCCCGCTTAAACTGCTCATTTCGAGGCTCCCATTACCCGAAACATCTTAAAAAGATAGCTTAACTTACCAAAATTAAACGTCCTACTACCAAAGCTAATTTTCAAGGACACCCTAATTTTTTCGGTCCCGTACTCAAAGTCGGCAGCCAGTAATAAACCATAGGCAACCCCTATTTTGCCTACTGCCCTTTGCCAATTGCTAACGGGTCGAAAACTTACCAACACGACAAACAGGGTTCATCCTCTAACCCTACCCTCCATTTGAGACTTAACTTAACACTAGGCCATAGGCCGCCTATTTTTCCAAATTATCTTTTCACAAATCATTAACCGTAAGTCGTAAACAAAAAAGAATGAATTATCGTTACTAAAAAAATTAGTTTTTACTATATTTAATGTCATAAACCATTAGAGATCATGAAGTTAGAAGCGGGGATTTACAAGGTAAAACTTAAATCGTTAATTGAAGAATTTGCCATATTGGAGGTGTATCATCGAAATGGTCATGCCTATTACAGCATCAATAATGGCCCGGAAAATGAATTGGACTGGTTAACGGATCGCGATCCATGCCAAGTCATCAAACAGCTTAAAGGACTGAACGTTCAAGGCGCCCGGATGGAGATCAAGTTCCGGGATGTCGATGGAGATTATTACAGCTTTCCTGCTTCCAACGTGCAGGTAGTGAAACAGATCTTCACGAAGTACCCGGAAGTAGGGCGGGCGCTGGGCTCCAAAAAAGCAGTTTCGTAACCAAAAAGGGGCAGCATCAAAAAGTTTGCCCCTTTTTTATCGAATTTTACTTTGTTACAGTATTCATAAGCTATTCCTTTATGAGCCCAATATTTTTAACTGCAAGGGTCGCTAAGTATAACGCAAAGAATTATAGTGACTGCTACGGTAAATAAACTTTTGTATTTATTCCGGACAGCAACTTTTAAACGTGAGTGCGATATAAAATAGGGCTAGGCTAAATAATAAAGGATCCCTTTGTGGTTCTTTGAGCTTTAGTGCCTCCGTGGCCGGGGAAGCTTCGCCACCAAGTCACCAATGCACTAAGGTTCACCAAGCTTACGAGCCAAAATTACCCTGGATAATATCAAAGGATAAACGGTTATCCAGTCCAGGTTTTAAGACAAAACTTTAACCAACTTTGCTACTCATCAAAAAAAGTAACCTTCCCGGAGTCCATGTCATAAACGGCGCCTACGATCTTGATCTCACCTTTCTCTTCCATTTCCTTTAACACTTCACTCTGTTCCTTTATGACCTTGATCGTGTTTCTGACGTTATTCTTTGCAACATAGGAAACAAATTCCATGTTTTTCGAGGTCTTTTCTCCTAGGAAGTCTTGTGACTGCTCAACCGCCGGTTCTATTTTCGTAAGCATTTGAGTGATGTTTCCCATCTCTACCCGATCGATGGCTGCTTTTATGGCTCCGCAGCGCTCATGTCCCATCACCAAAATAGCTTTAGCGCCGGCCACTTTACATCCAAACTCCATGCTTCCGAGGATGTCCTCGTTCACGAAATTGCCTGCCACCCGGGCTACGAAAATATCACCGATCCCCTTGTCAAACACATCTTCTACCGGGATCCGGCTGTCCAGGCAGGACAGTACTACGGCTTTCGGGAATTGCCCGTAAGTACTTTTTCGTACTTGCTCAGTATGGTCCCTGGCCGTAAGATCATTGTTAATAAATCGCTCATTCCCTGCCTGTAAGTTTTTAATAACATCGCCCGGGCTTAATTGCGCTTGCTCTTCGGCAGTGAGCACTTTTTCCACTAAGGGTCTTAAGCCCCGGTAAATGTTTTCCGCGGTTGACTGTTCCTCTGCTGGCGGATATGATGAATTACACGAAAAAAGGGCTGTTATACATAAAAACAAGTAATTTAATCTAGGTGTCATGTTTGTTAGTTTTATAGGTTTAAAAACATCACCAGGTTCAACTGGTCCTTGTTTTGGGTTTCTAGTATTTGGTTTATATAGCCCACCTCTGCCCGCAGGGAAGCACTGACCTGGTGCCCAAAGCCCCCATAGACCCTGTTACGGTCGAAGAAAGACATTTCCGTATTGATGAATATTTCATTATACCCGGACAGGTAAAACACCTTGGGTAAAACCTCCGGACCCTTAATGGGTACATTCAACAATAAAAAGTACCGTAAGCGCATCGTAAAATCATCTTTGATGAACCGTTGCTCAAACCGGTAGCGATGGAGTAAATGAAACCGTCCGTAGTTTTGACGGGTAATGAATTGCTGGAAAATACGATTTTCACGGGTAATCACCTTTTTATCCGTACCCGGGAGATAATTGTCAGAACGGATAAAGGCGTACCCTACTAAAACATTGTTATTGTTCCCAGTAAGGTTGTAGCCTATTCCTGTCCTTAATAGGAGTTGTTCAAGGTCCAGGTCACTTTGCTGGGAAAACACCGGGAAAGAAAACAAGACCGCCAAAACCATAAAAGCAACAGGTGCGAGTGCTTTATGCGGCATAGTCCTTACACCTAAAAGGCCATTTACTCGCCGGCAATAACAAAAAATAACAGGCCTGCCTTACTCGTACAGGCCTGTTTTTCAAGGAATTAGGGTGTTTCATTTTAGATGTTGGCTCAAGGCACATCAATGTACCCATAAATGCTATGGGGTATATGTAATAAATAGTTAGGACAATGTTAGGCCCTGCTATTTCGATTTGACCGGAGTGGAACGATTTACACTCGTTTAAGGCGAAGTTTTTTTAAAGGTTAACTCAAGTTTACCATCTTCATCATAGACATAGGACCTGCGCTTACGACAATATCGCAGCGGGGCACCAAAAACTTTTTTCATTGTATCCATATGTTCGTATAGTGTACTGATAGAGATACCTAACCTTCGTGCCAAGTCTTGGGGTGACCCTGTGGCTTTTAGCCGGACAAGTCGATCTATTCTTTTCAACCTGCTAATGATGTTTTCAATTAACCATCCCATAATACATACGATTTTAATAAATGAAAAATTTTAAACTCTTCATCCCCCCCTGTTCTCCTTGTGAATCCAACTTTTTGAATACCCAGTGAGCCTTTACGCGTGTAAAGTTTCCATAACATCTATTTTTGATTGCAAAACTCTTTTTTATAATAGTATTACTATTAAATAGTACGGATATTACCCGGAAAGGTTGCTGGGTAATGCACCTATTTACAACAGGTTTTCAAGGAACCCTCTCTTGGTAGACCCTTAAGGTATAGAGGATTGGGTCGTAAAGACAGGACAATTGCGCCTGACGGGGTGGGAAGAGTCGATCTCCACGGGGCATACATTAATCCCGGTCTAAAAGTAGTATAATTTGTGCTACCAGCTGGGCAGCTAACCGGGCTGTCCTGCCGTCAACGTCGTATTTTGGATTCAATTCTGCAATATCTATGCTGATGAGTTTACCGGTTTGAATGATAAACCGGATCACTTCCATGGCCATCCGGGGTTCAAAGCCTAAGGGCGAAGGTGCGCTTACTCCCGGGGCGAAAGCAGCAGAAAACCCATCCATGTCAATGGTCAAATAAAGGTGATCTACTTGTTGTGCAAAGGCCTTGAGGGTTTCCGTTACCTCGTCTATGTTCCCTAGATGAAAATCCGTATTTTCGATGTACCGGGCATTCAATTCATTCGCGGTATCGTATAATGCTGCTGAATTACTCAAAGGCTCGATGCCCAGGCAGAAGTAGTGGAAGGGGGTACCGGCTTCTTTAAACTTTTGTGCTACTTGGTAAAACGGGGTGCCCGAGGTAGATCTCCCTTCGAAGGTCCGGAGATCAAAATGAGCATCTAGGTTAATGATGCCGAGGCTTGCCTCTTTCCCTTGGTCCTGTAGATATTTCCATACCCCCAGGATATGCCCGTAAGCAATTTCATGCCCGCCACCGAGCAGTACAGGGAAGGTACCCAGCGCTAAGATTCTTGCTACTGCTCGAGATAATTCGTGTTGGGAGTTTTCTAAGTTGGTTCCCTCACAGGCAATGTCCCCTGCATCATAAAGTTGGGTGGAGCGCTGTAAATGATTAGCCAGTTTTGCCAATCGGGACCTAATTTCCAAGGGGCCTACGCTGGCCCCTATCCTACCCAGGTTCCTTCTTACACCTTCGTCGGAGGCATATCCTAATAGGGCATACGCTTTACCGTTAGCTTTTTCCAGTTCACCGATGGGGGTACAAACCACCTTTTCATGAAGGTAAGCGGAATGCCCCGTTTTTCTTCCTTGCCATACGGTAGGGTCCGGTACGCGGTAACTCATAGGTTAGTGGTGATCAGTAGTTGTGAAGGTATTTTTCAGCACTTCTTCCAGTAGATTGTTTTCGACTAAGTGGGGCAGTGTCACTTGCAATCCCGGGGATCGTTCCATCTCTCTTTCAATCGCAAACCGCGCTTCCTCGTTCCTCGCCCAGCTCCTCCGGGCAATTCCATTGTTCACATCATAAAACAGCATACTTTGCAGACGACGGTCAGTCTCTTCACTTCCGTCAAGCATAAGACCAAAACCGCCATTGATCACCTCACCCCAGCCTACCCCTCCTCCATTGTGTATGGACACCCACGTAGCGCCTCGAAAACTATCGCCGATCACGTTTTGAATCGCCATATCGGCCGTAAAACGACTCCCGTCGTAGATATTACTGGTCTCACGATAGGGTGAATCCGTTCCGCTGACATCATGGTGATCCCTCCCCAAGACTATGGGGGCCGAGATCTTCCCTGACCTTATGGCTTCGTTAAAGGCGTGTGCGATCTTAATTCTCCCCTCGGCATCGGCATACAGTATCCTAGCCTGTGACCCTACCACTAATCGATTGGCATCTGCTTGTGCTATCCAGGCTATGTTATCTTCCACCTGGCCCCGGATCTCCCGGGGTGCTTCATGCTTGATTTGGGTCATGATCTCCAACGCTATTTGATCTGTTATCCGCAAGTCTTCCTTTTTACCGGAAGTGCAAACCCAACGAAAAGGGCCAAAGCCATAGTCGAAACACATAGGACCCAGGATATCTTGAACGTAAGAAGGGTATCTAAAATCAATACCGTTTTCTGCCATTACCGCTCCACCAGCCCTTGAGGCTTCCAATAAAAAAGCGTTGCCATAGTCGAAAAAGTAAGTCCCGCGTTCCGTATGTCGATTAATGCCATCCGCATGACGCTCCAGGGATTCACACACCCTTTTCTTAAACGATGACGGATCATCGCTGATCATCCGGTTTGCCGCGTCAAAAGCCAGGCCTACTGGGTAATATCCTCCAGACCAGGGATTATGTAAAGACGTTTGGTCTGACCCTATGTGAATCTTTATGTCTTCTTCAAAAAACCGCTCCCATACCTCTACCACGTTACCCTGGAAAGCTATGGAAACTACTTCTTTCGTCTCAATGGCTTTTTTCACCCTTGTAGTTAGTGTGCCAAGGTCTTCAATGACTTCGTCCACCCATCCTTGTGAATGTCTCTTGTTTACTGCCGCAGGATTAACTTCCGCGCATACCGTAATGCAGCCCACCAGGTTACCTGCTTTAGGCTGGGCGCCACTCATGCCTCCCAGCCCGGAGGTTAAAAACACTTTGCCTGCCGGGGTTTCTCCCGGGGCCAATATTTTCCGGAAAGCATTCATCAACGTGATGGTAGTACCATGGACGATCCCCTGCGGGCCAATGTACATGTAGGAGCCGGCCGTCATCTGGCCATACTGGGTGACCCCAAGAGCATTAAACTTTTCCCAATCCCCGGGTTTGGAGTAGTTGGGGATCATCATGCCATTGGTAACTACCACCCTAGGCGCTGCTTCGGAAGACGGGAATAGCCCCAAGGGATGCCCCGAGTAAATATGAAGTGTCTGCCGGTCCGTCATCTTTGCCAAGTACTGCATGGTAAGCAGGTATTGAGCCCAGTTTTGGAATACGGCGCCATTACTGCCATAGGTGATCAGCTCATGTGGGTGCTGCGCTACCTGGGGGTCCAAATTATTTTGGATCATCAGCATGATCGCTGCGGCCTGTGCCGTACGGCAGGGGTATTCCGTTATAGGCCGGGCATACATCGGGTAGGAAGGCCGGAATCGATGCATATAAATACGGCCATAGGTGTGCAACTCTTCTGCAAATTCTAAAGCCAGTTCTTCATGCCATGCACTGGGAAAATACCTTAAAGCATTGCGAATTGCTAACTTCTTTTCATCACTGGATAGAACATCTCTACGCTTGGGAGCATGGCTTACCGAGGGGTCATATTCTCTTTTAGGAGGCAGCTTTGATGGTATTCCCTGCAAAACCTCTTCTTCGAACTTCATAACGTTGATCATATCTTTTCTCTATTCGTCCACTGAAAACACTTTCTCTCCTCGTTTCCATACCTGGTATGGCTTAAGCATCCCTTGGTGGTAGCTTATTTCCCTAAAATGATCCGTAGCATAAAGGTTAAGATCACCCAAAGCCCCAGGGCTCAAATGCCCACGGTCTTGAAGGCCCAGCGCCGCCGCAGCCCGGAACGAGATCCCCGCCAGGACTTCTGCATTGGTCAACTTTTCAAAAGTTGCTAGCACTGAGGCTTGGACCAGCAAATCTCCCATAGGCGCCGAGCCGGGGTTCCAGTCACTGGCAATGGCCAGCGCACAGCCGGCATCCAATAACTTTCGTGCCGGGGCAAAGCCGCACCCCAATCCTATAGAGGCCCCGGGGAGCGCTACAGCAATAACTTCGCTTTGGCTAAGCAGGGTAATTTCTTTCGCGGTACTCGCCTCTAAATGATCGGCGCTCACGGCGTGATGGTCTACCGCCACAGCAGTGCCGCCCGTGGTGAACTGATCGGCATGTACGGTAAGCTGGAAGCCCATGGACCTGGCCTTTTGAAAATAAGGAGCAATGATCGATTCTGAAAATGCGCCCTCTTCTACAAAGGCATCGACACGATTTGTCAAAGCCTCGGACTTGGCACGGGGCAGAAGTTCCCAGGCCATTTCTGCCAGGTAAGCCGCATGATCCCCGTCGTAATCTTTGGGTAGAATATGGGCGGCCAGGCAGGTAGAAACTAAGTCCTGTGCGGCTTGTCTATCAGCTGCTTTGATGGCTCGTAGCATTTTAAGTTCCTCTTCCAAGGTGAGGCCATATCCACTTTTTACCTCTACGGTAGTTATCCCATTTTTTAGTAATGCCTGGGTTCGCAGCAAGATCCCCTCGCCCAGGTCGTGTTCACTGGCTTGCCGGGTATGCCTTACGGTATCCCAAATCCCTCCTCCTTCCCGGGCAATCTGCTGGTAAGAGGCTCCCGCATTCCTCAAGGCGTAATCCTTGGCCCTTGAACCGTGAAAACAAATATGAGTATGTGCATCGATCCAACCCGGGAGGCATACGGTAGGCCGCTCCAATTCAACCATTTGTGCTTTTACCTTGTTAGCCGTTCCTAACAGGTCTGCATACTTCCCTACCGAATGTATCTTTTCATCTTCTAAAAGAACCCCACCCTGTTTTAGCACAGGAAGCTGTTCATCTGCAAGCGGGCCTTTTAAAGGCATACCAGTCATGGTCACTACTTGGTCAAATGGTCCCAGGAGTCGATATCTAGGCATATGGATTGTTAGTAAGTTTCAAATTCTGTCTCAAAAGGTGTAGCAAGCGCTATGTTATTGTCCTCGGCTACGTCTACGGCTTTCCTGGGCATTATCCCGGACCGGATCATATTTATTCCTTTTTCAATATCATCGGCAAAAACACGATCTTGGTGGGCAAATGTCACCTTCGAGCGCACCAAACGGTGGATCTCGTCTAAAATAATACCTGATTTTAGAGGCTTTCTAAATTCAAAAGCCTGTGCGGCAGTCAATAATTCGATGGCAAGGATCTTTTCTACGTTTTCCAATACCGTCAAAGTCTTTCTACCGGAAATGGACCCCATACTTACATGATCTTCCTGGCCCAGCGAAGTGGGAATACTGTCGGCGCTAGATGGAAAACACAACCCTTTGTTTTCGCTTACCAATGCCGCGGTAGTGTATTGCAAGATCATGTATCCCGAGTTAATGCCGGTGTCTTTCATTAATAGCTTGGGTATACCTCCTGGATTTCCCTCCAGTGAAAGGTATATCCTGCGGTCCGCAATGTTCCCGATCTCGGCTGCCCCAATACAAGCGTAGTCGAGGGCCATCGCTAATGGCTGCCCATGAAAGTTCCCCCCGCTTATGGTAAGTTTTTCATTGATGATCACGGGGTTGTCCGTCACAGAATTCAGTTCTATGGCCAAGAGCTCTTTCAAATGTAGCCAAGCATTGCGAGAGGCTCCATGTACCTGCGGTATGCAGCGCAAAGAGTAGGGATCTTGCACCCGGTCACAATCGATATGATCTTCCATGATCTCCGAATCAGACAGGAGTGCACGCACGCGCGAAGCTACATGCATACACCCTTTGAAAGGCCTTAGCTGGTGGAGCTGTTCAAAGAAAGGTTTGACCGACCCTTGGAGCCCCTCGATCATCATGGCCCCAATAATATCCGCTTGGGCAAGGCAGCTGTGCATCCTTTCAATGACCTTGACAGCATGTGCCGCGATGAACTGGGTGCCGTTGATAAGCGCTAACCCCTCTTTAGGGCCAAGCTCGAGGGGTTCCACTCCCAGCTCTGCCAGTAGACCTGGCGTAGCCCTAGCCTCTCCCCGGTACCAAACGTTTCCGAGGCCAATAAGCGGAAGAAAAAGATGCGACAAGGGCGCCAAATCACCGGAAGCCCCTACCGAACCTTGGCTCGGGACTACCGGGATGATCTCCTCATCAATGTGCCAAAGGATACGTTCCAGTGTATTTTCTGCTATCCCGGAATAACCCTGTGCCAAAGCATGTACCTTGAGGATCAGCATCAGTTTAGCCATTTCCGGGGAAATAGGTTCTCCCACCCCTACACTATGACTGCGCAATATATTTCCCTGTAATATCCTAGTTTCATTACTGGAGATCTTGGTGGTGCATAAAGGGCCAAACCCTGTGTTAATGCCATACACCGCCTCGTCTCTTTCAACGATCCCGGCCACGGTTTGCTGGCTGGCTTTCACCCGGTCCCTCGCACTGCGAGAAATGACCCCTTGACAGGTTTTATGCGCAATCGATAAGGCAATGCCGGGGGTAAGTGTATCTTCTCCATAATGGAATATCATGTGTGTGGAGTTATTGGTTAACAGTTCATGGGTTAATAGCTATTGACTTTATCTTGGTGTCATGTCCCAAGTGACGGTTAAGCTTTTTCAGTTTCATTCTTAAGTAGGCAGCAGGCAATAAACAATCGGCAATCCTACTTTTTTTTGCCTACTGCCCGTTGCCGATTGCCGACTCATCGAGAACCTTCCATTACCTAAAACCTACTCGCCCTCTACCTGGTACGTCATTTGAGGCTTAACTTAACACTAGCTATTAATTTCTAAGTTATTTATTAGTTTTAATAATTAGAAATACCATTATTATCAATAGTTAATAACTATGAGTTATCAATTAGAGCTTCGCCATTACCGCTATTTCAAGGTGGTCGCGGAAGAACTGCATTACCGGAAGGCAGCTGATAGATTATTTATTTCCCAGCCAGGGCTCAGTCGGCAGATCAAACAAATGGAAGAGACCCTAGGGGTACAGCTATTAGTGCGTAATAAACGGAAGGTGGAGTTAACAGCGGCCGGCAGGTATCTAAAAGACGAAATTGACTTTATTTTCAATCACCTGGCCCTGACCCAGAAGCATCTCAAACTTATCGATAAAGGCGAGGAAGGTGAGCTAAGGATCGGTTTTCTTGGATCTGCCATGCAAAATGTGATCCCAGACCTACTCCTCAAGATGAGCCAGCAATACCCTGGGATCAGTACAAGCTTGGAAGAAATGTCTAATGGCTTGCAGGTGGCGGCCATTGACAAAGACCGGCTGGATATCGGCTTCGTCAGGCTGGCACGCGTGCCGCATGGTATTAAAATAAGGCCCGTATACCAAGATACATTTTCCGTTGTGTTGCCTGCAGAGCATCCACTTACCGAGAGTAGTTTCGAAAGTATCCGCCAGTTAGAAATGGAAAACTTCATTTTATTCTCCAGTGATTACAGTCCCACGTATTATGATAAGATCATGAGTATTTTTGAAGACCAAGGCTTTACACCACACATCACTCATAAATCGGTCCATGCCCATACGATCTTTAAGCTAGTAGAGCTCGGACTAGGGGTTTCCATTGTACCCACTTCGTTACAATACGGCTATGACCAAAACGTAAAATTCATCGAATTAAAGGGTATCCATCAATCTGCGCTGTTGTCCATGATCTGGAAAGAAGGGAATCGTAATCCTGTCTTGTCAAAGGTTTTGAGTTTGGTGAAGAAGGATGTTGAGTGAGGGTTTGATTATTAATGTCGCTGCTAAGAGGCCTTCAATACAATGATCCGGGCTCTTTTTTGGGAAGCATTGAGAAATTATTGAAGCAAGTTACACTAGTCTGCCAAAGCTTAGATCTTGTTTAAGCTTTCATTTCATCACTGGGCAGTGCTGTTCTTTATTTTTTGAAGTTGAAATTGGTTTCCTTGGTTTCTGTAAGCTCTTATTCAACATTTTCACACACCTGGCGCAAGTCTGTGACTTGCGTTTCAAAAATGGAAATGAGAGTCTTCGACTCGGCCAAGTCAAGAGAAATTTTAAAGTTGAGCAAATAACGAACATACGGGATCAAACGCGACTGCACTTTGAGACTTTTGTCGGGTCTTAGCCACGTGGGAGCCGGGTTACAAACCCTAGTGATCATTAAAAAGCACAAGTTGCAAACTTACGCCAGTGTGTGGCTATCATTTGAAAATGGTGTTATTTTGGTGTACTTTTACACCAGTCTTAATCAAAGAAAGAAAAAATGACGAGGCAAAGCATTTCATTTACCAAGCCCAATGATGAATGGCTCAAAGCGCAAGTGGAGAGCCAGGAATATTCCTCTAAAAGCGAAGTGATCAATGATTTGATCCGTAAGGCTCGTCAAAAACAAGAGGAGATAGAATGGATACGGTCTAAACTGATTAAAGCGGAGCAAAGTGGCTTCACGGATATGGACCGTGAACAGATTCTTGCCCAATCCAAAGAGAAGTTGCGTCGTAATGGGGAATTATAAACTCAGTGAAGATGCAAAAAACGATCTTATACGCATTCACCAGTACGGGGTAAGAAGATTTGGAGAAGCCCAAGCGGATAAATACTACCAAGCATTCTTTGACCAGTTCGAACGAATAGCTGAGCAGCCGTATTTGTACCAGGCCATGGATCATATACGGCAAGGATACAGGCGCTGTGTATGCGGTGTTGATAGCATTTATTATCGTATTGAGGGAAACATGATTGAGATTATAAGCATCCTAGGCCGACAGGATACAGACACATTTGTATCATAAATTTTTAAAATTATCTAGGCTGTGATACATTTTTCAAAGCAATCACTACACACACCTGGCGCAAGTCTGTGACTTGCGTTTTAAAAATGGAAATGAGAGTCTTCGACTCGGCCAAGTCAAGAAAAATTTTAAAATTGAGCAAATAACGAACATACGGGATCAAACGCGACTGCACTTTGAGACTTTTGTCGGGTTTTGACCACATGGGAGCCGGGTTACAAACCCTAGTGATCATTAAAAAGGCACAAGTTGCAAAGTCGAGTAGGTAAGGGGAATTTCACCCCAAACCTCTCACAGAACCGTACGTGACAGTCTCCCGTCATACGGCTCTTGTTATACAA
>JANQLQ010000249.1 GCA_028280565.1 Fulvivirga sp.
TAGCTGACTCACCTGTTGTGGGGATGGCTTCGTAGCCCCCAGCACCCTCACCGCCAGCCTCGCCAAGACGATCCGTTTTTTATTTTGTCATCACAACTCCATGCATTTTCGCGAAAATGGTACCACTCGCCATGACGATCCGTTTTTTAGCCTGTCATTCCAACTCCAAGCATTTTCGCGAAAATGTGCTTATTCGCGATGACGAAAAAACATATTGTTTTGGTTTATTTGAGCATTCTTATCCCAAGTCCATGTTAGTAGTATTTTGTTCTGAAGACAGTTCGCATGGTGCGTTTCCCATGTGGCGTTGGAGAACAGTGGTTCCTTTGCAAGCCCTATGCAAAAAATCGCATTGCAAATGCTTCGTGATACCTCCCGATGGGCTCATTC
This sequence comes from Fulvivirga sp., assembly GCA_028280565.1. GTDB lineage: Bacteria > Bacteroidota > Bacteroidia > Cytophagales > Cyclobacteriaceae > Fulvivirga. Next base: position 391 of record JANQLQ010000249.1, read on the forward strand.
ACCCTCGTTACAAACAAGGGTGAATTTAGGGGGACCATTGGTGCAAACATCCCTATTCAACTGCCTGGGAAAAAGCTACCTATATCAAGTTTTCTATCCTGTCGCAAAAGTTATAGCATTTGTCGGGATTGTAATAGTTGCCACCTGGGAATTATCCTAACCTTGTCCTTCAAATAGTTTTTCAATTGCCCAACGATTAGTCCAAGTCTGACTGGACGGATATTTATTACAACAACCAAACCGGGTCCAACAAATTAATGGAATGAAAGAAAAGAAAAAGATAAGAATTCTATCCCTAGATGGTGGAGGTATCAGGGGGATCATACCTGCCATGATCATCGAATATGCCGAGAAGTATCTCCAAGATAAAGTACCGGGCACCACTATTGCCGATCATTTTGATTTTATAGCAGGAACGAGTACCGGTGGGATCTTAACAGGCATCTACCTCACTCCTTCAGATAAGAATAAAAGCAAAGCAAAATATACAGCCCGTGAGGCATTGGACTTTTACATAAAAGAAGGATACAATATTTTCAATGCTTCAAAAATTAAAGATTGGAAGCGACTATGGGGGCTGGGAAACGCTGTAGAATTCAGCCCCGTTTATTTGGAAAATTTGCTCAAGAAGAGGTTTGGGGACGTCCTTTTAAGCGAATTGATCAAACCATGCCTCATCACGGCTTACAACATGGGGCATAAATCTTCTTTCTTCTTTACCAGCACTGAAGATCCGGCGGAAAGAGAATTCTTTTTGCGGGATGTATTGCGTTCAACCTCTGCAGCTCCCACGTATTTTCCCCCGGCAAAAATTAAAAATGTCGCACCTTACCCTCATAAAAGTGAATCCATTGATATGATCAATTTAGATGGAGGAGTATTTGCCAATAACCCCACGATGTGTGCATACGCCGAAGCCAGGAATACAAACTTCGAAGAAAGAAACAACAACAGACCTTCCGCGAGCCATATGTATATCTTATCTATTGGAACAGGAGGTGGATTTCAACTCAACAAAAAACACAGAAGTGATAAATGGAGCTTATTGAAATGGGCAAAGTCATTACCGGAGATCATGATGGATGGAAGTGTGGACACTGTCGCTTTCCAAATGGAAGAAATAAACGGAACGCTGCGGTCTAATGACCCGGGAGGCTATATGCGCATAGACACGCCATCCCATGACAGGAAGTATGCCGAAGATATGTCTGATGCCTCCCCGGAAAACATTGATGCCCTACTGAAAGCAGGCAAAAAAACACTGGAACACGCAAAGCTAAAAGGATTGAATAATTTTTTGGATGGGCTGCTGGATCAATAATTCCGAAACTAAAAAACAGGTCATTCTCCCGTTTGTCATATCGTTTGGCAGGTTTTTAAGCACTATGTAACGTTCACTGTATTGTGTTAAGGCAATACAGTCTTCCTTGCTTATAAGTACCTTACTGCCAAAAAAACTCTCCTTTGCCAAAATTTTAGTGGTTAAAATGCTTCCACTACCTACCTTTGGGGGTTTTGATGTTTGGCCGGCATACAACAGTACATGACCTTACACCCAAGATAGTTTTACCCGGCTATCCAAACGAATAACTTACAAATACAACCTAAAAAACAACGATTAATCTACTAAAACACTATGGACAACATATCTACGGCGATCCTGGCGATTTCATTAATAGTTATTATGCTTGGAATGGGATTGTCACTGGAAATAAATGATTTTAAGCGAATATTGATCCACCCTAAGGCCATTGCAGTAGGATTAGTTAACCAATTACTTATTTTACCCTTACTTGGTTTTCTTATCGCTTCATTCATTCCAGTGGTACCGGGAATAGCCGTAGGGGTAATGATCCTGGTAGCATGCCCGGGTGGCCCTACTTCTAATTTAATTGCACACCTTGCGAAAGGAGATACCGCACTTTCGGTAAGCCTAACCGCCATAAGTAGTTTTATCACCATCGTTACGATCCCTTTTATCGTGAATTTTGGACTGGAGCAATTTATGGACCAGGGACAAATCATAAAGCTGAACGTGGCCCAGACTATCATTCAAACCTTTGTGATCATCGTGATCCCCGTATGCATAGGAATGCTCATTAGGAGTAAGAAACAAGCGTTTGCGGATAAGATGTCAAAACCCGTCCGTACCGCCTCGGGCATTGTCATTATGCTGGTTATTGTAGGGTTGCTCATAAAAGAAAAGGATCATGTCGTTTCTTATTTTCAGCAAGCAGGCGTAGTCACATTGGTGTTGAATATAACTACAATGATCGTTGGGTTTTGCTCTGCCAAGCTCTTCAAAATAACGGACCGGCAAGCGATTTCTATTGCCATTGAGTCAGGTATTCAAAATGGCACCATGGCTATCGCTATTGCAGTTTTTTTATTGGGAAATGCAACTTTTGCCATTGCGCCTGCCATCTACAGCCTTTTGATGTTTTTCACCAGCGGAATAGTAATATACTTGGGCATAAGTACAAATAGATTTTTTTCCTCTAAAAATGCGTAGAAACTTTGATCTTGGCAATGATCAAAAATTCCAAAAGGACCGACATTCCAGCCGGTGGCTGTGCGGGGAATTCGGTAAGAGTCGGGATCTGCTAGGTTGTTGAGAATCATCGTTCTCTTTGTGAGCGCACCCCCTTAAATAGGTCCGTGTTTGTAACGAGTACCTGTTGAGTACTCCAGGGCACTTACACCAGCATTTATGAATGTGGGTATCCAGCGAACACAGTGATCAAGACGGCAAACTTTCCCCCATAAAATAAACTGGTCCATGTTTGTAACGCGGACCCATTGAGTACCATAGGGTACTTACGCTAGCATTTATAATGCGGGTATCCAACGAACATTTCAATCAATACGGCAAACTTCCCCCTATAAATATAAACTGGTCCGTGTTTGTAACGCGGACCCATTGAGTACTATAGGGCACTTACGCTAGCATTTGTAATGCGGGTATCTAACGAACACAGTGATCAAGACGCCCCCCTGCGCAAAACTGGCATTCACTCCTAAACCCTTTAAAAGAGAAAACTATCTCACGATGGATTACCCTACCCACCGGTGATGGGCTTACAGGGCAACCACCCCTCCTACTGTGACTTCTTCCTGCTAATCGCATCTCGAATACGGGTAGCGCTTTCGTAGTCTTCTTTGGCCAGCACTTTTGCCAGTAGATCCTCTAACTCGTGCAGCGGGTAGTTAATAAAAGCACCGCGCTTGTCCATATTGAGCCCTTTATCATCAATATTGAAGCCGGTTTCTTTGATGATGTTTTCAAAAGAATAGATGGGACAGTTACACCTCACTGCCAGTGCGATGGCATCAGAGGTCCTGGAGTCTATGGCTATCTGCCGTTCGTTTTGTTTGATGATCAATAAAGCGTGGTATTTTTCTTCTACAATTTCATTGATGATCACTTCTACCAGCTCTCCTCCCAATTCGGCGATAACATTATGCATAAGATCATGGGACTGTGGGCGTTTTGGTGTCATCTTTTCCAGCGTAACAGCTATGGATTGGGCTTCGGTAAGCCCTATCGTGATCGGTATCCTTCGACTCTTTTTGACATCTTCCAAAATCAAAGCGAAGCTACCCGGGTGTGACTCGCTATTCGTAAGGGCTACAATATGTAATTCTATCTTTTCCACTTAATTATATAAAATACCGCACCACCATCCACCCTCCATATCCTATACACAAAAGCGCAGAAAGCAATACAAGCCCCACCTGGAAAGAGTCCGTGGCTTTGATCTTCTTAGAAAAAGGGAGATTAAAAACTCCTGCCACTACCATCATACCTAGGATAGAGCCTATTCCAAAGATGACTAAATAAAGTATGCTCTCAAAAGTATGTTCGAGCCGTGACATGGCCACGAGCACTACAGCTCCACTTCCGGCTAAGCCATGGACTAGCCCGATAGAGTAGGCCAGCTTGTGACCCGCATGATAATGAGAAAGTCCCGGCTTGGAGTAGGATCGTATGCGGGCAAGACGAAAGCCCCCTAGTACAACGAGTGAAACACCGACAATAACTTCAAAGAAATCAAAATGTGAATCGACCAGGGCTGCTTTTCCTAAAATGATCACGCAACCGATAGCAAAAATCATAGAAGTATGTCCCAGCCCCCAAAAGAACCCGTCGCGTACCGCTTGTTTAAGATTAGTGCGTTTATTGACAATGTTACCTACTGCCAACACGTGGTCCGCTTCAAAAGCATGATTAAAGCCAATAACAGCGGCGAATAAAAGTGGAAATGATATCATGTATAGTTGCTTGTAAGGATTACGCGATGATTTCCCGTATCTGCTATAGCCATCCTTCCCTGGTGCACACAAAGCGAAAACGGCCAGTAAAGTGTGTTTTCCGTACCGTTCACGGTATGAATATTTTCACTTCCGGTCTCAAAATCCGCATGTCCTATCACCTGGTCGGCCGGGGCGTTATGAACACTAGGAACCTGCCGAAACCCCAGCAAGCGGCTATTTCCCGTATCCGCTACCCAAATGCCTTCGTCATCGAAGAAAGAATCATAGCACCAGTTCAGCGTATGAGCAGAGGGTTGCAGGCCGTATTGATTTTGTCCATTATCACTGAACCCGGGCTGCCCGATGATCGCATCCGCAGGATGATGCAATGCTTTCTCCCAGTCGTCCCAAAGTAACACGCGATAATATTGAGTATCTGTGATCGCCATCCGGCCTGCTGCATCTACCCGCACGGTGTAAGGCCAAATTGCGTTTTGGGAATCATATTCTTTATGATGAAAGTCTTCCTGTCCTATGACAGCGTCTGCCGGGGTGAAATTTTCGACAGGCATCGTACCATAATAGAGTACACGACGATTACCCGTATCTGCTATCCAAAGCTGGTCCCCATCGGAATGAATGCCATAAGGCCAGTTTAATGTTTGCGGGCTAGGTTCGGCTCCTATGCCGTAGCAGTTGGGTAGGTTATGCTCAAAACCCGGCTGGCCTATCACTACGTCTGCCGGTTGGCCATGGACGGTCGGGATACCATGCCAGATCAACACCCTGTGATTCCAAGCATCGGCCACGACCAGGTATTCATGATTTGCCCAAACACCGGAGGGATACTGCAACGAACCCGCGTTTACGGTCTGCCCGGCGTTACGATGTGTTCCCGGGATCTCCTTTTGCCCCAATACCACGGTAGGTTCTTCCATAGACTTACCCGGTAATGAAGGCCAGAGAAAAACACGATTTTGACCGGTATCAGAAACCAGCAGCAGGGTATCATTGATCCATATTCCCCGTGGCGCTAGAAACGGGCTGCTTTCGGCTCCCTTGAACACTGTACTACCTGATACTATAGTGATACCCGTCATCTCCATGTAATCAACAGATACGAGGCAATTGCTCCCCCGGTAATAAGTTTAGTACGCGTTTACCTCCAATAGCGCTCTTAAGCACGACTTGGGTAGGATGCTCAAGGGTAATGGCGCCGATACAATTCGCATCGCTTCCTTCCACAGTACCTTTTAAGACATCCAAAACTTCATTTTCAACCTGGGCATCCACGATAGCAATAAAAATGCCTTCATTAGCTACATACAACGGGTCTAGCCCCAGCATTTCACATGCCCCTTCTACCCCGGGATGGATAGGTATGGCTTTTTGATCTATCTCCATGCCTAATTTCGACTGTGTGGCAATCTCTTTAAGCACTGTTGCTACTCCACCACGGGTAGGGTCTCGTAAGAGGTGAATGTGTTTGCCAAATGACTCGAGGAGCTCGGCCACCACACGATGAAGACTTTGGGTATCACTTTTAACATCGGTTTCGAACTCTAAGCCTTCTCTCACCGACATAATGGCTACACCGTGGGTTGCGACTGGCCCACTTACCAGGATCTTATCCCCTTCTTTTATACTTTTAATGTCAATATTTGCCTGGTCATGCACTTCACCCAGTCCTGTAGTATTGATAAAAAGCTTATCCCCTTTTCCTCTCTCCACTACTTTGGTATCACCGGTCACTACCTGCACACCGGCCGTTTTGGCGGCATACTTGACCCCTACGAGCACCTCCCAAAACTCCTGCATGGAGAGCCCTTCTTCAATGATAAAGCTTAGCGAGAGGAACTTTGGCAATGCCCCACACATGGCCAGGTCATTTACAGTGCCGTTAACCGCCAATTCACCAATGTTACCCCCCGGGAAAATGATCGGAGATATAACGAAGCTATCGGTAGTGAAAGCAGTCTTGCCCTTTAAGTTCAAGATCGCCCCATCGTGTTGTGCGTCCAGGTGATCATTTTTCAACAGGTCAAAGACACCGCTTTCCAGCAATTTATGGGTGAGTAAACCGCCACTGCCATGGCCTAGGGTGATCACCTCAAAATCGAGCTTCGGTAAGGGACAATCTAATTTCATCGTCATCATACTCATACAGTTTCCTCCTCCAAATTGGCATTTGAAAAATGATAATACGCCGCGCAGGCACCTTCGGAAGAGACCATAGGAGCACCTAAAGGATTAGCAGGCGTACACTTTTTACCAAACTGGCTGCACTGGTGGGGCTTTTTGATTCCTTTGAGGACTTGCCCGGCAATACACTCTTTACTTTCTTCAACACCGGGCAGGTCCACTAAAAATTTGCGGTTCGCATCAAAATGAGCGTATTCTTCCCTGACCTCGTATCCACTGCCCGGGATGGTACCGATTCCACGCCATTCGCGATCTTTTATCTCGAAAACTTCTTGAATGACTTTAATGGCTTCCGGGTTACCTTCTTCCTTCACCATACGACTGTACTGGTTTTCAAGCTTTTTTTCACCTGATTCCAGTTGTTTTATGGTCATAAAGATCCCTTGCAAGAGATCTACAGGCTCGAAACCTGTGATCACCACCGGCAGCTGAAATGTATCGACGATAGGATAGTATTCTCGTGTGCCCATGATGGTACAAACATGGCCTGCCGCCAAGAAACCTTGTATCACGTTATCTTCATCACTAAGCACTGCACGCATCGCAGGGGGCACAAGCACATGGGAAGCCAAAATAGAATAATTATCGAGTTGTTTTCGTGCTGCATGAATGACGGAAAGTGCATTGGCCGGCGCGGTGGTCTCAAAGCCTACCGCAAAGAAAACCACTTGTTTACCAGGGTTCGCTTCGGCTAACGATACGGCCTCCAGGGGTGAGTACAAAATGCGCACATCGGCCCCTTCTGCTTTGGCCTGGAGCAAGCTCTTTTCCGAGCCAGGCACACGGAGCATATCTCCAAAAGAGCATAGGATCACCTTTTTTCCTGTTGCGAGGTAAATGGCCTTATCGATCAAGCTCAGTGGGGTAACACAAACCGGGCATCCCGGACCGTGTACCATGGTAACTTCTTTCGGGAGCAGGTTCAATAACCCATTCCTGACCAGGCTGTGGGTTTGTCCTCCGCATACCTCCATGATGGTCCATGGCCGGGTCACTTTCGCCTTTATACCCTCCAAATAGGACTGAACAAGCCCCGGATCTCGATATTCGCTTAAAAACTTCATGTTTTTTTGTTTTCAATTTGATCCATTGAGGAAGGTTCTAGCTCATCGAGTTCACCCGCTTCTCTTAGGTATTCGAAAGTCTTTTTCGCTTCTTCTTCATCTACGATACTGATGGCTACCCCTACATGCACCAGCACATAATCTCCCAGCTTTGCTTTCGGGACCATCTCCAAGCTGGCTTCTTTCACAATCCCACCGAACTGGACCTTAGCCATACGTACTAGTCCGTCATATTGTGAGGTTATGGATTGTATTTTTCCCGGTATTGCTAAACACATAAGCTATTCGGTTAATGTTGTTATTTCTTCTTTTGTTTGCAGGGATAATGTCTTTTGCTCGAGGTAATAATGCGCTAACTGTCCAAAAGAGATGTTTTCATCATTGGGAGACAGTTGCTTATGAAAATACAAATGATAATCCCGTGATAGCTGTTGACGAATAAGGTCAACCAATACACTATTTTGAAATACCCCTCCACTGAAGGCAATGTGTGTATGTCCTGTCATCTGCGCCGTTTTTCCTATGATGCTTACCAGCGTTTGATGGAACCTGGCGGCAAGTTGATCTTTGGCGGCACCCGCTAAAAGCTCTCCAGCCATTTCATCGATCATCGGGGCAAGGGATACGATCCCGTCCTTGATCTCAAAGGCAAATGGCGGTACTTTTTCCCAATAATATGCCGTGTAAAACCGGGAGGCCATCCGCTCCAAAAGTAATCCACCCTGGCCCTCGTACGTAGATTTTTGCAAAACGCCCAAAAGAGAGCTAACGGCATCAAACAGCCTGCCCACACTGGAAGTCAACAGCCCCGGCCGGGTCAAAAGCTTAGTGTAAAACTTCCATTCCTCTTGCAGGAAAGCAGCTTTTAAAAGCGAATTACCCCGGGTAAGCGAGAATGCTGAGAGGCGGGGCTCTTTACTCATTTTATCCCCGGCTAGCCAAGGGAAATAATCAAAATGCTGGAAACGACGAAAATCACCCCCCTGGTAAGTAAAGAATTCACCCCCCCACACTTGGTCGTCATGCCCGTGACCTACTCCATCCCAAATCACGCCCATTACAGGCCCAGGCCTGTCGAGCAAATCATTTTCTCCCAAAACGGCGGCAAAATGGGCCTCGTGATGTTGAACCTTGTGAAGAGGAAGTCCTAAATCACCCTGCATCTTTTGCGCTAAAGAGGTAGTGAAATAATTAGGATGAAGATCACATATTAAGGAACGGGGCTTTACTTTGACCAACGCCAAAAAATCCGTCAATACTCTCCTGAACGTTTCTTGCGCCTCGTATCCGCCAAGATTGCCCAGGTACTGCGAAACATAAAGATTATGAGCTGTGGCAACACTAAAACCTCCTTTCATTTCTGCTCCTAAGGCCAGCAATGTCTCCCCTGGAAAGTTCAAACATTGATGACCTCCGGGGGCTAACCCGCGGGATCGTCTTAAAATGATGGAAGGACCGGGAAGCGAGGTTGATTTGATCACTGAATCATCTGCCGGTATAGCTATTTCGCGATCGTGGGATAAAACCATGTCGGCAAATTGAAATAATTCTCGACGAGCTTTTCCATCGTCGTGAATGATCGGGGAGCCGCTTAAGTTAGCACTTGTAGCCACCAAAGGCTTCTCAAATTTTTGTGCGATCAAAACCAATAACGGGGCATAAGGCAACATCACTCCCAACGAATGCAAGCCCGGGGATATAAGCTCATGACAGATGCCCGTGCCGGGAACAGGGCGAAGTGGCAAAACATAAACGGGAGCTATGGGTCCTTCCAGGTATTCCTTCTGACTTTGGCTAAGAAATACATCCTTTTTTAGCAAATCGGCACCGGGATACAAGACAGCAAAGGGTTTCGCTGGCCTGTTTTTTCTTTGTCTCAGTAAATTAACGGGGCCAGGCTTGGTAGCATCGCATAAAAGCAGGTATCCACCAATACCTTTCACGGCGACTATTTTACCCTGCTGTAGTGCTTGGTGAACCCGCAAGAGTACTTCCGTTGGGTCAGTATTTTCTTTTCCTCCCGGGCCATACAAGACGATGCTCACCCCGCATTCCGGGCATGAATTCGTCTGCGAATAATAGCGGCGGTCGTGGGGATCTTCATATTCCTTGTTACAATGAGAACACATGGTAAAGCCCTCCATCGCTGTCACATGACGGTCGTAGGGCAGCTGGTGAAGGATGGAATATCTCGGTCCACAGTGTGTACAGGTGATGAAAGGATACCCATGGCGGCGATCGTGGATATCCAATAGCTCAGCACGGCAGTCGTGGCAAATCCCAAAATCCGGGGGAATGGTAAGATCTACGGGACCTAGGCCTTGACTGTCCTTGATTTCAAAAGCTTCGAACTCCCGGGGCGCAACTTCATAGATCCTATGGCTGGTGATCTTACTTTGTGCCGGGGCCGAAGCTATACAGTGTTGGTAAAACTCACGTGACAGCTTGAAGTCAGCATTAAACTCGATATGTACACCATCAGGGGTATTACTTACCCAGCCCTTTAGTCCCAACGACTGTGCTTCACGATAGACGAACGGCCGAAACCCCACCCCCTGCACGCATCCTTTAATATGGACATGATACGTGGGCAATTTAAACAGCGGTAGTTTCAGACATCGCTTTTTTGTTCCTCACCTTTTCCAGCAGCCACTCGCACCAATCCTCCAAGCCTTCTCCTGTTAGCCCTGACACCTGGATCACTTCAAGGCTAGGATTGACCTCACGGGCGTCTTTGACAACAGCTTCCACCGAAAAGGGTAAATAAGGCAAAAGATCAGATTTGGAAACAAGCATCATGTCACTGGTAAGGAACATCCTGGGGTATTTCTTAGGCTTGTCATCACCCTCGGTAGTGGCCATTAAAGTAACACGATAATCCTCGCCAAGATCAAAAGATGCCGGGCATACGAGGTTGCCTACGTTTTCTACAAATAATAATTCCACACCACTTAGGTCCAGTTGTTCCATAGCTTGCCATACCATTTGCGCCTCTAAGTGGCAGATCCCACCGGTAACGATCTGGAGAGCTTCTACCCCGGCTTCTTTGATCCTATCCGCGTCGCGCTCCGTTTCTAAGTCACCTACCAGCACTTTCATATTGACTTGGCCGCTGATCCTTTTGGCAGTTTCATGTAACAGGGTGGTCTTTCCGCTACCTGCGGAAGAAGTTACATTGATCAGCAGGATATTTTGTTCCTGCATGTGTTTTCGAATGTTCTCCGCAACAAAATCATTAGCTTTTAGCAGGTTAAACGAGGAATTCTCACACTGGACCGATCCCCTGGCCGCTTTAGAAGATTTTTCTATTGACATGGGTGTTTAAGGTTGTTTAGAATAAGGAAGATACTAAAAACCCCGAAAGTAGAAAAGACTTTCTAATAATTAGAAAACTTTTTCTATTTCTTTGAATAGGCTCATTTCTACTTCCTTCGCCGTTACTATTTTGACATTACTGGTTTACCATTTGCAAAGCGCTAAAAGCAGTTCTTTGCCAGGTCTGTTTGCAAAAAATGATTAGACATTGGGGATAAAAGCTTAGAAACAGCCAGTATTTTTTTCCTTATTTGAATCTAATGTACCCAGCCTTAGCGTCAGTTTAAATATGGTGTTTATCGCTTCTTCTGTAGGTTTGTTGGACGGGTTTGCCTACTCTATAACGAAGGGAGCGGTCTTAGCTATGACCTATCCTGTCGCCAAGTGACGCTCTGCCTTTGTTCGGATGAAACCCGTTGCATTACTGAGCGGACTGCCCGATCGATGGCGGATTCATTAAGCTCAATGGATAAATACCCCCCAGGGTGCGGAGCTAGGACTGGATCTTCCAAGCTACCTTAAGCCCTGCGACCATGTAGAGCTAGGGTTGGGCACCGCCGCCCAATACGCAACAATGCTCCAATGAGCAGGGAATGTTCAGTGCGTCCAGGCTGGAAGCTGGGAGTAACTTCCCTGGGCTTCCAGCTTCCCTAAAAAGAGGGGGAAATCTAACTTCGAAACCGTTTATAAATGGAATGTCATGGATTTGCAACTCGAAGATAAAGTCATTTTAGTCACTGGCGGTGACAAAGGCATCGGTTTTGGCATATGTGAAGCTTTGGCGCGGGAAAATGCGATTCCCGTGGTGATCGGCAGGAAACCGCCCGATGTATTAAACGCCGTAAGAACAATTGAAAGCAACGGCGGTAAAGCTTTCCAGGCTTTTGCAGAATTGATGGATCCCAGGCAATGTGAAGCTGCTATCAAGCAGGTAGTAGAAAAATTTGGCCATATTGACGGACTCGTGAACAATGCGGGTGTCAATGACGGTATTAGCCTTGAGCGCGGTAGTTATGACGAATTTGTTCAATCCTATCTCCGCAATACCGCTCACTACTACCTGATGGCACAATTGGCTTTACCGTGGTTGAAAAAGAGCAAAGGCGCCATCATCAACATTGGGTCGAAAGTATCCCTGACAGGACAAGGAGGTACATCAGGCTATGCCGCTGCCAACGGGGCCCGGAATTCCCTAACACGTGAATGGGCCGTGGAGTTGCTGCCCTATGACATCCGGGTGAACGCCGTCATCGTAGCTGAATGCCTCACCCCTCAATATGAAAAGTGGATCAATACTTTCCCCGACCCAGGGGCGCGATTAAGGGAGATCACCACTAAAATACCCCTTGAAAACCGGATGACGACCACCCAGGAGATCGCCGATGCAGTGGCCTTCCTGCTGTCGCCAAAATCCAGCCATACTACCGGGCAGTTGATGTTTGTGGACGGGGGATATGTACACTTAGATAGGGTGATCAAAAATGTAAAATAGGGTATATCGTTTTCCTTTAAAACAAAAAGAATTCAACATTATGAAAATACTTATACGTAACATGACCTCCCCAATATCATTAAAAATGAGCCTGTTTTTGAGCATAGGACTGGCACTTTTTACATTCATGGGCTGTAAGGAACAAACCACCCGTCAAGCGGAACCTGCTGTTCCGATGGCTCCTGCGGACAAAATGGAATGGTGGAGAGAAGCTCGTTTCGGGATGTTCATCCACTGGGGGCTGTATGCCATACCCGCGGGAGAGCATAATGGGAAACGTACGGATCGCCTGGGCGAATGGATCATGAATACATTGAACATTCCCATCAAAGAATATGAGCAATACGCTTCAAAATTTAACCCCACCCGGTTCAATGCAGAAGAATGGGTAACGCTGGCAAAAAACACGGGTATGAAATACTTAGTGATCACCGCAAAACACCACGATGGCTTTGCACTCTGGGATTCAAAGGTGACCGAGTACGATATAATGGATGCCACCCCCTTTCAACGAGATATACTAGCGGAGCTGGCCGAAGCCTGTGAAAAAAATGGAATAAAACTGTGTTTTTACTACTCTATCATGGATTGGCGCCATCCCGACGCCCAAGGCGCCTGGGAACCCTACTATCAACAAGGCCGGCACGATGGTAAAGTAAATGAGGCTTTTCCAAATTACTTTAAAAGCTACCTCAAACCGCAAGTGACGGAATTGATCTCCAACTATGGCGACATAGGCGTGTTGTGGTTTGATGGCGAATGGGTGCCTGATTACACTACCGAAATGGGGAAAGAGCTATATGCCGAGATCACGGGAAAACGCCCCGGTTTAATTGTAAATAACCGGGTAGATAAAGGGCGCCAAGGTATGCAAGGCATGAACAAAGAGGGTGATTTTGTCGGTGACTTCGGTACGCCCGAGCAGGAGGTCCCTGGCACTGGCATACAAGGAGTGGACTGGGAATCCTGCATGACGATGAATGACACGTGGGGATACAAACATTTTGATCACAACTGGAAATCGGCCGATGACTTGGTCCGCAACCTGGTGGATGTAGCTTCAAAAGGTGGGAATTACCTATTAAATGTAGGGCCTACTGCCGCAGGAGAGATCCCGGCAGAGAGCAAGGACAGGCTGAAAGCTATCGGAAAATGGATGCAGGTAAATGGGGAGGCCATCTATGGGAGTACCGCTAGTCCTTTTGAAAAACCGGTATGGGGCCGGTATACACAAAAAGAGAACAAGGTCTATGCCCATATCTTTGACTGGCCGGAAAATGGAGAGTTGCCTGTAGATGCAACCCCTGGTGAGTTCAAAACGGCTTACATGCTCGCTGACGGGCCTGGCAACCCACTGGATCTCGAGACATTTGACAGCGGCAGCATAGTAAAATTACCGGCCACAGCCCCGGGTGATGTGGTGCCTGTACTGGTATTGGAAAAACGTTGAGTCACCCGATGAAGGCCAAAAAGATAAAAGTCAACGACCGCTACCCCGCCTCTACCTTACTTCAGCAGGATGACTTGGATACAGCTACGAACACATTTTCAGCCAACGCAAGGAGGCCAGTTCGGAACAAAAAACATAGTCCTTTATAACGTTTATCATGAAGGTATTTGGATTTACATTAGACTTACGTGATGACCCTGGGCGGGTTGAAGCATACATACACCATCACCAAAACGTCTGGCCTGAAGTCATTGCCTCGATTCGAAAAAGTGGTATCTACAGCATGGAGATCTACCAATACAGTACACGCCTGTTTATGCGTATTGAGACCACAGATGACTTCACTTTTGAGCACAAAGCGAAACTGGATGCCGATAATCCCGCCGTGCAAGAATGGGAAGAACTCATGTGGCGCTATCAAGCTAAGATAGAGGGTAGCAAACCGGGTGAAAAATGGGTAAGAATGGACAGGATATTTGACTTGTAGCTGTTGTCATTCACATTGTAAACCTAGCGTGTGCTCACCGAAAGTAGATAGGTTTAGTTTGATATTAAGGTTGTTTCAAAATACCTGTCACTAGTTCTACTTTGCTACATTCAATTATTTGATAAACAAGGATTTAGCGATAAAGGAGCCCATTGGATATCCTCATCAAAAACGAAAAAAACCTTCTTTATCGTCATTCCTGCCGGCCTTGCCGGGTGAGCGATTCGCGAGAGCAGCCCCGTTGGGATTCCTATGGAAGAACCTGCTGTGTCCGTGAAGCGATCCCACGCTCGTAAAGCGTAAAATGGCCTGCACGCGGGAACACTACGAAAAGGGGGCATCTTAAGAAGTAAATGCCTGGCTTGCTATTTTGGTGAGATGAAGGGAGACCATGGGGCAAAATGTTACATTAAAAACTTTAATGTTTGTGCAGCATATTAGTTACATAAAAGCACAATTATTAAGTGCTTATTAGTCTTGCATCTAAATTCACCAAGAAGTACCTCCCTTTCTGAAATATTTTGGTAAAACCCCAAAATGCCGTTTAAATGCAGCTGTAAAATGCTGAGGGTTTTGATATCCAGCCATATAAGCTACCGAGGAAATAGGTAGTTCACCTTGCTTTAGGTGGCGAGCCGCCTCATCCATCCTTAGCATCTGGCAGTATTGAAAGACAGAACAATTATAAACTTTTTTGAAATCAACGGTAAGTTTACTTGTGCAGCAACCAGATACCTTGGCAACTTCCTCAAGAGTGGGAAATGCATTGTAATTGCTCCTTAAATAGTCCACAACAGCGGTAAGCCGTTGATGGTCTATCATTGTTAATTTCTTTGTTGCCCCCGGATTATAGGCATCACATTGTTGCAATAAAAGAATCATTAGCTCCTGCACCTTAATTGATCGATAGTAAGGTCTAAAAGAATCATTTACCAGTGGATCTTTAATCTGCGATAAGATCTTAACCATGCTCCATTCTAAAGGGACACCGTTATATGAGACTGCAAATGGTTTTTCGTCCATCAGCGCAGCCACCAGCAGATCATAGGTTCGACTTGATGTGAGGTTAAGTTTTATGATATCCTCTTTTGAAAGATTCAATTCAAAAAACCCATTCTTCGTGTTTTCCAACATCATACATTTACCACCAGGGTTAGGACTATACGAAATGCTGAACCGATGAGCGTGTAATGAAAATGAAGAGGTATGCTCATGGACTTGGGATTGGTATAACCCCTCTAGTGAAAAGTAGATCTCTACGTTAGGATGAGAGGTTGCTCCAACCAAAGAAAGATCCCGGTTGAATATCATTTCACCATAGCGATAAATGCTTTCACCAAAATAGCCCTCATGGAGCAACACTTTACCAATCGACAAAGAAATTTCGTGGATTTGCTCCCTGGTTTCTTTTGTTCTAGCATTAACCGTCTTGCTAGTAGCGTCGATCACTAACTCATTGAACTTTTCTGTATCTACTTCAAGGCTAAAACTCATGGTTGAAAAATAAGATCACGTCATTAAAAAGGTTGATTGCGTCATCTTCCCTTTTTGCTTATCTCCTAAACTTGTTAATGCAATATAGTTGCAAAGCTAAAAGGAATATGAATGAGTATACCCGTAATACAAGAAATAAACATCATTCGCTATTCGTCCTTGGGTTTATTATTTGTTTCCAAATCACAGTAGCTCAAGAGAAAGCCAAGTATAAACTTGTCATTATGGATTACGAAAGTCAACTTCCAGTCGTCGGTGCACATATTCTCAGTTTGGATTCCACTGTTTTGGCAGTAAGTGATGTGGAGGGTCTAGTTTGGTTAAACCTTGATTTTGGTTCACATTTCATGGTTTCCGCTATCGGTTACGAAACGGCTACCATTCAAATGGAGAATGAGTTGCATTTAATCGGGTTAATCCCAAATTCTCTAGAACTGGGTGAAGTAGAGGTCAAAGCAAAACGCCAACATAAAGAAGAAGTACTCGATAAAATCAATCTATTCCCGGTATCGGTAATTGACATTCAAAGGCTAAAAAACAGGGCCACAAACCTTAACGAAGTTTTAAGTCGCGAGGCAGGGACGATCATCCGAAACACGGGTGGACTCGGAAGTGCCAGTACCATCTCTTTGAGGGGACTGGAAGGCAACAGGGTGGCTATATTTTTGGATGGTAGCCCGGTGAATTACACGGATGGAAGTTTTACGCTAAACGACCTTCCTATAAACCTGGTTGAAAGGGTTGAGATCTACAAGGGAATTATACCGGCCGAGTTGGGAGCCCCGGGAATAGGTGGAGCTGTCAATATCATAACCAAACACATCGATCATGACTATATAGATATTAATTATATGGTTCAAAGCTATAATACCCATAGTGGTTCATTTATTTATAAAAAGGTGATCAACCCCACGTTTGAGCTGGGTTTTGGAGGTTTTCTCAACTATGCAGATAATGATTACACTATGCTTTCTCCCTTCCAGCCAGGCCTGGAGATCCAGAGAACCCATGATCGCTACGAATCCTACGGGTTGGGATTGGCACCAAAGTTCAACCATGTTTGGTTTGATGAAGTGCGGTTTGAGCTGGCCTACTACACCAATTACAAGGAGATACAAGGAATACAGCAAAATATCCGACATGCTCATACCCATTCTCAAATCCTGCAGATAGAAGCAGAGATAGAGAAAGAACACTTTTTTAGCGAAAATTTATCTTTTACATACCGCATGATAGCACCCATCATGTGGAGTAGCTTGGTGGATACTTCGTTGTATCGATATGATTTTAGTGGAGATAGGTTTATCAGCCCCACCGGAAGAGGTGAACTAGGGTTTTATCCTAATCGATCAGAAAATTTGCAACAAGACTTTCAGCACATTGTAAATTTCAAGTACGTACCAGCAAAGAACCATGCACTTAATCTCAACGCTGTTCTTCGCTTTTCAAAGAACCGTCCGGATGATCCCTTAGCAAACGAGTTTGCCGGACAAAACATCACCACTTTTCCTGCGGACTTGGGGTCAAACGTTACTAATCTAAGCTATGAGTTTAAATCAAGCCATGGGAAATTCAGCACGCAAGCCGGGTTGAGCTATTATTATTTTACAACGAATGGAAGAAATAGCAATATCCTAGGGGTTGGAAATGTGGAGCAGGAACAAATTACTTATTCCGTGAGTCGTTTAGGGCAAAACCTTTCTGCCAGTTATTTTTTTACCACTGATCTTTTGTTCAAAGCAGGCTTTCAACATGCCTACAGGCTTCCGGCACCTAACGAACTTTACGGCGATGGGCTCTTGCAAATAGCAGCCCCAGCCTTGCGGCCAGAGCAAAGCTATAATTATACCCTGGGGATCATGTATGAGCATCGCTACAGTGCCTTACGGGATTTAAAAGTTGGACTGAATCTATTTCATATGGACCTAACCGATATGATCCAACTTAGAGGAAATGGGGTGACAACTGCTTTTACCAATGTAGGCCAGGCAAGGATCCAGGGAATAGAACTGGAAGCCAAATATGACATTACAGAAAACCTTTATTCGTTTTTCAATGCCACGTACCAGGAAGTCCGGGATAGCCAGGAATCCAGGCCCGGTACCGTGGGTGTAAAAAACCCCACCTTTGAATTGCGGTTACCACACATTCCCTGGTTTTTCGCCAATTACGGTCTCGAGTACCATCTTGATAATTGGCTTGGTACTGACACCCAGACCCGGGTATACTACGAAAACCAATACGTTCACGAGTTTTTCTACGAATTTGAGTTGAGTGCTAACCAAGATCGCAGTATACCATCTGCCTGGACTCATCATTTGGGAGTAGAGCATTCAGTTTGGAATGACAAGCTGAGTTGTGGGTTGGAGTTACGCAACATCACCAACGAACTCGTTATCAACAACTTCAATAATCCTTTACCCGGTAGAACCTTTAGAATTAAACTCAGATATACAACCTTTTAAAATGATTCCAATGAAACGCTTCAAAATTGCTTTAGTTAGTTTTTCCCTGGTTGTGGCTATTTCTTGTGAAAATAGCGATGACACGGACGTGAATGTCGGAGAGAATCAACTGCTCATTCACACAGCCTTTGAGTCTAGCTCATTCTTAGGTACGCATGAAGGCTTGAATAATCCTGAATATACCAATTCAGAGGCTTTTGAAGAAGTGGCCTATCCATACACTTATCACTTTAACAATTATGTGTTCGTAAGCCCAAATTTTTACGGTGACGTTGTTAAACGCTATCGCCTAGATGAAACTGGCAATCTTACCACTGACGGACAGATGGTGATGGAAGAAAACTCATTTCCATCCAACATCTATTTTACCAGTGAAACGAAAGCTTATATTTCTTTGAAGGATAAGGCTAAGGTCGTCGTTTTTAATCCTACCACGTTGGAAATGACAGGAGAGATTGACCTTTTGGGTACTGAATATGCCATTGGAACAGACAATAACCCTGACCCTGGGGCTATCATTGAAAGAGATGGAAAGCTGTTTATTGCGCTACAGCAGAATAACTCGTTTGCTACTTCTGAAAATGGTGCTTACGTACTTGTGGTTGACGAGAGTTCGTTAACTATAGAAAAGATGATCAGTGATACCCGGCTTGATTGGGTGGGAAGACCCGGCATGCAAGAGACATTTACCCTTGCTGAAAATGGCGATATTTATGTGTATTGCTTGGGATCATTTGGCTATGTACAAGGACAACATCACGGTTTTCTGAGGATCAAAAATGGGGAAACGGAGTTTGATCCTGGCTATGTATTCAATATGACTGACCTGGGTATCGACGGTGTGGAAGGAGGAGTTACCTCCCATGTAAATCAAGCGTATTACGATGGTGGAAACACTATGTATGTAACTGCTAAAGCCCCCGCCCTTGCTTTGGACCAAGACTTTTTTAGAGAGCGTCCTTTCTATTCTTTAAAGCTGGACCTAATCAATAAAACAGCAGAGAAGTTAGATATCCCGCTGACTAATTTCTACTCAGGAGACATTACCAAACTGGATGAACAATTGATCTTTTCAGTTTCGAGTGAAACAGCTGTAGGCCTATATTCCTATGACCTTGGGACAGGTCAGCCCTCTTCTACTCCCGGAATTACCGTAGATGGAGATCCTATTTATGTGATGGCCATTAAATAGAGCTTTAAAAAGCGGGGATGCAAAAAAGCCCTTACGGCATAAAAACCGCGGGTGTTTATGGTATTTTCCAAGTTAACTCGTTGGCTTCAACCTGGTCTTAGGTTAAGCAAAGCGGTCCTAAGACCTTAAAATCACCAAGAGCGTCCGCTCGACGAAGTACCAGGAACCTATTAACTCGTGAAAAGAATACTCCACGCAATCCAAAATTGTAAGTCTGCCCCAACCGTAGAAGTTCGCGTTTTGGAACTATTGGCGCTGGTAAGTACATCCCCTTTTCCTCACTTATAAAGTTAAGTTTTTCGTCCTGGTCGCAAGATTCATTAGGTACCCGCATCACAAATGCTGGCGTGAGTACCCTGTAGTACTCAATGGGTCCGCGTTGCAAACGCGGACCCGTTTTAAGAACCAGTTTAAGTGTTAACGCAAAAGGTTTATAGTTTTAGGTTTTAAACATTCCTTGTTCGGAGCCCATATCACCAGGCTACGCTGGTAGATAAGCTGATCACCATTATTCTAATTCCACAAGATAGCCCCAACGTGTGTAAAACGAGATACTGCACAGATCAGTGCGCCTGGAGTCCCTGGAAGTCTTATATTTAACAAGGCATCTTAAGGAGTAGAAGCCCGGCCTACTGTTTTGATGAGATAGAGGGAGACCATAGGAGCTAGCAACATGATTAAGGCAGGATCATTCTTTCCCACGTGCGGTCTACAAACGAACTTAAGGTAGATTAATGGTGGTAAAACTACCTATAAGCTGCCCGCTGTATTGCTGAAATAAAATGAAAACATTAATAGAAAAATGGATCATTCCCAGGGAGCATTCCTTCAATGTGCGGGGCTATGAATTAGCCAATAACCCGGAGGGTATGGTCATGCGTATGCATGATGAGTACGAAGTATCTATACTGCCCAACGCCAGGGGCAAACGATTCATTGGCAATACGATCGAAAGCTTTGCCGGTGGGGACATGTTTTTGATCGGCCCTAAAGTACCTCATGCTGTACAATTTGATACCAACGTACCCCACAAGGTGATCACTATTCATTTTCTCTACGATAGCTTGGGCAAGGGTTTTTTCGATCTCCCGGAAAACAATGCCATAAAGGACCTCTTGCGAGATGCCAAGCTTGGCATTGCCTTCCCAGGACAGCAGGCGTCCCGTTTTTATCCCCTCATCCGGCAACTTAACGAAGTAAGAGGCTTTGAACGGCTTATGGCCTTCTTACGACTGTTAAACGAGATGTCGCAAACACCCCACAAAAAAGTACTTTCAAGCCGTGGTTTTGTGAGAAGAGCTGCTCCAAAAGATTACGAAGTGGTCAATAAAGTATATGAGTACATCATCACTCGCTTTCAAGATCAAGACATTTCTTTAGAAGATATCTCGGGGTATGCAAACATGTCGCCTAACACGTTTTGCCGCTTTTTCAAAAAGCACTTTCACAAGAATTTTACAAAATTCTTGAATGAAGTACGCATCGGGCACGCTTGTAAACTATTGCAGGAGACTGACAAAAATGTATCTGAAATCGCTTTTGCTTCGGGATACAATCAAATAACACATTTCAATCGCCAGTTTAAGCAGATCATTGGTTACAGCCCAAAGGCTTACCGGAAAGAGCTTGATTAGCGCTACTTTTCAGATTCAATTATTGGATAGACAGGGATTTAACGACAAGGAAGCCCATTGGATGTCCTTATCAAAAACGAAAAAAAACTTCTCTATCGTCATTCCTTGCAGCCTTGCCGGGTGAGCGATCCGCGAGAGCAGGAATTAATACCGTAAAGTTTGGCAGATCCATCGCACCC
>JANQLQ010000250.1 GCA_028280565.1 Fulvivirga sp.
TGGGCGTGCAAAAGAAAATGAAAACCGGACTTAGAACCACAAAACTCCGCTTACACTGCTCATTTAGAGGATCGCACTACCCGAAACACTTTAAAATGCAGCCTAGCTTGCCAAAATTAACCGTTTTTCTATCAAAGCTAATTTGAGAAGACGCCCTTGTTAGACCGTTTCACCAAGCGGGTGCTTGGTACACCCTGGTGCCTTTATTCTTGATGCAAGTTTTTAGATTACCAAGGCCATAAGGCTCAAAGAATCACCAAGAGATCTCCCTCACCATTTGCCCCTAGGCATAGCTTTAGAATCGAACTTATGTTTCCTAGGCAGTGGAACCATCTCATCTTCCAACCTACTCCCCGGGATGGTAAATCTTTTGAGCGTCCTGCTCAATGTCTTCCCGGTAGAACAGTACATCTTTGAACTTGCCTTCCGTATACATCAAGGCTTGATCGTCAAAATGTGGTGATTTGGGATCACCGCTTTGTCCGCCGGTGCTGATGCTCTTGGCTTTGACTTGATCGCCAAACTCCACAAAGGCCACGAAACTATTGCCGCTGGTACCGTACATCTTCTTGGTTCCCGGGTATTTACGACTGCCGAAAGATGCCAATGACCCCCACCTCCCGGAAGCAAAGGCCACGGGTAAGCTAGGCTCATTATCATTGAAAGGCTGGTAGATATCACTGGTCAGTCGCTGGTATCGGTTGATTTCTCCCCACGGTGTTTTCCAAGTACCAAAGTCTTCATTTAACACTGCTAAAGCCTGTTCAAAAGCTTTGATCCTTAATTCATCAGCAATATCCCTTGCCATGTAATCATAAATGGAGCCAGGTCCCCTATTTTCTACTTCTCTTGCTAATTGCATAAGCTGCTGGCCGTAATATACCGCCAGCGATGTAGCCACGGAGCCGGTGGAATAGCGATAGTCCCAATCCTTCAATACTTGCATGGCTTCGGTAAGTTCTTTTTGTCGCGGATTGCGCTCAAAAGCCTCCACCAGTGGTGGCAGAAGCTCGGCAAAGCCTGTAAGATAGGGGTCATACGCCGCTTCTATTAGTAATTCCAGGGTAAAATCCTTTTTATCCTGGAGTACCCGTACGGCATGCTTGTCCCTGTAGTTTTCATAATCAGGTGCCATATACTTCGGATAGTCTTCTCGCTTAGGGCTGAACTCTCCGGCTGCTGTAAAGGGAGTAGAATTACAATTCTGTATCCAACCATTGGCAGGATTAAAGACATTGACCAGTTCCTCTACCGTATGGAGGCCTTGCCAATCGGTGGCTGGGTTACTCCCATCCACAGGTTTTGACCAGTCGAACTGGGTGTCCCTCTTGGGGATATAGTTGCCATGATAATAGGCTATGTTGCCATCCGCATCGGCATATACCGTGTTGTTAGATGAATTCGTACGTATTTCCATGGTCTTATGGAATGCTTCGTAGTCTTTTGCTTTCGTTCGCATGTAGGATTGAGTCAGGGCGTCTACCGGTTCCTGCATCAGGCTAATGCTTACCCAGTGATCCCCTTCTGCGCGGATGATCGGCCCATGGTGAGTGTAAAACGCCGTGATCTCCTTTTCCGCCATCCCTTCTGCCGTTTTATAAGGCAGCTTGATGGTTTTTGTTTCCATTTTGCGCTGTTCGTCGCCGTGTTGGTAGTACATCCCGTCTTCTTTCTCGATCACCGTTTCAAGGTATTCGTCGATAGCGTCGGCGCGGGTGGAGGTATGCATCCATCCCAACCGGTCGTTAAAACCTTGGTATACAAAGAATTGCCCCCAGGTAACGGCCCCATAAGCATTAAGGCCTTCCTCGCTGTTCACATGCACTTCGGAACGGAAAAAGAAGGTGGTATGCGGGTTGATCAAAAACAGTGTTTTACCATTCTTGGTCAATGAGGGGGCTATCGCTATGCCGTTAGAGCCTGTGGGCTCTTTGTAAATGTCAATAACTTCCTGTATTTGGGATACCCGGGGAGCTTCGTCGCCGTAAAAAGCCTTTAATTGGGTCCTAGAGATCCTTTCTATATCGCCACCAATGCTACCTTCGCTGAAGGCCAGCGCCATCCAAGGCTCAAACCGGTCCAATAATTTGGGCTGTACTTGCGGGTGGGTGTGCAGGTAGTAGTTGATACCATCTGCAAAAGCGTCCATGAGGGTTTTTAGCCATGCCGGGCTTTCGTCATATTTTGCCCTCATCTCCATAGGATCTATAAACATCTTCATTCTCAGGTCACGATACAGTTCGGCCTCTCCTTTTACTTCGGCAAGCCTGCCCAAAGCATTGATGTAATTCATTTCCACGCGATTAAAGTCGTCCTCGCATTGAGCATAAAGCAACCCAAAAACTGCATCGGCGTCTGTTTTTCCGTAAATGTGGGGCACACCCCAGCGATCGCGGATTATGGTCACCCGTTGTGCTTGTTCCTCCCACTGGGCCACCTCGGCGGGAGTTTCCACTTCCTGCTGGGGAGTTGAGCATGCTGCCAATAATGAAATGAAGAAAAATATCCTTTTCATCGTTACCTAATTTGAATGATTTGTATAAATTCCAAGATAAGTAAGAAAACACGGCTTAAACAAGTACTAGTAGGATTAATGGTCATTCGTAAGAAACGAGTTACCGGGAGTTACTCCTGGCTATCAACCTTACAAATCCAATAAAAAAATCCTAAATGCGTTAACCTTCAAGGGCTAGGCGGTGTCTTTGTTTTGAAAATAAAATTTTGTCAGTCTTGAACAGTGTCCTCCAATTTTCTACGATCTTTTTTTCAGCGCTGGTATTTAACCCTTCCCACGGGCAGTCCCCGGAAGAGGTAGCCCGGCAGATGTTCCAACGCCTGGACCAGGTTAAATCCTTAAGCTATGAGATGAGAAAGACCGAAAGGATCAACGGGAAAATGCGCAAGCAGAGAGCCTTTATCAAACTACATCGCGATCCTTTTAAGGTCTACATCCGCCAAATACAACCGGACGAGGGGATCGAGGTCCTTTTCAGGGAGGGAGATGAGACCGCTTTGATCAACCCCAGCGGTTTCCCGTGGTTCAACGTTAGGCTACAACCTTTGAGCAGCCGGATGATCAAAGACCAGCATCATACGATCCATAATTCAGGTTTCGACTATTTTGCGGGCATCCTGCAGTTCCTGTTCGATAAATATCATACCCAATTAGATCAAATGACCACCATCAGCAGTCGCCAAGCGCCCGGGGGCGAAGACTGCTGGGTGTTAAAGTTTAATAATCCCTATTTTAAATTTGTCGATTACACGGTCAAAAAAGGAGAGTCTGTCTTATCCATAGCAGGGAAGTTACATGTGAGCGCTTATATGATCTTGGAAACCAATCCTACGTTAGAAGGCTATTTTGACGTATCCGAGGGTCAAGTCCTCCAAGTTCCTAATGATTATTCTCCTCATATGACTTTGTACATTGATAAATCAACCCATGTCCCCCTGCTCATTAAGGTACAGGACCAAAAGGGCTTATTTCAACAGTACGAGTTCCATCAAGTAAGGATTGACCCGCCTTTTCAGCCGGATGAGTTCAATGCGTCGTATCCCGACTATGGATTTTAAGTATGAGTGAAATAGTAGCTGCCGGATGGTACTAGTTCTACTTCTATGTCACATTCAGTTATTTGATAAACAGTGATTTATCGATAAAGGAGCCCATTGGATGTCCTTATCAAAAACTAAAAAAACTTCTCTATCGTCATTCCTTGCAGCCTTGCCGGGTGAGCGATCCGCGAGAGCAGGAATTAATACCGTAAAGTTTGGCAGATCCATCGCACCC
>JANQLQ010000256.1 GCA_028280565.1 Fulvivirga sp.
GGTAAACATTACATTTGATGGCGAGGTTACCGGTTTTGAGTTGGGGGATATCCAGGTGACCCATGCCACGGTGAACAACCTTACGGGCAGTGGATCGACATATACCGCTACCCTTGCGCCCACATCACTCTGTAATAGTATCACCATAGAAGTGCCGGCCAATGTGGTCACGGGTGCGAACAATTTACCCAACCTGGCGGCCACGCAGGTAAGCATGGGTACTGTGGATACCATTGATCCAACCATAGCGGGTCCCGCCGATGTGGTGGCCAATACCTCGGATAATGGTACGGACGATTGTACCACCACCGTTGCCCTTGGTAGTCCTATTACCGATGACAATTGTTTCGTTGCTACTGTTGTCGCCCAGGTAAATGGTACGCAAATAGACCCCGATACATACGCGTTCGGTATTGGAGCAACGACCGTGACCTGGATCGTGAGCGATGATGCCGGGAATACCGCTTCCTGTGAGCAGACCGTGACCGTGGAAGAGCGTTTGGACAACCTGGTGGCTATGGCAAAGGATCTCACCGTGCAGCTGGATGCCAGCGGACAGGTGACGATCACGCCAGGGCAGGTGGATGATGGTTCCAACTATGGCTGTAACAAAGCCCCGAACCTTAGTTTGGATAGGGATACGTTTACCTGTGACGACGTGGACACCCCGGTAACGGTGACCCTTACCGCTACCCATGGAAACAATTCGGATATGGCGACCGCCACGGTGACCGTAGAAGCAGCCGGCAATTGTGAGTCCGCAACAGTAGCATTCACCATCGAGGCCATCGAGGACGTCACCCTCCCGGAAAACACCGTCTACACATCCGTTATACCAGTTCTTTCCGGGAATGCTAAGAGCCCCTTGACATGGACACTGGGTGGCATAGATGCAGGAGCTTTCTCTATCAATGATTCCACCGGCGTGGTCACCATGATCGCCAGGGACTTCGAAGCCCCCGCAGATGCCAATACCGACAATGTCTATGAAGTATCCATTACGGCTACCGATAGCGAGCGCAACTCCAGTGAAACAAGTTGGACGGTGACCGTGGAAAACGACCCTGTTGATGAAATGCCATCGCAAGTACCGTCTTCCTTCCCTATGATCCCTACGGCTTTTACCCCTAATGGTGACGGTGCAAATGATACCTGGATCATCGATGATCTTTCCGAGGATGCATCCGTGAGGATCTACGATCGACACGGCACCATCATTTTCAGTTCCGATGATGGATATATTCGTCCCTGGGATGGCACCTCTCGTGGAAGTTCACTGCCCGCCGGGTCCTACTTATATGCGATCCAGGATGGACCAAATACCTACAAGGGTACCGTGACTATTCTTTTATAATAATTCAATTAGCATAAAGATCTGAATTTTCCCCCTAGTTGCAACATGCTGCAACTAGGGGGAATCTTGATGATAATATGATCTTAAAGCAGAAGCGGACGTTTGCACCAATTATTAATAGTCCTACCAGCTGCGCTAAGCTTGTTGCGAAGTTGATTCAGCAAAGGAAAATCAGCCCTTAATCACTCATTTGACATTTCTCGCATAGATGCTGACGGTTCTCGCATAGTCTATTCGCTACTTCCTTCGCCATCTTTATAATTTATAATTATCCTGGTGCTTGATGTTGTAGCATGAAGGGTGTGGGAAAGTTTAAGTTGAGATTGATAGGGTAGGAAATCAATGACTTCCTACCCTTAATTTCTCGGCAATGACCTAACGAAAAACATACCACTGTTACCCCCAGGGGAGTAGGTATCATTAAAAAAGACTGTTCTCGTACAGTGATCAACGGGAGCCGAAAACCGAAGCTACGATTATAGAAAACTTAAAATTTAGCCATGCTCCCATTCATCTATCCAGGAAATATCTATGAAAAAACAAGTACAGTATAGAATCCGATCAAAAGGGTGCCTGGCCCTCCTTTTAGCAGTGTTTGCAGTTACATTATATGGCCAGGACTTTGCCCTTGATGGCATCGAATACAGAATTACCTCTACCTCTCCAGCCGAAGTAGAGGTGACGGACTATACCGGTACGGAAACAAGATTAATCATCCCCCCAGGGGTCAACTACCGAGGTACCCGCTATGCTGTAACCCATATTGGTAATGGGGCTTTTCAAAAAAATGAATCAGACCCTTACAAGTTGGAGAAGGTAACCCTACCGGGCAGTGTAACGGTTATTGGAACAAGTGCTTTTGCAGGGAATAACCTGGCCGAAGTTACCTTTATCGGCTCAAGTAATTTGGACACTATTGCGGCTAGTGCTTTTAGCCATAACCAACTGACCCGTATTGAGATACCAAACACGGTGAACTTTATTGGAGGTGGTGCCTTTAGCTATAACCAATTGACCAGTGCCAATATTCCCGATGGCGTGTCAGTGATCAGGAATACTGTTTTTGCTTATAACCAATTGGCCAGTATCGAGATACCGAACCGTGTGACCACGATCGAAACCAGCGCTTTTGCAGGGAACAACCTGGAGAGTGTGACCCTACCGGAAAATGTGACCAGCATTGGATCCTGGGCTTTTGCCAATAACCCCGATGCTTCTGATTATTATTCAAATCCAGTGCCAATAAGTGAGAGGGGGATTACCGTAGTGTTTATAAAGGCTACCAATCCGCCGACTATTGGAGTCAATGTCTTTACAACAACATTTGCTCAATTTAATCCAAATCCATATCCAAAGGGTATAACTCACCATGGTAAAATAGATCTAATGGTGCCCGAAGGAGCCCGCAAGACATATATTGATACTAATTGGTATGGGGGAACCAGCTATTTTAAATCCATCACGGAAGCTGCGGAGATCGGGAGCACCTTCATTGCCAACAATATAACACACAAAATTACTGCTTTAACTCCTAATAAAGTAGAGGTGACGGACTATACCGGTACGGAAACAGGATTAATCATCCCATCGGAGATCAACCACCAGGGTGTCGACTATACAGTGACCGCCATTGGAAGTGGGGCTTTTCAAAAAAATGATTCAGACCCTTACAAGTTGGAGAAGGTAACCATACCAGGCAGTGTAACTGCTATTGGAACAGGTGCTTTCAGTAGAAACAACCTGGCCGAAGTTATCTTTACCGGTTCAAGCAATTTGGACACTATTGCGGCTAGTGCTTTTAGCCATAACCAATTGACCCGTATTGAGATACCAAACACGGTGAACTTTATCGGGAGTAGTGCTTTTAGCTATAACCAATTGACCAGTGCCAATATTCCCGATGGCGTGTCAGTGCTCAAGAATACTGTTTTTGTTTATAACCAATTGGCCAGTATCGAGATACCGAACAGTGTGACCACGATCGAAACCAGCGCTTTTGGAGGGAACAACCTGGAGAGTGTGACCCTACCCGAAAATGTGACCAGCATTGGCCCCTGGGCTTTTGCGAATAACCCAGCACTTAATACAGTACATATAAAGGCTATCAATCCCCCGGTGGTTGAAAGCGACATCTTTACAACAACAACAGCAGTACCACCAACACATGAAGACCGCAATGGTCAAATAGATTTAATAGTGCCCAAAGGAACCAAATCCGCTTATAGTAATTGGTATGGAGGGAATAACTATTTTAAATCCATTACGGATGAGGAGGCCGGGGGCACGTTCATTGTCGGGAACATAACATACAAAATTACTTCTTTGGCGCCCCTTGAAGTAACGGCAACAGGCTATAACACGGCAGGAGGTACCATGGTGACCATCCCTCCAACGGTGAATAATGGCCCTAATACCTACACGGTGACCGCTATTGGAGACAGGGCTTTTCGAGCTTCACTTTTGGGAGGGCCAAAATTGACCAGCGTTGAGATTCCCAATAGTATAAAAAGGATCGGGGATGATGCTTTTTTTGATAACAACTTGACCAGTATTGAGATACCCAACAGTGTCACCAGTATCGGGCAGGTTGCTTTTGGTAGTAACCGGTTGACAAATGTGACCCTACCGGGCAGTGTGAAAAGTATTAGTAGATGGATGTTTTATGGAAACCAATTGACCGAGGTGACCCTATCGGACGGTGTGGATAGTATAGGGTACCAGGCCTTTTTTGACAACCCGAACCTTACCCTGGTGACAGTAGAGGCCAATGATCCACCCGTACTCGATACAACTGCCTTTGCAAACCGCAAACAAATAGATGTGTTCGTCCCGATGGATGCCCTGGATGCTTATAACGAGCCAACCAACGGCTGGACGGGCTTCAGATCTATCAAGGGACCGGTAGAGAGCGGCGACAGGTTTACAGTCGATCATATAACGTACCAGGTTTCTAATAATATACGCTCTAAAACGGTTGGGTTGATGGACTATACCGGTCCGGGAGGTGTGGTGACCATCCCCCCAACGGTGGACCATGGCCCGAACACCTTTACGGTGGCCCTTATTTGGATCCACTCTTTTAGGTTCGCCAATTTGACCGAGGTGACCATACCGGGAAGTGTGGAAACAATAATGCCAGGAGCCTTTCGTGACAACCCGAACCTTTCCCTGGTGACGGTGGAGCGTAACGATCCACCAAGACTCCGCGAACGTGCCTTTCAAAATCCAGGCCGTGATCAAATAGACCTGGTAGTGCCCACAGGCAGGATACAAGCCTATAAAGATAATGGATGGGACGGGTTCAGGTCCATCAGCTACGGAATCTTTACCGTTAATGACATCACATACGGAATCACCTCTCCTACCGAAGTAATGGTGGTGGACTACACCGGTACGGATACAGAGGTGGAAATTCCCGAAACGGTCAACGACCGAGGCACCAACTACACGGTGACCGCTATTGGTAATGGAGCTTTCCAAGAAAAGGGATTGACCGGTGTGATCATATCAAGCAGTGTGGTAAGTATTGGGAGTAATGCTTTTAACGACAACCCAACTTTGAGGGTGCTGGAGGTAGAGGCGACCGATCCCCCACGGCTGGTTGCCGCAAATGCCTTTACAAACCGTAGCCAAATAGATGTGTTCGTCCCCAGCGGTGCCCTGGATGCTTATAACGAACCAGCCAACGGCTGGACAAGCTTCAGATCCATCAAGGGACGGGCAGAGATCGGGGGCAGGTTTACAGTCGATCACATCACATACCAGGTTGCTAATAATACACTCCATAAAACGGTTGGGTTGATGGACTATACCGGTCCGGGAGGTGTGGTGACCATCCCCCCAACGGTGGAGCATGGCATGGACAACTTTATGGTGTTCCTTATTTGGGTCCACTCTTTTAGGTTCGCCAATTTGACCGAGGTGACCATACCGGGCAGTGTGGAAATGATAATGCCAGGGGCCTTTCGTGACAACCCGAACCTTACCCTGGTGACGGTGGAGCGTAACGACCCACCAATACTCCGCGAAGGTGCCTTTCAAGATCCAGGCCGTGATCAAATAGACCTGGTAGTGCCCACAGGCAGGATACAAGCTTACAAAGATAATGGATGGCATGGCTTCAGATCCATATCGGATGGCACTATCCCTCCCCAGCCCACCCTTGATGCCCCACAAAGTGTGGATAACCTGGAGCCCTTTACGGTAAACATTACATTTGATGGCGAGGTTACAGGTTTTGAGTTGGGGGATATTCAAGTGACCAATGCCACGGTAAGCGACCTTAAGGGCAGCGGATCGACCTATACCGCTACCCTTGTACCCACGTCGCCCTGCAATGATATCACCATAGAGGTGCAAGCTAATGTAGCGGAAAGCACCACTACAGGTTTCCCCAACCAGGCGGCCACGCAGGTCATTGTAGCTGTTGTGGATACCGTTGCTCCCACCATAGCCTGTCCCGCCGATGTAGTGGCCCATACCGCTCATAATGGTACGGGCGATTGTACCACCACGGTTGACCTTGGTAACCCTACGGTCGATGATAACTGTTCCGTTGCTACTATTGTCGCACAGGTAAATGGTATGGATATAGACCCCGATACTTATGCCTTCGGTACCGGGACAACTACCGTGACCTGGATCGTGAGCGATGATACCGGGAATACCGCTTCCTGTGAGCAAGCTGTAACCGTGGAGTCGGCCGGTAATTGTGCGTCCGCAGCATTCACCATCAACGCCATCGCTGACGTCATCCTCCCGGAAAGCACCGTCTACACATCCGTTACGCCTTCTCTTTACGGGGATGATCCTAAGGGCACCGTGACATGGACACTGGGAGGCACAGATGCAGAAGCTTTCTCCATCGATGGTTCCACTGGCGTGGTCACCATGATCGCCAGGGACTTCGAAGCCCCCGCAGATGCCAATGAGGATAATGTCTATGAAGTATCCATCACGGCTACCGATAGCGAGAGCAACTCCAGTGAAACAAGCTGGACGGTGACCGTGCAGAACGACCACCTACGATTTGTACTTCCATGGCAAGAAACACCGTACTCCCCCCCTGTGATCCCTACGGCTTTTACCCCGAATGGCGACGGTGCAAATGATACCTGGATCATCGATAATCTTTACGAGGATGCATCCGTGAGTATCTACGATCGACACGGCACCATCATTTTTAGTTCCGAGGATGGATATACCCACCCCTGGGATGGCACCTCTCGTGGAAGGCCACTGCCCCCCGGATCTTACTTGTATGCGATCCAAAACGGACCGCATACCTACAGGGGTACCGTGACTATTCTTTTATAACACTTCAAGTAGCAAAATGCGTACTTCAGCAGAAAAATGCATGCCTAACATGGAAAATGTATGCTTCAATGGGAAAAGTCCATATTTACCCGTCCGAAGGTGGGCTTCACTCATGAAAATGTGTATTCTTCCATCCCGGAAGGGGCTCAATCAAGGAAACCCCGTCTCGAATCACTCATTAGACGTTTTTCGCATAGGTTTTAACGTTTTTCGCACAGTCCGTCCGCACTCTCCATCGCCATCTTTGCTACAACTTACATACGTAGTGCTAGGTTTTGCTGCTAATTTTTTCCACCCCTTAATGTTGGAGCACGAAGGGAGTTGGAAAGTTTAGGTTGAGTTGATAGGGCAGGAAGTGAATCACTTCCTGCCCTTAATTTCCCGGCCATGACCTAACGAGAAACATACCAGCATTCCTCTCAGCAGAGTAGGTATCATTAAAAAAGACTGTTCTCGTAGGGTGATCAACGGGAGGCGAAAACCGAAGCTGCGATCATAGAAAACTTCAATTTAATCCATGCTCCTAATTATCTATTTAGGACAGACCGATGAAAAAACAAGTACAGTATAAAATCCGATCAAAAGGGTGCCTGGCCCTCCCTTTAGTGGTGTTTGCAATTACATTATATAGCCAGGACTTTGCCGTTGATGGCATCGAATACGGAATTACCCCTACCTCTCCAGCCGAAGTTGAGGTCGTGGGCTATACCGGTTCCGCAACAGGGGTGACCATCCCCCCAACAGTCAATGGTGACGGTGCAAATGATCGCTGGATCATCGATGATCTTTCCGAAAATGCATCCATGAGGATCTACGATCGGCACAGCACAATCATTTTTAGTTCCAATGATGGATATACCCGTTCCTGGGATGGCACCTCTCGTGGAAGGTTACTGCCCACCAGATCCTACTTATACCTGGTCCAAAACGGACCGCATATATACAAGGGTACCGTAACTATTCTTTTATAACCATTCAATCAGCATTATTACGATGAAAAAACCTTCATTTTCTCTCCTTTTGTTGCTTCTAACCCACCTGGCGTTGGGGCAAAACAATGTCTTTATCGGGCAATATTTTAAGATCATGCCTACGTTTGCCCCCGGGTTAACCGGGGCCAGCAACTTTCTTGACATCAAAATGGGAACCAGGAGTCAATGGGCAGACGTAGACGGGGCACCGACAACGCAGTTTTTTTCGGCCAACGGAACGATAAGGCCCGGGAGAAACGCTTATAAATATAATTCGCACCAGGTCGATGACACGAGTCCATACGCTAAAAAGCCCGTAAAGGTCGGTTTGGGCGGATATGTGATCAATGACGAGGTAGGTGAATTCAGGCAGACGG
The DNA here is from genome assembly GCA_028280565.1 of Fulvivirga sp. Classification (GTDB taxonomy): domain Bacteria; phylum Bacteroidota; class Bacteroidia; order Cytophagales; family Cyclobacteriaceae; genus Fulvivirga. The sequence continues at coordinate 8,019 of JANQLQ010000256.1, forward strand.
AAGGGCTGATTTCTTCAGCAGTGCATGTAAATATCCATAGGGATATTAGTCTATCCCTGGGTGTATCAGGCGGAATCAACCATACAAGAATCGATGTGGATAACCTGACCGTACGCAACCCGGAAAATGATGAGACCTATAAAAACTACCTGGCTAGTGGATTACAAAGAAACAGCTTAAAATTCCTCTTTGGCTTATCCGCGCACTCGGACCAATTTTACTTTAGCTATGCCATGATGAACCTATATCCTTCTAGTGATCATCGAGAGGTGCATGACAGGGAAGTCGCCCACCACATCATCGGGGGGTACAGCTATGCACTGGATTCACAATTTGAGCTCATCCCCAATTTCCACGCCAGGAAAGCAGATCAGCAGAGATTCTTGCTGGACATAGGGGCACGTGTCAGGTACCAGCGAAATGCATATGCCGGTATTTCGTATCGGACCAACCAGCATTTTGTTTCCATGTTTGGCTATGTAGTGAATGACTTGTTGGATATCGGGTATTCATTTGAATGGACATCAGCAAACTCGGCCCTCACCAACTCAGGCAGTCATGAGATTGTCATTGGCTTGAGGCTTTTTAATTATGGCAAATACGTACCGATGTGGTAGTCGGCCTCCATTAAAACTACTAATTAGGACAGAAATATGAAATACTCTCTAATACTTTTTCTCATACTCACATGCCTCCCTTTTGTCAACAGGGCGCAACGCATCACTGTTAAAGAATATCCGAAACCGCTCACTGAAATGGTCAACACACAGGCAGAAGAGCTGTTGCCATTATTGTCCCCCGATGGGGACAGGTTATATTTTGTGCGCTCGTTTTACGAACATAACATTGGTGGAAAAAACGCAGGGCAGGACATTTGGTTTACGGATAAAGATCAATTAGGTCGGTGGAAAGAAGCCGTCAACCTGAGGAAACTCAACTCAGAACTGAACAATGCCGTCATTGGCATCAACGGGAGCAACTCACTCTTCCTGCTCAATTCATACGTCAATAGGGCTACCACAAGAACGCATGGCATCGCTTTGACCTATATGGTCAATGATAAATGGACAGCCCCTGTCAACTTTCCGCTTAAGATCCAGGTCCCGGGAGATGTGCGCTCATACTATATCAGCCCGGAGCAGGATGTGATCATCTATGCCACAGAAAGTGTCCACTCTTATGGGAAGGAAGACCTCCACCTGTACCATAAAGAAAAAAATACCTGGAAGGGTCCCATTCATTTAGGTCAAAACATCAATTCACCAGGGTCTGAGATCTCCCCTTTTCTCACACATGACAAAAAAGTTTTGTTCTTTTCTTCCAACGGACACGAAGGTGTGGGCGGTTTTGATATTTATATGACAGAAAGACTCGACGAATCTTCGTGGAAAGAGTGGAGTCCAGTCACCAATATGGGGGAGCTGATCAATACCAAAGGATTTGATGCCTACTTTTCTACTTATCCATCGGGCCAATCCTACTATACTTCTGAGGGGCATAGCGGTTCACTGGATATCCACAGCACCCAAATAAGCATTGCTTTCGAAAGCCAGTCCACTGATAACCGGGTCGTTCCCGGTGACTCTGCGATCCAGGCATTAAATACCCTGGCACTCAATTCAGATCAGCTTGACGAAGTGATCAAGGAAGATGCATCCTACCTGTTAAGATTGGCACGCTTCGGTCTTTTCCAGGACGCACTTCTCCTAAACCTGGTAGTGAGTCATTCGAAAGTAAACACCGCCCTGGAGGTGATCAATACCGCCGACCGTGTGATAAATAAAAATACGATCCGGCTAGTCAACGGCACTGAAGGCGCTGAAGTTTTCACCGGGCTTAGAAATGAGAGTGTTTCGCAGCAAAACATCATCAATACGACCCAGGCTGCATGTCATGAGCTGGCCAACGACCTGGCAAGTAGAACCAGGGCTACGCGGCTCATGATCAGTTCCTATAGTTCGACACATGAGTTGGAAATACTAGGTCTGCTGGCTGCCAATGTGCGGTTAAAAAAAGTAGTCAGCAACCTTTTTGATCAGAATGCCCGGCTTAAAATTCAACTTCATGATGCCGGTAATTTCACCTCGGGTTTGATCCGGCAATTGAACGAAAACAACGACTTGCTTCAAAGTATTTACAACGACTGGAAAAAGAACCTCAACCAAATCAACCAGGCCATTGAGAACAGCAACATGGAAGGCGGCCTCCTATCCAGGATTCGCCACTCATTGACATTCGCCGATTCCATTAACCTGGTAATGAAAGATTACCTGGTAAAGGACTTGATGATGGAAAACGCAAACGGTCCTGCCGGCACGTCTATGGAAAGCCTAAAGGAACGCCTGGTAAGGGTGAATCAAAACTATACCCCGTACATACGGAACCTGCAAAAACGCTTTACCTATGGCTATTCATTCCAGTACTCGAACCAGCAGCGTAGCCTAAAAAATTCAGCACATGCCCAGGCGATCCTGGAAAGTGCCTCCCCCATTCAATCCCGGGTCAGTGAACCTGGTGGTCAAAGTTCAAATTATGACTTTGAAGGGGTCTCGGACCCCAGGCCAGCAGTCTTACCGCTGATCGCTCAAAACGCCAAGGCATACCTGGAGTTGGATACACTGGTCAACCCTGCTAATTTGAAGGCGATCCAATCCATCGAAACCAATAACCTCAAACTGGCGGAAAAAATGCTTGAGTGGGGCGTGTTACTTCAGCAGTCTTTCCTGGGATCTGCAAGAACGATCTATGATAAAAGAACCATTCTTATCGATCCTTCAGCCTTAACAGATAACATGAAAATAAGCGGATATACGGTGCAGATCGTGGCAACAAACAGGGGCATTCCGCCCAACGAGGACTATATGGCAAAGTTTAGGAACGAAACCGTGAGAATGACCAGCGGGATGGACGGACTTGATCGCTACTACATCCGCATATTCGATACGAAGAGAGAAGCGGTACGAAATATGCGAAAGTTGCGTGCCCGGGGATTTTCGGATGTGTTTGTAAGGGCTATTGCAGAGTATAATGAGCTTTGATCATTTTGAGACCTGTAAAAAAAGAAAGAGAGTGATTATGGCGCTACAAAATTCAAAGAAAGGAGGTGACAAATGGCTAAGTTGATGCTATCACTCTCAGCATTGGTCTGCCTCTCGTTGGCTTTTGTTTTTACTCTTATGTTATTCTTCATATCTATTGGGTGGTTTAGAGAGTTCTTGGCCATGATGGGTTATTTTGAGTCCGAAAGACAGGTCATATTGTCAACGGCAGAAGCGAGTATGAAAGTAAGCGCGTTTACATGTGTCATTTTTTGGGCGTTGCTTACTGTGTTATCCTTTCTCAAAAAGGGAATGTGACCATTCTTGACGCCCGGTTTTTTCTTCGATCTCCGTCCTGGGAAGACTTAGGATATGAAATGAACTCAGAATCCCCGGTTTTAACCTGGCACGGCACATATGCCCTACCCCGGATGACCAGGAAAGAAATGCACACTTAACGGGGAAAGGCATGTATGTTTTCCGAATCGAGTTCGGGACAGGCGCTTTGACTCTCGAGTCATGACGGCCCCTGATGAGTCGTCAAACTCCCTCTGAACCGTAGCGCTTTTACTTTTTTCATTTCTGCCCGACTGAGTCATTGAGGCAAGGATAAAAAAGTAAACAACTAGTATTTGAAGAGAAAGTATGGGGATGGGAAGTATTTTTCTATTGATGCCATTAATGCCGTCGAAATGTATCCCCAATTTGTATAACCATCATCAATAGCTTGTTGCGTAAGGATTTGTAAATGTGTGTGACAAAACCAGCCACCACTGTCACTTTCCTGCCCGATTCTTGCAAATTCTTGGCCAGCCTTTATTATATCACCAGTACTTACCCTATGTGGGGTTTTTAGATGCCCATAGAAGGAATAAAAGACAGTATTATTTATATTATGTTTTAACAGGATATACCCCCCGTAATTGCCAACCTGGGTTTCTTTCCCTGTCCTATAAACCTCGGCATCCAAAGGAGAAAACATCGGGGTATCAAAGGGTACTACAATATCAAGACCGAGATGGTAATACCTTTTCTCTTCGATGATATTGGGATAATCTCTTAGTAGATTTTTCCTTTCTTCTAAGTATTTGCCAATTCCCCAATGGCAGGAGGATCTGCTCATTTCATCAAAAACCATATCATTGAATTGCTTGAAATCAGCTGGGTTATACTCCAATGTTTTTGAGTTTTTGGAGGAAAAATCAAAAATATAAGGCTTGCCTTTTAGGAAATCACCGAATAATGGATAGATATAGACACCATTTAGGTTTAGTGGATAGTACATAGCTGAAATATAGTATGAAGAATGATCATTCCGAAATATAAATATTGTTGTAATACCCGGCCTAGGGCATTTTTCATTGCTGGAAATGACCACCATCTATTACAGCCGGATCGTAATTAAAATTCCCCCATTTCAATTGAAACCATTTGTCCCAATCGAATGCTTTTATGCCAAATGGTTCAAGGATGTTGGGGCTTGTTGTAGACTTACCAGCGCCGTTGGGGCCTGCAATGACTATAAATTCAGGCTTGGATATTAAACCAGGTTTTTTCTGCAATAACACTCACTTTGGCCGTGGAACACCCATATACCATTCCCTCCAATAACACGATTGATCCATTAGTCTTGTTTAGTAAAAAAGCATCAACAAGACTTTTTTCTTAAACGCGATTAAACGTAAGCTGGAAAAAAGCTCCCACACTCACCAGGTGACGTTAAGTCACCCGGTGAATAAACTGGGAACAATAATTTACGAAAGTCTGATAGCGAATACTTATCCCACCAATTCTTCTTTTCTCACCACAGGATCCGACATCAGTCGTGCCTGTGCTGCTGCCAGCCGGGCTACGGGCACACGGTAAGGGGAACAGGAAACATAGTTTAACCCCAGGTCATAGCAGAACCTAACACTGGTAGGGTCGCCTCCGTGCTCACCGCAGATGCCCACCTTAAGATCGGGTTTGGCGGCTCGACCTCTTTCTGTGGCCATTTGCACTAGTCTTCCGACACCTTCCTGGTCTAAGATCTGGAAGGGATCATCTCTCAAAATGCCTTCTTTCATGTATATCTCCAAGAACTTACCGGCGTCATCACGGCTATATCCATAGGTCATCTGGGTGAGATCGTTCGTGCCAAACGAGAAGAATTCCGCTTCTTCGGCAATCCTATCCGCTACAATGGCTGCCCTTGGGATCTCTATCATAGTGCCTACTTTGTAACTCACACTTTCATCATGCTCCTCAAACACTTGTTCCGCGGTATGGTCAATCACCTCGTGCTGGTGGATAAACTCTTCCGATGTGCCCACCAGCGGTATCATGATCTCGGGCCTGACCATTTCGCCTTTTTTCTTCATGTGGATGGCAGCCTCCAGTATGGCACGGGTTTGCATTTCGGTTATTTCCGGGAAGGTGATCCCCAATCTGCATCCGCGATGACCCAGCATAGGATTGAATTCTTTCAACGTCCTGATCTTATTCTCCAACTTTTTAAAAGGGATCCCTAACTCTTTGGCCAGCTGCCTGATCTCTTGCGACTCTTGGGGCAAAAATTCATGCAGTGGTGGATCTAGCAACCGGATAGTCACCGGCAGGTCCTTCATAAGTTCAAAGATCTCTATAAAATCTTTTCGCTGGTAAGGGATGAGATTAGCTAGTGCTCGCTTTCGTTCCTGTTGCGTTTCTGCAACGATCATCCTGCGGATAGCGGCGATACGATCATCGCCGAAGAACATATGCTCTGTACGGCAAAGGCCAATACCTTGCGCGCCAAAATTTAGGGCTAGCTTCGCGTCTTTCGGTGTATCAGCATTCGTTCTCACGTACATGTCACGTACTTCGTCCACCCATTCCATAAAGGTATGGTAATTCTTTTCCAAGGTAGGTTCTTCCACCGGTTTCTGGCCGTTGATGACTATGCCCCTAGCTCCATCGATGGATATCCAATCCCCTGCCTTGACCGTAATTTCGCCATTCGTAAAAGACTGCGTGTCATAGTTGATCACAATGTCTTGGCAACCGGCCACGCAAGGTTTTCCCCAGCCTCGAGCCACTACGGCGGCGTGGCTTGTCATACCTCCTCGTGAAGTAAGGATACCTTTAGCCGCCGCCATACCTCCTACATCTTCCGGGCTGGTTTCGATACGTACCATGATCACATCTTCTCCTTTAGCATTCCAAGTTTCTGCATCGTCAGCATTGAAAACTACTTTGCCTACGGCAGCGCCGGGAGAAGCAGGCAACCCCTGCCCTAAGATATCTTGTTCTTGGATAGCGGATTTGCCCAGTTGTGGGTGCAGGAGCTGGTCCAGGTGCCTGGGCTCTACCAAATTCTGCACAGCTCCATTGCGTGAAATGATACCTTCGTTGACCATATCTACCGCAATCTTAATGGCAGCAGTACCTGTACGTTTTCCATTCCGGGTCTGCAAGATGAACAAATGATCTTGCTGTATGGTAAATTCAATATCTTGCATGTCTCTATAATGCTCCTCGAGCTTATGGGTAATTTCCACGAGCTCGTCGTAGCATTCCGGCATGATTTCTTTCAGCTCGTTGATATTACGGGGAGTACGTATTCCTGCCACCACGTCTTCTCCTTGTGCATTGACCAGGAATTCACCGAAAAGCTCATCCGTGCCGTCGGCGGGGTTCCGGGTAAAGCACACGCCCGTGGCACAGTCATCGCCCATATTCCCATAGACCATAGCCTGCACGTTTACGGCAGTTCCTAAAAGGCCCGTGATCCGGTTGATCTTACGGTAGGTCCTGGCGCGCTTCGAATTCCAAGAGCCAAAAACGGCATTAATAGAGAAATACAACTGTTCCTTAGGATCTTGTGGGAACATATGCCCGGTAGCTTTCCGGTATACAGCTTTGTAACGATTTACTAATTCTTTCAAGTCACTAATCCCTAGTGCGGTATCATCAGTGACCCCTTTTTCATCTTTAAGCTTTTGCAATACGTGCTCGAAATGATCATGGCTTATCCCCATCACCACATCACTGAACATATCGATAAACCTGCGATAGCAATCATACGCGAACCTAGGGTTGCCTGTTTTTTGGGCTAGCCCCTCAACGGACTTGTCATTCAAGCCAAGGTCCAGCACCGTATCCATCATGCCGGGCATGGAGTTGGCCGCCCCGGAACGGACCGAAACCAATAGTGGATTTTCAGCATCACCAAAATCCAATCCCATTAACCCCTCTAAAAAGTAGATGCTTTCCTTCACTTGCTCTTCCAGCCCGTTTGGCCAGGATCGGTCATGTTCGTTATAGTATTTACAGACTTCTGTTGAAATGGTAAACCCGGGAGGGATAGGAAGGCCTATAGCGCTCATTTCAGCAAGGTTGGCACCTTTGCCGCCAAGTAAAGCTTTCATTGACTTGTTACCTTCAGCGTTTCCGCCACCGAATTTGTAGACAAATTTGCGATATTCCATAGTGGTAATGTTTATGGCGTAGGATATTTTATAGACTCTTTTAATTACGGTCATAATTCATCATAATAAAATGATGGACATCACCCTAAAAATTGCGGTTTGTTAGGTGGAAAATAAAAAAATGGAAAAGCAGTGATGGGCAATCACCCGAAGTACAGGTCGCCTTCTTTAAACTTTATGGGAAAGGCCCAAAATCTTCCAAAAATGCTCCTATGCATAAGAATATCCCGGGAAAAACACCTACCGTTGAATAGGTCAACTCCCCAGCATTTACCCCCCGGAAGTTACCAGGATAAAAGAAAAAAGTTGAAACGAAATTTCGAAAGTATCCCCTTTGTATTATTCCTCAACCGCCGTGGCCTGCTGGTCCATAATCAGGATCTTCACAGGCCTTTTCCGGCCCTTTACGTTGACTTCCAAGGTTTCGAAAGGCTTATCGTAGTCGCACGATCCCAAACGGCTATATACTTCCTCCGTAATGATCAATTGTGAACCATACGTCTTGTTCAGTTGCTCTATACGCGCAGCAATGATCACCGTATTGCCAGTCACCGAAAACTGTTTCCGTGTTTCGGTACCCACATTCCCGGTAACCACGTCACCGGCATGCAAGCCAATGCCCAATACAGTATGCGGGATTTTTTCAGCCAGGTTGCGCTCTTTGATCTCCTGCAAGATCTCTTTTGCCGCTAAGAAAGCGTTTTGAGCATCATTTCCATGCGATACCGGGGCGCCGAAAGTAGCCATAAACCCATCTCCCATAAATTGATTGATATTGCCCTTGAGTCGCGTAATGATCTCGATCATAAACCCAAATACGTTGTTTTGGTATTCAATGAGCTCCTCCGCATTCATCTTTTCAGCAATCGGCGTAAAACCCCGGATATCCAAGAACATCACCGTGACGAATTGTTTACGACGTTGTGGCTTTTCCGTGATCAAAGCAGAAGCGATTTCCGGTGAAACCTGCTGCTCTAATAGCTTCACAATATGTTTTTCAGCGGCCTCAAGACGGCCTTTGGCAATATCCAAATCGTCGTAGGCCACCGACAACTGGCGATGCTTCTTGCGCTTGGTAACATAGAGAAAGAGGATACCGAAAGTAGCTATGCCTATGATGGTAGCAATAATGACTAAGATATTTTTAAGCCGAACTTCCTCTTCTTTTTCACGTTGAATCGCTACAATGTTCAGGTCAGCGATCTCGTTTTGCTGCCGCAACCGTTCCATTTCACTTTCGGCTAAGCTCCTTGCGGAAATTTGCTGGAGACTGTCCTGCTCCCATTTACGTTGCAATGCCGTGAGTCTTTTGTAATATTCCAACGCGTCTTGATAATCCTCTTTTCTTTCAAGGTCTTCCGCAATTGCTTTTAATTGGTCCATTTCAGCCTGGTCATCTTGCTCTATTTGTACCGGGGATGGCACTACAGAACGTGACACCACCTCTTGACCCGGTGGCGGTAATACGAGGTTGTGCGTGCTGTCAGACTGCCGTGTGATCTCCTGCCTCACCGAGTCAGCCCTGTGCATATCCTGGTAGGTCTGTATTTTCCTTTCGATCTCCTTGGCCTTCTCGAATTCACCACGGTTTTTTAACAAATTTACCGCTTTGCGATAATGGAAAATGGCACTTGAAAAGTTACCCCGTGTTTCGTAATGTTTCGCCATCTTCAATTCCGTAGCTGTGGCCATACTGTTTTTAGAATTGGAGAAAGCCGAGCTGACATCCAGCTCCTTCAAGGTACGGTTGAATATGTTTTCCTTAAATTTTCCGCTGGCCGAGAGTGAATCGATCCTTTGCAAGTAAAGATTGGCCTCCTCCCCTCCTTTCCAATAGTTGTTATCACTGGCGGCTTTTAGAGCTTCTTTAAAGACCTTTCGCGCGTCCACATAGTTCTCCCGTTGGTATTGGACTTTTCCATAAGATAGCTTTCCCGAGATGGCAGTAGCAACTTGAGCCTCTGTAAGTGAGGCCGCTGACTCTAAGAAATTATCAGACATCAGGTTGGCCTGTTTGGCATACCTTTGCGCCTTTCTAGAGTCTGTGGATCGGTAGTGATCAGAAAGCCATAGCAAAGTCGTCAACTTTTCGAAGCCATACTGGGTTTTGACCAGTGTCTCCTTTTCCTTGACAAGGCTAAGGTCTTGGCTTAATAAAGGCACAGTCCAAAGGGACCAAAGTATAAGAAACACTCTCTTTACCATAGTTCAAACTACTGGGTTTCTTGCTTATACTAAATAACAAAATTTTGTGACATGTTGAAGTCAACGGATGGATTTACTCTTATATTGTCATAATAACAGGTTGGTATTAAGGGACTTAAGATTTCAAATTGTTTTAAACTCCTCTTATCCAAGGGGGCAATTAAAAAATCCATAAACGCCTTAAATTGTCAACCTACCGAAGGAAAATGATCACGGCTCCCAAAGCCGTTAATAGCAGGATCATTTGCCGGTAATTCTGATCACGAATGTACTTGACCAATCTCACCCCTACAAAAAAGCCCACCAAGACAGCCGGGTATATTTGCAGGCTAATAAGCAATGAATCCTTATTAATGGTTTCCCATACCCATATATGAAAAGGTAGCTTAAAAAGGTTGATCATAAAAAATAACCAGGCGGCCGTACCTATAAACTGTTCTTTTGGCAACCGCATGGCTAAGAAGTAGATATTAGAAAATGCCCCGGCTAGGTTGCCCACCATGGTAGCAAACCCGGCGGCTAGCCCCATAAACGGGGCAAAGACCTTTGAACGCGGTACCGTTTTTTTGCTCCTGTCCCACCAAAACATAAAAACTACGCTTACCAGGATCACCATGGCCATTCCCTGTTTGAAAACTTCGTTAGGGAGATCCTTACCACTCCAAACACCCACTAAAACCCCCAGCGCCATCCATGGGGCCAGGCGAATCAAATACCCCCATTGAGCATGACGATGATAATACCATACCGCTACAACATCAGCTCCAATTAGGATCGGTAGCATGATCCCCGTGGAGGCCTTGGTTTCGTAAGTGATTGCCAAAATAGCTACGGCTAGCATAGCAATGCCCTTGATCCCCGACTTTGATAGTCCTATGATAATGCCAGTGGCCCCACTTGCGAGTATGATCTGCCAGGTGTTAATGCGTATGTGTCGTTTCGAGAAGTGACAATGATAAGCACCAATGTCTAAAAGAAAAAATAGGCGTAATGAGGCTAGCGTAGGGCATCCTTAAAAATTCAATTAGCGTATGGAGGGGAGACCTCCAGGAACAGCGCGGCCCATTTGAGGATTGTGGGTAAGCGGCCTGTAGGGTCTGGATAGTGCGTTTTGCTGGGAAAATGGGCTCTGTTGCCGGCGCCTTTTTCTTTTGGTTCGGTTTCTTTCCCCGAAGGGATGCCTCAATGCTATTAAGCTAAGAAAAAGGCCGATCTAGTTGTTGCCAGATCGGCCCGCCCTAAGTACCTTAGAGCTATCAAAAAAACATATTACCATGAA
>JANQLQ010000039.1 GCA_028280565.1 Fulvivirga sp.
GGGCGGGTTCATGGGTTTGCGTGAAGCGATCCCCCGACTATTAACGCTCGCAAGCAGTGTAGCTAACTCACCTGTTGTGGGGATGGCTTCGTAGCCCCCAGCACCCTCACCGCCAGCCTCGCCAAGACGATCCGTTTTTTTTTATTATGTCATTTCCAGCCCTGAACCAACCCTTTCCCCGAATACTGGGTCTTACAAGTGAAAAACACCTACTAAAATGAAGACCTCTCTACTTTACTCTTTCCTGCTGTTGATTATAATGTCTTCTTGCTGCGAAGAAGACGATGCTTCTTTGGAGCCGGAATGCGGCAGCTTTGTAGTAATTAATGCTGCAGAATATAAAAACGTCTCGCACCCCTTAGCCATACAGTCCGTGGCTGTAGATGGCAGCTGCCTGACAACAACGTTTTCGTTTAGCGGATGTGATGATGACGTATCCGTAAAATTAGTAGACGAAGGTACCGTTTCACAAACTGATCCCCCTGGGCGCAACCTCAAGCTGCTGGTAAGTGAAGCCGGCGATTGTTTAGCTGCCTTTTCGAAAACCGCCAGTTTCGACTTGGCCCCTGCACTAACTGCTGGGGCGCCCCGTCTACATTTTAACTTAGAAGGATGGGAGAAAAAGATCGATTACCCGGCAGATGACGTTGCGGGAAAATGCGATGCCATTTTAGTAGAGGATTCAAGCCTTTACAAGAAGAAATCGCACCCCATTCAAATCGAAAAAGTGGCACAAGTAGGAGATTGCCTGCAACTCACGTTTAATTTTAGTGGGTGCTCCAAAGAGGTAGACATGAAGCTAGTGGATGCAGGGATTGTGGCAGAGTCTAACCCGGTACAGCGGTGGATAAAGCTGGTTGTTGAGGATGCCGGGGACTGCAGGGCCGCCTTTTCAGAAACAAAAAATTTCGATCTCAGCCCCTTAAAAACAAGGGAAGACGACGCCATCATATTCCATCTCGAGGGGTGGGATGAGAGGTTTAGATATGATTTTTGAAAGGATTTGGACCCTGCCCGGCCTTAAGTTAAACATGAGTTTGATTGTAACTGCACTTCGAACTCATGTGGACTAATCCCATTAGCCTGGCCCTATAATCATTTATCGCTTTGATGTTACCCGGGGTAATTTTGGCTAGTAAGCTGGGTGTATTTTAGTGCATTTGTGCCTGGGGAACTTCGCTACCCAGGCCATCCAACTCACGTTATTAGCTATTTTGCTTGTCTTAAGAAGCTACATGTTCATCCATGACCTCGCGTTCACCAAACTTTGCGCCTACCGGTGGGCGATATTTCTTAAAAGGGATCGCTAACAAATTATCTAACGCTGAATTTTCCCGGGGATCCATATGTGTATCTATACCGTAAACAAGATCTTCCGTTTTATCCACCTGCGCAAAGGTTTTGAACAAACGATCCCAAATAGAAAAAATGTTGCCATAGTTAGTATCCGTCAATGGCTGTGCATAATGGTGATGCACTTTGTGCATCAGTGGGGTGACAAAAATATAGGACAATACGCGGTCGAGCTTGACCGGCATCTTGATATTAGCATGGGTAATGTGGGCGAAAAGGACAGACAGACTTTGATACAACATGACAAATCCAATCGGCGCACCAACCACCATCACGGCTACGATAGTAAAAAAGATCCGGAACAATGTCTCACCCGGGTGGTGGCGTAAACCGGTGGTGACATCTACATTTGTATCGCTATGATGTACCAAATGAAATTGCCACATCCATTTAACACGATGCTCTAGCCAATGAATGAAATAAGCGCCTATAAGGTCTAGCAAAAGTATACCTACAATGACCTGTAGCCATAAAGGCATTTCCACCAGGTAAAGTAACCCAAACTGGTTTTCGGATACAAAATTGGACGCACGCAGTAAGAGCCAGGCCAGGCCAAGGCCAATGATGGCCGAAGTAAGGGTGAAAAATAAGTTGATCCCCGCGTGTTTTACTTTTTTGTATGGAGCTGAAAATAAAGGAATTACTCCTTCCAATGCCCAAAACAGCACAATTCCCCCCAACAATAGCCCTGTTCGAAAGCTTGTGGGTATGTTCCCAAAAAAAGCGATCAATTCTTCCATAGTAATCTAAGATAACCAATTTGCTCGAATAATGTTGTGTAATAGAACGGTAAACAAATAGTTAGACAAGCGTGGTCATAATTTTGCTATATTGTTATGGCATTACCCTTTAATTTTACTTTATTTAGCGACAGGTTGTATTTTATCCCTACTTGGTATGATGTTAAAAGTTCAAGAAGTGGGATAAGGAAAAGAAAAGATAGGATCTTATTTTTAGAGACAAATAAGTGGTGGGGCTATGAACGAATGGATCAATATCGAGGACCGGTCCACAAAGGAGCTGCTTGATACCCTCAAATCAATTAACAAGCAACTTCAAGAAACACGGTTTGAAAATAACAAGCTGCAAAAGGAAAACGAACGGCTCAAAGCCGAAGCCAAGAAGCACAAAAAGCAGCTTGATTCCCATGAAGCATGGAAAAAATACTCGCATAAGCGACTAAATAATGCTGTAGAAGTACTTATATCGTTGGCTTCTCTCAATTTTGATGACGTGGCCGATGTAACCGACCGTCATGATGAGTATGATGGCTTGGCCACCGGCCTGAATATGCTGGGACAAGAGCTAAAATCATCGACTGTATCGATCAATTACCTGGATGATATTTTCCAGAGTATGACGGAAATACTGATGGTAGTAGACCATGTGGGTAAGATTGCAGACTGCAATGAGCGGGGCAAACAGCTATTGGGGCACGAGATCATTGGGAAATGCATTAAAGATATTTTTTACGAAGACGACCAGGGGGACAGTAAGATCTTCACAAAAAAGGGCGTACAATCCATCATCAAGGAAAATAAACCTCACCAAGTAGAATTGGATATCCTTACAGCGTCAAACCGGTCACTGCCCGTAGAGATCCTCATCTCCCCGATGAAAAGCCAAGAGGGCTTAGTGGTAATAGCTCGTGACATCGGTGAGCGTAAAGAGGCCGAGTTAAGGCAAAATGAGCTGGTCAAGAATTTAGAGGAATCCAATAACGAATTAAGGCAATTCGCCTATGTCACCTCCCACGACCTCAAGGCTCCCCTACGGGGTATATCGATGTTATCCCAATGGATACTTGAAGACAGCGGTGACGTACTGAAAGAGGATTCGAAAGCCAACCTAGAGTTATTAATAGGCCGTGTAAAACGGATGTATGGCTTCTTAGAAGGAGTACTTGCTTATTCTAAAATAGGGCTAAATAAAGATGTGGTTTTCGAAATAGAGTTGAATGCCCTGGTTAACGAGGTGATCGACTCGATAAACGTGCCCAAATCCATGAGCATACAGATTGATCACACGTTGCCTGTAGTGAACGCGGTCAAGACGCACATGATCCAGGTATTCCAAAACCTAATTTCAAATGCGATAAAATACAACGACAAGAAAGAAGGGTTGATCAATATCGGCATGGAAAAAAGAGAGGATAAGGAGCTGTTTTACGTAAAAGACAATGGCATGGGAATAGAGACGTCCCATTTTGAAAAGATCTTCGTGATCTTCCAAACACTCAAACCCAGGGACACGGTAGAAAGCACTGGTATTGGCCTTACGATCGTCAAAAAGATCGTGGAATACTACGACGGTGAGATCTGGTTAGAATCAGAGTTGGGTACTGGCACTACGTTTTACTTTACGTTACCGCCTAGCCAGCTGAACAGCATTAGTTAAGTTTAACGGTCAAACAATCAATAATTTAACCCGGGTTAAATTATTGACGAGTGATATTACCGGGTCAAAAAAGTGGCCGGCTATCATAAAACCTATCCAACCTAGAATCGATAGAGCATCATTGAAAATTCTAGTGGCGTATGGTGGGGAACATCCAGGAACAGCGGCCCATTTGAGGCCTGTGAGCAAGCGGCCTACAGGGGCTGGAGTGCGCGTTTCGAGGGGAAAATGGGCTTTGTTGCTGGCGCCCTTTTCCTTTGTTTCGTTTTATTTTGGGCGGGCAAAAGAAAATGAAAACTGGACTTAGAACCAAAAAATCCAGCGTATACTACTCATATTGCATAATTCCCCAAAATTAAACGTTTTAACATCAAAGCTAATTTGAGAGAACGCCCTTGATAACCATTTATCACTTTAAGGCTACCTAGGGTAGTTCTGTCTAGTAAGCTTGGTGAACCTTAGTGCATTTGCGCCTTGGTGGCAAAGCATCCTCGGACACCAAGAAACCAAAGCTCAAAGAATCACAAAGGGGTCTTCTTTACGATTTAATCCAGCCCGATTTTAATATCGCAACTCACGTACCCACTCCCGGATCAAAATCACATACCAAAAACAGACCTGTAAAACCTATCAGGTTCTTTCCAATGCTATAGTAGCCGACATCATTTCAGATTCATAGTTATCCTTAGCTTGGAAATATGCTACTTTCGGGTACAGTTTCGACCCTATCCTTTGTTTCTCCACTGATGCTGATATCCCAAAGTTCACCCGGGCGCAACCTAGTTCATTGGCTCTCATGATCATTTGGAAAAGGGACTGCCGGTATACCCCGTAGTCAAACACATAGTCGTAGTTCATACCGATCAGCATCGGGCTGTAGACATTATTTACATTTTTATGACAGAAGCCCACAGCGACCAATTCGGGAGCTGGCAGGTTCTCCAAGTTCAAATAAAGCACCAAGAACTCCCATTGAGGATCGTCATTCATGTTCTGGAATACTTTACCCGGGAAGTCGAAAGAGTTTATGGCATAATTGTTATTCTTTACATTTTGAAATAGCTGCTGCGCCTTTTTCAATTCCGTATCGTCTAAGGAAGACTTTACTTCTACCTGGTATAGCGGCGTGAATTTCTTCACTTTTTGTTTGTAGTGTCTTTTGCTTTTTTTGGACAGTGCCTCTACGAATCCCTCCTCTGTCTCCCAGTCGAGGCTATCAAATACACATGATTCCGGCATATCTATTTTTACAAAGCTTTGCTCCAGTAAAAATTCATTGAGCTCCGTATCCTCGGCATCAAAGTCACGCAAGATAATATTTTTAGCTTGCCCCTCCTTCTGCTCCTTGTATAGCTCGTCCAATAGCATTTTCATCGCCTCTTTCCAGTCGTTGCCCTGCCGGTTGATATAAAGATGGTCCCCTTCAGTGAATAAGCTCCCCATAACGATCGCTTTCGAAGTAAAATAGTAGGGGTCTTCCCTCCTTTTTTCTTCCATACTTTTTGAAATAGAGACCTCTGCAAACATATCTTCCTTATAAAGCGCTATCACACAGAAGGTCAGCAGCACCGGTTCTCCTTTTTTATCCGTTACCAGGAAATACCTAAAGTCCCAGTTACTTTCCTTTTTTTCATTCCCGGAAAAAGACCGTTCCAAATAGGCCATACCAGTACTGTCAAACATTCCCCGGTGCCCTAAGACTTTATTCCATAGCTGCTGATCCAGGTCATGAATAGAGCGGTAGGTTTTCAAGGAAAGGTGTTTGTTTTTAAGCTCCCCCGCCGGAAGCTCTTCTTTCATAGGAGAAACCGCTTTAAACGCTTCCCAGATCTTAGCCTTGGTCTGGTCCATTTCTTCCAAGGTTTCATTAAAGTGGTAACTAAGCTTATCCACCATAGTTTCGATATCCCTAAGCTCATTATGTCTTGAAATAGTGATGCGAGCACCAGTATTCTTGGCGGGTACCCCGGGAAATGGCGCCAAGTTAACATAAATACCATCTTCGATCAGCCGGGAGATCAAGCGGTTACCGAAGGCCATGGTACCTGTGCCTACATAGAAGATAGGACTGGCATTTTCCGTGATCAAGGGAACCTGCGTTTGTTTCATCAAAGCATTGCAGTAGGCAATCTTTTCTTGCAATTCTTGCTGGTATTCGTAGATCTCATCACTCAAATGGATCTTAGCAGAGGCCACAGCAGCACCGAGTATGGGAGGCTCCATCTGTACCGAAAAAGTCAAAGGGCCACCAAATGTTTTTACCTTCCTAGCCCATTCGGGATCGGGAAAAACGGTTAGACCACCGCATGCGCCAAAGGCTTTCCCCATCGTAGCCGTGAGGATCATTTTTTCATAAAGGCCTTCCATTTGGCTCATTACATATCCCCCACCGTTCTTACCGGCCCAGCTCATACCATGGGCATCGTCTATGTATAAATAGAGCTCGTCGTATTTTTCTGCCAAGGCAATCAAGTCCTGGATAGGAGCAAAATCACCATACATAGAATAGACCCCATCGGCCATATACCATATCTTTTCAAACTTGCCCCGTTGTTTCTTGATCCTGTCTTCAAGCATATCCAGGTTGCTATGGCGGATCATTTCCACCGTCACACCTTGGCTCAGAAGTTTCTTTACCGCCTCTTGAACACTGCTATGCACCTGGTGGTCCAAAATCACCAAATGGGAATTCCTAACCAACGTAGGGATCGTGGCCAAATGGGACAACGTGCAATTTTTCGATATCACCACGTGGGCATTATACATTTCTTGGGTCAATGCCTCCAATTCGGCATATAAAGGATTAGATACATACGTTTTTGACATTGGAAATTGGGTTCCAAACCGGTGAATGGCCTCTATAGCCCCATTCTTAATGGCGGGATGGTTTTCAAGCCCGAGGTATCCACATGTTCCGAAATGCAAGGCCTTATTTCCATTGAAGGATAATGTCCTGCCGTCCATCTGCTCATCGTCCGCATAAAGATGTAGACTTCCTTTCTGTCTTGCTAGGGAAAAAATCTCATCTACCGTGTCCATCATGTTGTTGTGTCTGATCTTTGCCATATCCTTGCTATTATTTTGAAAATCAGCCTCCTTTTGAGGCAGGTCTATTGAATTTAATTATAAACATTGTATTTTGTGACATTGTTTTATAGTACAAACAGGGGCATAAGAAGGTGAAAACAATGAACACAGAGTATGTTAATATGACTATCAATGATGGCATATTACACTTCAGCTATAAGGAGATAGAGAATCTTGACCTGGACATTGCAAAGAAATGCGTCCGGGACAGGATCGAATTCAGCGAAAACACGTCATACCCTTGCTTAGTGGATGCCGTTTTGATCAAAAATGTAAGCAGGGAAGCAAGAGATTATTTTGCCAACGAAGGAAATGATCTGATTACGGCCAACGCTTTGTTGGTTAAGTCCCACATTTTCAAGATGATCGTTAACTTTTTCATAAACGTCAGCAAACCTAGGAACCCCACCAAGATGTTTACGGATAAATCGCAGGCTATCAAATGGTTAAAACAGTACAGGGATAAAGCAGGCAGTAACGCCGAAGGAAATGCACAACAAACCCACTAAACATAAAGTTAACAATAAATTAACAGTATTTACGTAGTGTAAGTAGTTGGTTGAGAAGCCCATAGAGGCTTTTTAAATGCCATCGCGGTAGTTGTATAGCCATTCATCTAGGTGAATATTCACCTCTTTTAAGCTGGATACCTCCCGGCATGTTGAAGTATCATTTTTACCCATTACAGGCAGGGGACCAAAATGCATCAACGTCTTGTTATAGGTATTTGCGAGCTGGAGTTCCGAGCGTGTGCCCTCCCCTCCCGGCAGAAACACTAGGATGTCTGAAGTTAGAACGTTGATATGATTTCTTGAAAGTGGATCAGTCCCCTGTGCCCCACTAAGTGGTAAATGGGTATAGATCGGGATCTCTACATAGCGATTAGGATACCCAGGTTTCGAAAGCTTACCATCCGGTCCGCCGGGGATGATCCCAATACAACTCCCGGCTCGCGGCGCTACAGAGACAAATGCTTTTGATACCGCCTCCATCACACCTTTCCCACCCCCGGTGAGTAAGTGTACTGCTTTAGAGGCCAATAATACCCCAAGTGGTTTTGCTAACACTGCGTGGTCCTCAGTACCTGATCCCATTACCCCCACAACTGGCAGCCTTTTCACAGCGATCGTGCTATTTCTTGACCAATGTTTTGCAAATAATCGCTGGCATTCTTCATGGCATCCTCCTTGTGTTTTGCCTGGTCTATAATAGCGTATGATCGGTCTATACCTGCCGAAGCCAGGTCAATGGATTCTATTACTCCTCCTACGGCTACCATGCGCTTTCCATATTCCCTTGCCATGGCCCCTAGCCGGGAGATCACCTTTCCCTGTAAGGTTTGGTCATCAATTTTACCTTCCCCGGTCACGATAAGATCGGCCTCTTTCGCTTTACGGGCTAACCCCGTGTACTCTGCCACAATGTCATACCCCGGCCTGAACTTTGCCCCCATGAAGGTAAGCAAGGCATATCCCATACCCCCTGCTGCGCCAGCCCCGGGGCTATTCGTGTGGTTTACTTGCAGCGCTTCGTTCACCTTTTCACTAAAGTGCCGGGCCCCGGCTTCTAAATGATCCAGCATTTCCCGGTTCGCTCCTTTTTGAGGGCCGTATACATAAGTAGCGCCACGCTCTCCCAGCAAAGGGTTAGTCACATCGCATGCCACGGTAAAATCGGCAGATCGAATGTGACGGCGAAAAGCCCCAAGCTCTACGCGCTGTACCTCCCCGAGGTACTGGCCTCCGTACCCGAGCTCACTGCCATTTTCATGGTAAAACGCTCCCCCCAAGGCTTGTATCATTCCCATGCCCACATCATTGGTGGCGCTGCCTCCCAGCCCAATCACGATACGGGAGAACCCCTTGGATAGAGCGTCTTTGATCAACTGTCCTGTTCCGAAGGTACTGGTCAGCCATGGGTTTCTTTCCGACTCCACTAAAAGTTCTATCCCGGAAGCAAGAGCCATTTCGACAACAGCAATTTTACCGGGGATACTCCCATAATAAGTGTCAATAACCCGTCCTAAAGGATCGTAGGCCTGGCAGGGTATGATCTCTCCGCCCGTAGCATTAACCAGTGCCTTGGTGAAACCTTCTCCTCCATCTGACAGTGGCAAACAGGTCGTTTCTAAGGATGGGTTTATTGATAAAAGTCCTTTCTCCAATGAACGTGCGGCAGCTTCTGCCGAAATGGACTCTTTATAATTATTGGGAGCGATCAGTATTTTCATTACGATACCAGCGGCATACACTTTTATTTGACAACCAAGTTAAAAAGAAACCGGCTAAGAAAACCTGCGAGAAACGTATTTTAAAAGTGCACAGGGACTGGAAAATTTAACCATTTCTATCGATACAAAATATAAGTGCCATGACCAGGATCAAGCGGCGCTAATATACCTTACCAGCAGCCTTTTGGCTACGGGGACCAAGGTAGGCGTAAAAGGAAAATGCAGCTTGGAATGTATGATAAAAGTAGCCGGGTTGGGAAGGTCTTTGAACTTCTTTATGATCCCTGTCTTGAGGGTTTCGTAGGTTTCTCCTATGCCCTTGGTCAGTTTCTCTACAAAGGAAACGTGTATCCCCCTGTAGTTTTCACTGGCCTGCTGTATCAACGTGACCTGGTAACGATAAATGCTGGTATCCGAGCTGGTGGACGTATGGATGAATAAATACCCTTCATCCACATAAAGTGGCAGTAAGCCCACCGGGGACAGCTCACAATTACTCTCAACAAACTCATAGATCTCCTTCCCTTCCTCTAAAGAATTTTTGAACATCGGAACGGCATATTCGATAATATCACCCAGCTCTTTCATGATCTCGTCGTCTTGGATAAGCTCATGGTAGATGATCTCCAATTTTTTCATGTCAAGTCCCTCTGCTTTGGCAGGGAAGTTCTTCGTTAGGTTTTCTTTGTTTTCTTTTAAGGCTACCAGGTTTTGGTAGTGGTGAACCAAATCGGCCAGGTGTGGATACAACTCGGTTTTATCAAAGGAATTCTTTACATTTTGTAGGTAGGACAGCAAAATATACTTCTTATATTCAAAATCTATAAGCCCGTCAGTGAGCCAGTCGTGCTTTAATTTCTCCATATGTTATTTATTCAACCCAGAATATACTGAAAAAAGTGATGCTTGTCAACCCTGACAAACTGCCAGCGCCCGGATTCGGAAAAATTGTCACTTTCGTACCGGTTTTTTATCGAGATATCCTATTTACTGACAGAATTTCTGCAAACCTGCCCCTATTGTCACATTCCTCCAGGTTGGCATAAAAGCTGATAGAAGCGTGCTGTAATAACGTCAAGTTAAATCTTAAAAATAGTAAAAATGTCAAAAGTTAAAATCCAACCTCTTGCAGACAGAGTCCTGGTAGAAGCTGCTGCGGCTGAAGAGAAAACAGCATCAGGTATCATCATTCCTGACACTGCTAAGGAAAAACCTCAAAAAGGAAAAGTAGTGGCTGTAGGTACAGGTAAAAAAGATGAACCTTTGACCGTCAAAGAAGGTGACGACGTGCTTTATGGAAAATATGCCGGCACAGAGATCACTATCGATGGAAAGGAATACCTTATTATGAGAGAGTCTGACATATTTGCAATCGTCTAACCTAACTAACGAAAACTTTTTTTAACTAAATCAAGCATACAACAATGGCTAAAGAAATATTATTTGATACCTCCGCCAGGGATAAATTGAAAAAAGGGGTGGATATCCTTTCTGACGCGGTGAAAGTCACCCTCGGGCCTAAAGGAAGAAATGTGATCCTTGACAAGAAATTCGGTGCACCTACCGTAACCAAAGATGGTGTATCCGTAGCCAAGGACATCGAACTGGAAGATGGCATCGAAAATATGGGTGCCCAATTGGTAAAAGAGGTGGCGTCCAAAACAGCCGATGATGCTGGTGACGGTACTACTACTGCTACTGTATTAGCACAAGCTATTTTTGCTCACGGCATTAAGAACGTAGCAGCTGGCGCTAACCCTATGGACCTGAAAAGAGGTGTAGACAAAGCAGTAGCTTCTGTCGTAGCTGACCTCAACAAACAATCAAAAAAGATCAAGGAATCTAGCGAGATCGCCCAGGTAGGAACTATCTCCGCCAACAATGACGAGGAGATCGGTAAAATGATCGCCGATGCGATGGATAAAGTAGGTAAAGATGGCGTTATCACAGTAGAAGAAGCCAAGGGAACCGAAACCGAAGTGAAGACCGTAGAAGGTATGCAGTTTGACAGGGGATACCTATCGCCTTACTTCGTAACCAATGCAGACAAAATGGAAGCTGAATTGGATAGCCCTTATATCCTGATCTACGACAAAAAGATCTCTGCTATGAAGGAATTGCTTCCTATCTTGGAAGCCACTGCGCAGACTGGAAAACCTCTTTTGATCATTGCCGAGGACGTAGATGGTGAGGCCCTTGCTACTTTAGTAGTAAACAAAATCAGGGGTGCGCTTAAGATCGCCGCAGTAAAAGCGCCTGGCTTTGGTGATAGAAGGAAAGCTATGCTTGAAGATATCGCTATCCTTACCGGGGGTACGGTCATCTCTGAAGAAAGAGGCTACAAGCTTGAAAGTGCTACCATCGATTACTTAGGTACTGCGGAAAAAGTCAACATCGACAAAGACAATACCACTATCGTCAATGGAGCTGGGAAAAAATCTGACATCACGGCAAGGGTTAACCAGATCAAAGCACAAATCGATACCACTACTTCTGACTACGACAAAGAAAAACTACAGGAAAGACTTGCTAAGCTTTCCGGTGGTGTGGCCATCCTTTACATAGGAGCCGCTACAGAAGTAGAAATGAAAGAGAAAAAAGACAGGGTGGATGATGCTCTTCACGCTACACGCGCTGCCGTACAGGAAGGTGTTGTTGCCGGTGGTGGAGTAGCCTTGATCCGGGCTATTGAATCCCTAGACAAAGTTGAAACGGATAATGAAGACCAATCTACTGGTGTAAACATTGTTCGACTGGCACTAGAATCACCTTTGAGAACTATCGTAGAGAATGCCGGGATGGAAGGTTCTGTGGTAGTACAAAAGGTACGTGAAGGTAAGAAAGACTTCGGGTACAACGCCAGGGATAACAAATATGAGAATATGATCTCTGCCGGGGTTATCGATCCTACTAAAGTGACCCGTCTTGCTTTAGAAAATGCGGCTTCGATTGCCGGGCTATTGCTGACCACCGAGGCGGTCGTAGCTGATCTTCCTGAAGAAGAAAAGGTACCTCCTATGCCTGCGGGCGGCGGAATGCCGGGAATGATGTAAGATCAAATATCAATAACCGTAATAAAAGGCTGTTTCATAGGGAGACAGCCTTTTTTAGTTTGACATCTCCCTTGCTTGCTCAGAAGGTTTATCTTTTTTCAGTAAGTGGAACTTGTTGGCCAGGGTGGATATGGCATACTCTAATCGCGCACCGCTTTCTTCCCCCATACACCTGAGACGCTCGGTAAAATTCGCCAGTTTACCCCCAGTATCCTCGTACTTGTCCTTTGTGTCCGCTATCATCTTATCTATCTTATTCCCCATACCCTGTTGCGCCTCTTCTACCTCATCCATGAACTCTGACCACTTCCTTCTCACTTCTTCACTGGAAGCATCCACTTGCACGGCCGTTCTCTCGATAAATTCCTCGATCTTATGCTTGAGATCTTCCCGGGCCTCTTTAGGTTTTTCAAGGACCTCGTTAAATATATGACGCACCTCGGCCACACCCATTGAAGAAGTATGTGCCAGTTTTTCAATGAACTCCTCCCTTTTCATTTCAAATTGCTTGCTCGCCATATCGGATCTTGCTTCTAACTCGTGCAAGATACGCTTTCCTTCCTCCTTGGTCACCTCGTTCCTTCTAACAAGATCTTCCATCATATCCTCCAGTTTATTCTTCATGAACGAGGCCCATCCCACCGAGATATACAATAAATCCCTTAACGCATTATCCGTTTTCATAGCTCCCTCCTTTTTTCAAAAAAGTTAAAAACAATCGTTTGAAATGGCAATGACAGGAATCAAAGGGGTGCATGATGAAGGTCAGTAAAACTTACTAACCCGGACCCGGGACAACATGACAGGAATAAGAAACCATTGTTTATACCTGGACTCGATAACTATTGATCAGTTTAATGTTATCCCGGGTAGTTTTGACGAGTACGCTTGGTGAACCTTAGTGCATTTGTGCCTCTTGGTGGCAAAGCTTC
The DNA here is from genome assembly GCA_028280565.1 of Fulvivirga sp. GTDB lineage: Bacteria > Bacteroidota > Bacteroidia > Cytophagales > Cyclobacteriaceae > Fulvivirga. The sequence continues at coordinate 13,053 of JANQLQ010000039.1, forward strand.
CCAGGCCACCCGGCACTAAGACTCAAAGCATCACTAAGGGATCTTCTTTGCTCTTTAATTATTTTTATATCGAGCTCACGTTTTATCGTCATTGCGAACGGCAGGACCGGGCATGTAGGGTCAGCGGTGAAGCAATCCCCTGCTCAAGAAGCCCATAGCAGGGTCCATGCGGTGATTATCTTAAGTATTGAGTCCTTAGCCTGGAGTATGCTCAATACTCACGACTCAATACTATGGACTAAATACACCTTAAGCGGGCAAGAAAAAAGGCGAGCTTTGCTCGCCTTAGGGTTGGCTAGTGCCTCGGATCTTTACGAAACCGGGCTACTGTACAGCCTCCGTAAATATCTCCCGGCTGGTCACCTAGGAGGTACAATTCAAAGCTATACAGATAATATCTAAAACGGCATGACGAAAATCATCCCGGTGAAAGATGCAACGCATTGCATGAGACTCGTCAACCGTTCTTTTTAAAAGAATTAACCTGCTTTGCTTGCTTCGGTTGCTTGTTTCATACCTTCTTCGATCATATTGTAAAACTCATCCAGCTTAGGCAGTACTACAATCCTTGTCCGCCGGTTCCTGGCCCGGTTTTCTGCCGTGTCATTACCTGCTACCGGCACGTAAAAGCTCTTACCGGCAGCTGTCATCCTGGCGGGGTCCACTCCAAATTCACTTTGCAGCACCCTGACGACCGAAGTAGCACGTAGTACACTTAGGTCCCAATTGTCAGAAATTCCGGGCTGGTTGATAGGCACCGTATCGGTATGACCTTCTACCATGAAATCAATGCTAGGCTTATCATTGACCACTTTGGCTATTTTCCCAAGTACTCCCCGGGCGCGATCTGTTATCCTGTAACTACCGCTCTTAAATAGCATCTTATCGGAAATAGAAATGAATACCACGCCTTTCTCCACGTTAATTTCAATATCTTCATCATCCAGGCTACCTAATGCGCCTTTTAGGCTAGTGACTAAGGCGAGTGTAACCGAATCTTTTTTGGACATTGCGTCTCTCAAATACCGGATCTGCAGGTCTTTTTCCCGGATACTTTCCAGTGATCTTTCCAAGTTTTCTGCTTCCTTTTTAGACAATGTGGCCATATCGCCAAGGTTATTCAGCAAGGCGGCGTTGGTATTTTTAAGTTCGTCCACCCTATCTTTCAACGCTGTATTCGTGGCTTCTAATGCACGTAAACGAGCCAAGGCTTCGGCCTTTTCTTTTTCACAAGTATTGAATTTTGACCGCTCGGTGGTAAGTTCACCGGAAATTGCAGAGTTACGCTGGTTTATTTCAGCGTATTTTTTTTTAGATACGCATGCCGCCGTCAATAAGGACAGCACGCACGCTATGAACATTGCGTTTTTTCTCATGGTTATCATTGTTAATTTCATACATAATAAATCCATTTCCTTTTCGGAAGCGAACAAAAATCGCCTAAGCAACTTATTGATCTTCTAAAAGGTACCAGGTCATTTAAGCTGTTCCCTTGTTATTTATGCTATTTCATCCTTGACAAGCCCCATAGTAAATAGCTCATATGCTGGGTTTACCATTCATGCCTAGGGTTGAATTTTAACATACTGGTCCAAACCCCATTGACCTCCACGGACGCAAAAGTCTGTCGATAAACCGGGTTTATCAATGATCGTGATCACAGGTAGAGATAGCTTATGCCAACTTACTGGTATTGAACAACTTCAATCATCCAATTCATTGATAGCCATCACTGGAGAATTGGCTAAAAGATTTGTAAATTACTACATGGAAAATCCGGAAATCATTTGTCAGAGTTGTGGAATGCCAATAGTAACGGCTGAGGATTGTGGGTCAGATTCTCTAGGTTCCAGGAGTTTTGAGTATTGCTACCATTGCTATTCCGGCGGGAAGTTCACCGATGAAGGGATCAGCATAGAAGAAAGAATTGAACAGAGTGTCAAGGCCGCAGTGGCAAAAGGTATACCCGAGGAAAAGGCACGTAAAATGGCCACGCTTGTCATACCCCAACTTAGCAGGTGGCATAAGAAAGACCACTACCCTGTACGGTAGGATGTAGCTTTCATCAGCACCTCACTCTTTGTCCAAAAGAGCAGTAAGATAACCTTCGTTACTTCCCTAGGAGCCGACCACTTGAACCCTATTATGGCCCTGCAAAAGTATTCAAACAAGCATTGCAGTCGACTATTTTAGGAGCGTTACCCTCGGACATCATTGAAAATTCCAGTGGCTACGTTTTACGGTCAACGCTAATTTTCAAGGACGCCTTACCCAAGTGCACGGGAAGAACCGATTGAACATTGGAAGGTTTACAAGAAAGTTTCCCTGGACATACGTGTCTACTACAAGGGTATCGTTATGCTACTCAAGCGTTTCCCCTGTCATACTTCGAACTGCTTACCTGTTTCGGATCAGGACAGTTCTAAATAATAACGATCCGCATAACCATCTGGGTATACTCCTTCAAGCATGACCCCGGCCTTGTTTTCTATAGCATTGGCAAAGTCTTCCAAGGTATAGACCCCCTTATGGTCGACTGCCGTGATAACAAAGCCCTGGCACATATTGGTCCTTTCTGCCAATTTTCCCGTGATATGCGCCGTCACTTTTAACCCACCCGTTATTCCTAACCTGCGCATATCCATTGCGGATACTTCCTTTAACCGCGAACGCATCAACTCGAAGTAATTGATGCTGGCCGTTCCTGTAGCTTGTTGTTTTTTTGTTCCCTGCTCCTCTCCCACCATAAGATTGTCATTTAAGTTATTAAAACAGAATTATCATCACCGCTGTACCCGTTGGAAATGTATTTATCGGCTTCCGAGTCATTCTCCCATCGTTCATCGTCTAAAAAATAGCGAAACTGGTATTCATTTTCTTTTTCCAGCTTTAAGGTAGCTTTAAATGATCCATTCTTTAGTTTTTGCATGGGAGTAGCTTTTACATCCCACCCGTTGAAATCACCCACTAACATTACCTTATCCGCCGATTTCGCCTTTTCTTGCGATAGGGTCAGCGTTACTTTACATATACCGTCTTTCTTTAAATACTGCTTCTTAATACTCATCGTTTCTTGATTTTGTAAACCCAGGCAGGTGTACCTATCCTTTAACACAAAAATGCAAAAAACGACGCTTACTCTCAATGACGCTTATCATCCAGGAGGTAGGTTCTTTGAGAATTTATCTTACCACAAAAATGGCAAAATTGTTCCCATTTTAGAAGTATTTTTATAATTTTTCTTAAACAAACCACTTGCCATTACGTAATGGGTTGTTAGGCTATCAAGCAACCCCTAGATTTAATAGCCTAACCACCAGCAACCTACATACTCAATGACTATTAGTCCTTTGGCCTGGGTTCGTTTACGGCTCAGACTTTCGCTTTAGGTCTTTTTAATTCTTTCTCTACCCTGAGTGTAAAATCTGCGAGTACATTCATATAGTTGATAAATGCATCGTAAGGAGAGGCATAAGGACTGAACTTTTTATGTTCATTTTCATATTTTGTACTCATATAATAAAAATGATCACTCCCCTGAAGGTAACTCCAATCTTTCAGCAGGCTGGAATTCGAAAGCATCTCGATCTTGGGGTGGATAGCGTAAAGCGTATCATAGGCTTCCTGTTGCATATCATTTTCAAGCCATGGAGAAAGCGTACGGTCATCCGCACACGACACCACGGAGTTGATCGCCAATGATTTCGGCTTTTTACTTAGCCCTATTAGCTCACTGGCCGTGGAAAGTTTAAAGCTTTGTTCTTCTGCCAAAGCAGTGAAAAGCTCCTCCATAAACTCGAAAATACCCGTGTCCTTGTTCTGATGTTCGCCAATAGCGCCGTAATCCATCCAGAGGTTCAGTGTTTTATCTTTCTTGCCGAGCTTTTTTAGCCAGCTCACGTAAGTACGGGGTGACAGTGGCCAATGATCCCAACTACGATTAGAAAAGCGCAGGCTTAGATCATCACTTAAATGGGGGTGGCGTAACAAGATCTTCAAAGAAGAAGACGCTTTTGAGCCATAGACCCGGTTAACCTCCACATCATTCGAAGGAATACCGGGGCTTTCTGTCAATACTCCTTCATAGCCATGGTCCGTTAATACCTTTGCTGCCTGGTCAGAATATAACAAACAGGTATTGCCATATACCTTAGGCGCTTGGTTAAATAATTCCTTTGCTTTGGCAGCATACTGCTCCAGTTCCATGGAAAAAACTTTCTCATCTTGCAAGAAAGACAACGAATGGGAGTAGGTGGTGCCGAGTAGTTCTGCTTGGCCTGTTTGAAACAACTGCTGGAAGCTTTCCAACGTTCGCGGCGAATACCTTTCCATTTGATCTAACACGGTCCCGGAAAGAATATAATTGAGTTTCACCCGGTCTCCGTATTTATCAACGAGTTGTTGGAACATTTCATTCGCAGGTAAATAGCTGTTATCAACTACTTGCTGTAGTATGGTCCGGTTTACGGTGTCATCGTAATAATTGCGTTTTTTACCGATATCGAAAAAGAGGTACTTCCTAAGCCTGGCAGGTTGATGTACCTGGAAATAAAAAGCAACGTTAAGCATGCATTTACAAATTTACACCGTAGCGCGATACATGGTATCTACCAAAGTGGCCGTTCTTGTCCAAGTTAGGTCCCTCAAATTATTTTCTCCTTTTCTTTTGATCTCTTTTGCCAGCGAGGGATACAGGACCAGGCCGTTGATCGCATTAGCTAAAGCATCGGTATCCCAAAAGTCGATCTTTATGGCAGATGACAATACCTCGGATACACCGGATTGCTTCGATACAATGACGGGTACTCCCGACCTTACAGCTTCGAGCGGAGCTATTCCAAAGGGTTCGGATACGGACGGCATGACGTAGACATCTGACATCCCTAGCACCTGGTCTACCTGCCGACCTTTTAAAAACCCTGTGAAGTGGAATTTTGAAGACATCTTATGCTGGGCCACTTTGAGGATCATTTTGCTCATCAGGTCGCCATTTCCAGCCATAACAAAACGCACGTCACTATTCGTCTCTAAAACTTTCTTAGCGGCATCAATGAAATACCCCGGCCCTTTTTGGTAGGTAATCCGCCCCAAAAAAGTGACCACTTTTTCTTTAATACACCGGGTAGAGGGGTTTTAACCTTTTTGTTAGACGTGGTGATACCATTGTAAGATACGATCACTTTTTCTCCCGGGATACCATATTTCTCAATGATCGTTTTCCTAGTGAGTTCGCTTACCGCGAAAATCACATCTGCCGAACGCATTCCTAAAGCCTCGAGGTGGAATATCGTAGGGTTCACTTTAGGAGACCTGTCATACTCCGTGGCGTGAACATGAACGAAAAGCGGCTTGCCGCTAAGAGCCTTAGCAGTAATGCCTGCCGGGTAGGTAAGCCAATCATGGGCATGGATCACGTCAAACTCACTGGCCTTTGCCACGGTCTCCATAGCACAAGTATACCAGTACACCTCTTCGTAAAGCCGGGCGCCATAGCCCCCGGAAAAAGGATAAAGCGACCTTGGTGGATTACTCCCCTTAAACAGGTGATCCCTTTCCAACTGGTCAAGGCCTGTCATAGCTTTATCTACTTTATGGGTATCGATGGGTACACCGCTGGCGCTTATAATAGAAAAAGATTTCCGTCTCTTTTTCACGTCGGCATGGGGAAGCATAAAATCTATTTCCACCCCTTTTTTCAAAAGTGCTTGGCTCAGCCCGTGACAAGCCGTTCCTAAACCCCCGGATATATACGGTGGGAACTCCCACCCAAGCATTAAAACACGCATATGATTTCTTTTGTTGGTTAATTAGTGACTAAAATAAAATTTGCCTTTTGGCTTTTTAATGATACATGTTCCAACAAGTACTGATTTATATCAAGCTTTTTGACATTGTGGGGTATGGAATGCCTCATGAGCAAATGGTCATAGCGTACAAGCCCCTTGCATTTCACATTCGAGGATCGTCAAATTAAATCCAACCCTCTCCCATTTTGTCACGTGTCAACCCGCTTTGATCCATATCAAAGGGCTCGATGACCTCCATCAATCCAATTTCCATGCTTATTGTATTCCTTTGTGTCGTTAGGAAAAGGTCGAGTGAGGGAAAATCATAAACTATAACCACATGAAAAGATCATACATCCTCCTAATCTGCCTGGGGTTTTTGAGTACTTGTCAATACCGGGCTGAAAAAAGGGCACTTCAAGCCAAAATCGACAGCTTGGAAATAGAGAACCAGCAGCTCTCCAGTGGCCAGCTGAAAATGACCATGACCGTGGAGGAGTACCGGCTGGCATTAGGCGAGATCAACAAAAACTTGGCCTCCATAGACGAAACTAAAGCCCTCGTAAGGTCATTATCACCTGAAACCGGGCAGCAAGATGCCCCGGTTATCGAAAGCATACAGCAACACATGATCAATATTGGTGCCTTGCTAGAAAACTCCCGGCTAAAGATTGTAGCCTTAGACAAGCATTTGGAAAAACTAGGCAAAGACTCTGCTGATAAAAACAAAGAATTATTAGCGTTAGATACGAAATTAAAGGAGATGGCCGAGAGGTTCTTAAAGAAGGAGATGGAAATGTATGACTTGGAAGAAGAGCTTCGGGCACAGATCAGCAATATGCAGATCATTATGGATGAACAACTCAAAAAATCACACCAGTTGGAAGCCTTACTGAATCGTGCCTTTTATATCAAAGGAACGAGCAAGGAGCTGAGAGAATTGGGTATCATCAAACAAGAAGGGGGTTTCATAGGGCTGGGACGTGTAAAAGTATTGAATGCATCGGCTCCTAGTACACTTTTTGAACAAGTCAAAAAAGATCAAACCTTATCCATAGTCCTTTCCTGTAAAAAGGCCAAGCTGATCACATCACACCCCGAGGACAGTTACACCTTTCAGGGAGATAGCTTGATCGATCGCCTTTACATCCGGGATCCATCCTTTTGGCGGAATACTAACTACCTGGTGATAGAGGTAGACAAGGAAGTAGGCCCTGAAAAAGACGATGATGTTTACCCGGCTTTGTAGAGGCATATCCTGGATAGCTGCTGCCGGGGAAATGGAAATGAGTAAATGTACTATACCACAAGCCTTGGAAAAGTGTAATGCCATTCAACCCGCGCTGTTTCAAAAATGAGCTTTAAGTACCGTCTATTACGGGGTATGGTATAGTGTAATCCTTCAAAACTGGTCCTGGACAGAAATCTATTAAAAAAGAAAGCTATGAACACAAAACACGTTATCATTACTGGCTTAATACTATTTACCTGCACGTCGTGCACCACCTCTGGCTTATTTTTTTCTACCCATCTGACGAATGTAGAACTTTCAGAAAGTAATTATAAGATCGTAGCCAAAAATGTAAAAGGCGAGGCCCAAGCCGAATACATCCTAGGTCTCAGCGCTGCATTCCGTGGAGAACTACAAACACTAGCCATTGCGCGGATCGGGGGAGAAGAAATGCTATACCAGCAAGCAATGGAAAACCTTTGGGAAAATTTCGAAACCCAATACTCCCAGCCTGTAGAAGGAAGAAAATTGGCGCTGGTCAACGTGCGATATGACTCTGATGCCATCAATTTACTGCTCTACACCCGGCCTAAAATCTCTATTCGCGCAGATATTATCGAGTTTAGCCCCTAAGATTATGTTAGGTGTAATTTGACAGTTATATTATTACTTTGCTAGGTTAAGTCATTGATAAACCTATATAGTATTGGGTCGTGAGTCTTTTAGTCTTGAATAGGCTGCTGACAAATGGTGAAATTTGTTCCCTTTCCGAAGGGTATCAAGTACACCACATCCTCATACCATGCTTCCCAGCTAAACGGGCTCTTTTTCATCTACAAAACGCCGGGGTTAGCAGCGTAACGGGTTTTTATTTTATGGTAAAACTTAGACCCTATCTATGTTCTACGTGTCTCTTTAAATTACTCAATACTCACGACTCAATACTCAATACTATGGACTCGATATGCCGCCTGTTAAAGAGCCGCCATTCTCCATAATGGGTAATGGCGATTATCTTATCCCATCGTTTCCACTACCGAAGCAGGGTTCATAATACCATGGTATATGTTTTCAGTGTCTGCTAATAAGATCCGGTCTAGTTCCTCACCTGGCATTGCCACGATCTCCTCTTTAGCGGGGTCCCATTCTATCCTTCTCCCGATCTTATAGGCTAAACCCGCCATGTGGGCCGTTATAGCCTCTTCAAACCCTTCATCAATACCACAGCTTGGTTCACCTCCATGCCTGATACAGCTTAACCATTCTTTAATATGCAGGAAGGTAGAATCGACACGTTTCCCATCGCGGTAGGTCCATAGTAAACCTTTATCCGCAAAATATTTAGAGGTGGCCGAGGTTACCCCATCCATAGCATTAGCAGCAGGGTCATAACTATAGATGGCATCTCCTCCCTCTATGATATCCTGCTCGATCATAGATTTGAAACGTTTTGAAGCAGGATCGGCATAGATCGTCAAGCTATTTCCCAACTCCATGGTAGCGTCGTTACCCATAAGTATAGTTCGCCGGTTGTGCTGGTTTCCTAGCGTAGCACTGTATACGAGTGTCATACCTCGTGTTTTGTCGTTCCTCTCACCGGACACAAAACCCGGGTACTCCATATTTACCTGGTAAACATCCGGCACGTTGCGTCCGTCCCTGTGGGTGTAGATCCCACCGGAAGCCGTTACGTATTGAGGAATACCCATGTTAAGAACACAGTTTACCCGGTCATAGTCATGGGTCATAAGGTCGCCAGACAGTCCTGAGCCATAGGCCCACCATTTTCTCCACCTGAAAAAATGCTCTTTATTAAAGGGGATCTTAGGGGCATCTCCCAAGAATTGGTCCCAATCAATGGTTTGCGGGCTTGCTTTTTCATGGATATGATACTGCCATGCGCCGTTGTCCGAATTCCTGTTGGTATTGGCTTGTATCAGTGAAATATGCCCCAAAATATTTTTTTTGATGATATCTTGTGCCGTTAGGAAACTTTGGGTTTGCCTGTGCTGGTGTCCCACGGCGAAAACCACTTTCGGGTTATTTCTGACCGCGTCACGCAAAGCATAGGTTTCGGCAATATTGTGTGTCATAGGCTTTTCCACGTACACATGCTTCCCAGCTTCTATGGCCGCTATGGAGATGGGGGCATGCCAGTGGTCTGCCGTAGCAATGATCACGGCATCTACATCGCTCTTTTCCAAAAGCTCTTGGTAAGAACGGTATCGTTTTACATTATTACCAAAAGATTCTAAAGCACTTTCTGCTCTTACATCAAAAAGATCGCACACCGCGGTGATCTGTGTGTTCAGGTTTTCTTGATCCTTAAACGCTTTCAGCCCTCCCTCACTGGTCCTTTCCAGCCATTGACGTGTAGCATGCCCTGAAGCACGGCACAGGTGTTCTCCACGGCCTCCAAAACCAATGATGCCTATTTTTATCGGATCCCCGCTCATTGATCCCACCGGGGGCGGAGGAGAAGCACTGATATTCAATGAGTTTAGGATCTTTTCTTTTTGACTTTGCGCAGATAGGCTTTCACTTAAAGCGCCGGCTAAAGCCCCACCTACGATAGGTATCCCGGCCAACCCTTTTAAAGCAGACCTACGGCTGAGTTTATTTTCGTCTTCCATTTTGAAATGTCGTTTATTAGGTAGTGGGGTTGTTTTTTAATTTCTTTTTGAATAAGAGCTCCACGCCGAAGTAACTTGCCGTAGGGAACTGGACGAGGATGGCCAACGCCGCAGCTTCTATCAAATTTTTATTGATAAGAAAATAACTGCCTTCAGAGGGGCCTGTCACCTCCCATCCGGGCAATGGAGGATACGCTAAGTAATATAAAATCAACAGCCCGATCCCAAAATAAGAAAACAATTTGGTCCAGAAACCTAAGGTGAGCGACAGCCCTACCAGTATCAGCAAGGCTATGTTAAGAAAATCAATAGCCCCGATCATGGCATCACCAGCCAGCCATTGAAAAAGCCCTTTAAATGGACCGCTGGAACCCGCCAGGTATCCTTTTGCCGTCCAAGAAGGATTGAGGAGTTTGATCAAACCCTCGTATAAAAAGTGCCACCCAATAAATAATCTTAGAAGGACTAGGGCATTAAGTTGTCCTTTTGAATAACTGTCATTTTTCATGGGAATAGTTTAGATCATATTTGTATGGATATTTAAAATTGCCAAGAAAAATACGCAAAAAAATCGTATTTGCGATATAATTCCCCCCGGTAGGTCAAGCTATGATTTGGGCGGTATCTTGGCTCTATTCATCTATTAAAGACTTTACTACTGCGTATAACATCCCTGGCCGGAGCTATCTCCAGGCAAGGGTATGGACTAAAGGGTTAGTTGTGGTATTGGGTTGCTGCGTGATTAAAATGTAATGAATTATGGCGGTTAAACTCATTTTCAAGGCCCGTTCTTAAAGTCGGCAGTCGGCAAAAGACAGTCAGCAAAAAATAGGGTTGCCGACTGATCGAAAGTTTCCTGGCACCGCAAAACATAATTCATCCTATACCCGGTTAACTAGTCACTTGATATGACCTACATCAGTCCCCCTGGCTGATCATTTGGGCTTTTCTATTCACTACTTCTTCCGCGATAATGGCCAGCTTTTTATCCATATTTTTTTCCTCTTCCAGGTTTTCATGGATGATCGCTCCCAACGGATATTGTCCCAGCATATTAGCATAGGTACATATTGCTCCATAACTCGCGATCTCATAATGATTTACATGCTGTATAGCTGTAATGATAGCGGCATCCATCACCTCGGGATCGGCGCTCATCTTTACCAAACTTTTCAGGCGGCTGATCAAAGCCTCGATAACTTCTGCCTCTTTCTTTTTTTGTTTTACATATAAAATATCAAAGGCCCGCTTAAGCCTCATGATCTGGTCTTCATTAGTAGCAATATGTTTTTCAACAGCTTCTAACAATTTAGGCTCCGTAATATTTGTTTTTATTTTCTGTAACGCTTTTACCAGTTGCTTCTCACCATTGTATAATTCCTGCAACTGCTCCACCATGAGGTCTGTCAAATCAAATATTTTGTTGTCTTTCATCTTTCAAAAAGTTTTAAGGTCTATAGTATGTTCGTTACCAGTATTTTGTGTCTTAGCTTTTACCAAAGTCACTACCCTTATGGGTATATTTCTCTTCTTTTGCTCCGTCACTCGGGGTATCAATTTTTCCCCGGCATAAAACTAGCTGTGTAGGGCAGAAAAATCGATGATAGCCATCAGTTGACATTTTGATTATGATCACCAGTATGTTGATATTTATCCCGTTCTTAAACCTGGGTTAAAGTCGGCAGTCGGCAATAAGCAATCGGCTACCCTACTTTTTGCTGACTGCCTATTGACTGCCGATCGCGAGCTTCCCAATTACCGAAATACAGATCACCATGTGCCCTGCTTGTCCATTAACGTATGACTGGACATTAGTGATGAGCAGGTACTGCTTGATCATCATACCTGGGATCGGTGATGTAGAGCTCTTTTTCCATAGTTGTTACTTCAAGGGAATAAAAACCGAACTCTTCTACTACGCAACCTGTGATAGTGTAAATGCCCGTACCCCTAAAAGGATACTTGGCCGCTACGGGTGGAAAGTGTACCGTGTCGATAAAATAGCCCTCTAAGTCCAGGAAAGTACCAAAATGCATGCGCTCCCCCTTGGAAGTGCCTGTATTTTTTATCGTGGTGAGGTATCCCATAATGGTCACCTCTTTGCCTAAGTAGGCAGGCAAATCACGTACCCCCAGGTCACTCTTCGGCTTTCCTTTTAGTAGATGGAACGGGCTGCACAGTGGGAAGCCGATAAGTTCCATTTCGTCGAAGGCATCCTCTAAAGAGTTAAAAGATAATTCGGGCAGGGTAAATTCTTTCACAGGCGGATCAAAAAGGCGTGGCGACGGGTGATTCTTTTTTATGCCTCCCAACAAGAAATGGGCTTTCCACAGGAGTTCCTTTTTGGTTGCACCGGTAAACCTAAACCCTCCTACCCTTATGAGCAGCACCAACTGCTCTAATGAAACACTGACCTTTTTCACAAAATCTTCTAAGCTACGGAATTCCCCTACAGTATTTCGTACCGTCATAAACTGCTGCACGATCTTTTGCTCCAGGTCTTTTACTAAATTGAAGCCTAGGTAGATTGTCTTCCCGGAAATCTTGGTATGATCGTTACTCTCATTTACACAAGGAGGGTGAATAATAGCGCCATGCATCCTAGCTTCATGAACATATAGTTCTGTACGGTAGAACCCTCCAAAGTTGTTGATGGTGGCCACCATGTATTCCAGCGGGTAATACGCTTTCAGGAATAGGCTTTGGTAACTTTCCACGGCATACGAAGCAGAGTGCCCTTTGGAAAAGGCATAACCTGCAAAACTTTCTATCTGTCGCCAGATCTCGCCTGCCAGCTCCGGGGAATACCCCTTCGCTTTACAGTTTTCAAAATACTTACCTTTTACCTGCTGGAATTCTTCCCTGGAGCGGAATTTACCCGACATTCCCCTGCGCAATACATCCGCTTCAGCCAGGCTGAGCCCGGCAAAATAGTGGGCTACTTTGATCACATCTTCTTGGTAGACCATGACCCCGAATGTATCCGGCATAATTTTCAGCATAACGGGGTGAGCGTCTTCCCTGCGCTGGGGCTGTCTAAACCTCAAAATATATTCCCGCATCATTCCTGATTTGGCCACCCCGGGGCGTATAATAGAGCTGGCCGCCACCAACCCGAGGTAATGATCGGCTTTCAGCTTCTTGAGTAACATCCGCATAGCCGGTGATTCTACATAAAAGCAGCCAATGGCTTTACCTTCCCTTAACAGGTACTTTATAGCCACATCCTGCTTAAACCTTTTCATATCATGGATGTCTATGGCAGGGTCAGCCGGGTTGTTTTCGGGGATTAGCGCTAAGGTATCTTTTATTTTTCCTAACCCCCGCTGGCTTAAAATGTCAAACTTATATAACCCTACATCTTCGGCCACGATCATATCAAAATGGGTAGTGGGGTATCCTTTAGGAGGCAGATCCGTGGCGGTGTAACAGTGAATAGGGTATTCCGAGATCAAAATGCCCCCGGCATGGATACTAAGATGACTCGGGAAGCCGTGAATAAGCCGCGCATATTGTAATACCAACTGCCCGTATTGATCTACCTTGTGGAAATTCCCCCCTGCCAACGCTTCAATTTCGTGGGATGGCAGGCCAAATACCTTGCCTAATTCACGCACTGCCGCACGATATTGAAATGTACTGTAGGTGGCAAGCAAGGCCACATGCTTAAACCTATGGAAGATGTATTGGGTAATATCTTCCCGGTCTTTCCAAGAGAAATCAATGTCAAAATCCGGTGGATTTTTGCGGTATAGATTTATAAATCGCTCAAAATACAGGTCTAACTCTATAGGGTCTACATCCGTGATCCTAAGCAGGTAAGCCACAATACTATTCGCCCCGCTCCCCCTCCCCACATAAAAGTAATCTTTCTCACGCGCATAATTGATGATATCCCAATTGATAAGGAAATAGGAAAGGAAACCTTTCTCCCGGATAATGTTGAGCTCCTTCTCCAGCCGCTTGAGGATAGCTTCCCCGGGGTTGTCGTACCGGTAGCTCATTCCTTCCTCACATAATTTACATAGGAGCTGATAGTCTTCTTCTTCAGACCCTGTATAAGTTTGCTGATTTTTGTGGGGATGTTCATCCCCAAACTCAAATTCAATTGAACAGGCAGCAAGCAGCCGTTCCGTGTTTTCGATGATCGAGGGAAAGTCACGGTAAGCAGCTATAAGCTCCTTCACCGGGAGCATTCGGTGGTCTGTACTCCCTTCCTCTGTTTTAGGCAGTTTACTTAATAAAACATTATTATCTATGGCCCTTAACAACCTGTGCGCATTGAAATCACGCTTGTTACGAAAGGTGACCGTTTGTAAGATCACCAGCTTTCCCAAATATTCCTGGGGGCCTAAAAGCCGTAGCATCCCAAGATCTGCCGGGGTAACTCCCAGGTATTCATTCGCTTTGAGCTTAATGTCCCGGGCAGTTTTAAAGGGATAGACAATAAAAGCATGTTTAAACGCGGGCGCTACTGTAGGGATCGGCTTCCCTGAATGCAGGTAGCTAGATAGATGATCGTTAAGTTCTTCAAACCCCCGGTTATTCTTGGCTATACCTATATATCGCTGCTGTACACCCTTCCTGAAATCAATCCCTAAGATCGGTTTCACACCGTATTTGGGGGCCAGCCGTGTAAAGTTCATACAGGCGGCCGTGGTATTGATATCGGTTAGCACCATCTCCCGTACACCATGGGACTGGGCTTCGCTTAGGAGATCTTCTGTGGGTAGCGTCCCGTATTTAAAACTATAATAGGTGTGAGTATTGAGATACACGTCACTAGGATTCCTTGAAACTTTAACACCACGGGAGCTTAATGTTTCTATGTCAATCGACTATCCACCGGGTAAGGTCACTACCTAACAGGAGGACCACCCGGTGGATGACAAGCAAAATGAACATAGATAATAGAAGAACTGTCTTGTGTATCCAATAGTAAAAGTCGCCTTATTTTTAGCTCGATTACTCGAAGTATACACAATTCAAATATACTAAAATTTTTAGCTTTAAATAAAAAATATAGCAATTAATTAATGGAGGTACTATAAACCTCGGTTCGATTTACAATCCTAGTAGCCTATTACCATGAGGTTTTGAATGCTTTCACAGTCTTTAAGCTGGGGAGTAGCTTCCGTTCTACGAGACAGCAGATTCCGACTCTCCCAATGAGCCCTCCCACAACCACCGAGCGAATGACGATCTTTTTTTTATCGAGTCCTGGTTTGTGGGAAAACCAGGAATATGAAATATGAAATCAGAAAAACTAGGGTGTATGGAGAAACTTAGCCAAAGAGTGAATTTGATCAATTGAATGATTTAGGGCATTGGTGAAAATTCAAGTGGCGTATGGAGGGGAGGCATCCAAGAACAGCGCGGCACATTTGAAGCTTGTGAGCGAGTGGCCTATGGGGACTGGGCAGTGCGTTTAGCGCGGAAAATGAGCTTGGTTGCTGGCGCCCTTTTTCTTTTGTTTCATTTTCTTTTGGGCGCCCAAAAGAAAATGAAAACTGGACTTAGAACCAAGAAATACCACTTAAACTGCTCATTGCCAGGTTTGCATTATCCGAAACATTTTCAAAATATGGCCTGACCTGCCAAAACTAAACGCCTTTCTATCGAATCTAATTATCAAAAGCGATTTTCTTCAAGTTAAGATTTGGTAAAAATTAATAACTTATTAAAAATCAATACATTATATCTTTTTTATTAAGCAAATTTCTCAAACCTTCCCGTTGCTTCTTTCACTTTGATCCTGAATACCACCATTTTCATTTTTGGGGTAACAGCTTCATGGGCCCGGTCCAGCCCATGCTTTGGCCGGGAGGTTTCTCCTACGGTAAGCGGATGAACACGATTAGAAAGAATTTGCAATGCTTCTTCGGCTTCCCGGGTCCCTAGCTCTTCGTATTTCCCCCAAGCAACCACACTCTGCCAATTTGCCAAATTTTCTACCCTATCCACCTCAAAACATACGTCCGGGTTATCCCGCATCATATTGATCTTCATTCCATCAATGGTATGACAATAAATATACTCACCATCATAAGCAAAAGTGATGGGCACTACATAGGTTTTTCCATCGGCATGACAGCCTATGCGGCCAACCACTTCTGCCCTTAGTAGGTTGTCCACTTGCGATTTATTTAATGAACCTAACATATATATCGAAGATTGTGAGTCATATTTTTCTTACTTTATGGTATAGTATCCATACTGGGGACACTAGCTATTCAAATTGCATTTTCCAATGCTTGTTTTAAGCCTTTCGTTAAGATGATAATACTATGATGGTAACGTTTAAGCCGCTCATGTGCATCTTGTGTATGATCATGCCGGCGGCGCTCCTTCTCATGATCCTTGCCGGTCACTGCATCAAAAGAAGCATCTTCCCTCGCATGTTTCAGGCCTGTTTCATGCTTTTGTACCGCCCCCCTATGCTCTTTGATGGAATCTCCATGCGATTTTAAAGCATCTTCATGATTATCAATCGCCTGGTTAATGGATTTCATGGCCTCCTTTAACGCGATAAATTCCAAGTCCCATGTTTTGAGATCCTGCTCCCACATTTTAATATCTGAGTTCCACGCAGAATGATCGCGGTGCATGCGCAAATGAACATCGAGTTGGTCTTTCATAGTACTTTACATTCCAGGATAACCTCTACTAACTCGCGTTATTCGGTAAGAAGCCATCCAATCATTTTAGGAATTAATAAACTGATAATCAAAAGTTTAAAATTTCGTTAACTTAAAACTAACCAGCTTATCCTTTGACTTGTGTGAATATCCATGTCCATGCGCAGACTCTGTATGACCGACCTCAATTCCCCTCGTGATATTGATCATACATAGAGCTGGGTAATACGTTCCAAGCCTTGAATGTCCTTGACGATGATGGCAGGTCCGTCAATGGAAATGAGGTGTTCTGATTTAAATTCGGAAAGGAGCCGAATGGTGGTTTCTTTGGCTGTACCCGCCAGTTTGGCCAGGTCGCCGCGGCTTAAAAAAATTCTACCTTGTACGTCACCGTCACGTTTGTAAACATCGATCAGGTTCAATAGCAGCCGGGCCAGCCGTCCCCTTACCGGCATGTAAGCGGTAGAGATCAAACGTTCTTCCACCAATCGAAGATCGTCACACAGGAGACGTAAAAAGTGAGAAGATATATCGGCATCCGAATAGAACAATTGCAAAAAATCTTCCTTGGCAACAAAGCATAGCTGTACCTCTTCCAGTACCTTGGCGCTTAGGGCATGCTTCATCTCCCCCAGTAGCGAGTGATACCCGATGAAATCCCCACGGGTTAAAAGTTTTATGATCTGTTCCTTGCCTTCGCTACCGTGTTTAAAAATTTTAACCTTACCACTCTTGATCAAATAGACTCCCCTGGGCATCACGCCTTCATTGTAAAGGACCTGGCCTTCTCCATAGTGTTGGACCTCCCCCGCACTTTCAAATAAATGTAATTTACTTCGAATAGAGGTATGGCTCACTTTCAACGGGGAGTGATTTGAAAAAATGAATTTGGTATTCATGCAATGGTGGTTTAGATGGTTTATCATGATAAAGATCATCAATACCCATGACCTGTGGTAGACGTCAAACACTGAAAGAAAAATTTACGGTTTTAGACGTAGTGACTAGGTGTTTCTACCGAGTTGGGGTCGATAGGTGCCATGTTACACTAGACCAAGTCATGCCTGAGGGCATATTTGACCAGCCCGGCCGTGTTTTTGGCTTGTAGTTTTTGTAATAGGTTACGACGGTGAGTATCTACTGTACGCGGACTCAAGTACAGTTTTTCGGCGATCTCGGGATTTGTATATTCTTCAGCGATCAGTTTTAACACTTCTATCTCGCGAGAAGTGAGGCAGGGATCGACAAATTCCTTTTTTTCTTTGGGAGCTCCTTCTTTCGAGAAGAACTGCAAGATCTTTTCAGAGGCCTGCTTGTCGAAATAAGTTTCACCTTGGGCCACTTTTTGAATGGCTTCAGCCAGCTCTGCCTTGCCTGTAGTTTTTAATACGTACCCGGCAGCGCCTTCCTGCAGCATTTTTATGACATGAGCCTCGTCGTCGTGCATGGTCAAAGCCAATACCTTGACTCCGGGGAATTTTTTCCGGACCTGGTGGGTGGCTTCGATACCATCCATCGCTGGCATTTTTATGTCCATGACCACGAGGTCTAAACTTTCGTGATGTTTATCAAGAATTTCCAACGCCTGGAAACCATTGGATGCCTCGGCTTTTATACGAATCCCGTCCACTTTGTTTAAAAGGGCTTTAATTCCATCCCTGATGATCTGGTGGTCATCGACAATGAGTACCCGGACATTTTGAGGTAGAGTCATGGCTGGTGGCACTTTTAAATAAATGACCCTCCGATCAGATCATAGAAAATTCATCAACACCTCCCCTTATTTTGTTTAAATTTCGCAATAAAATGATTAAACAGCTAACAACCCGGTCATTTTAATTTTGAAGAAGGCACCTCTACGACCACGGTAGTGCCATCAGCAGTGGTAGAGTCCAGCACCAGCTTGCCATTCATAGACTTTACACGGGTGGAAATATTACGTAAACCGATTCCATTGGACTGCATCTCTTCGGGAGATCCTTCAAATCCCACACCATTATCTTTAACCCTTAAACGGATACGGTTACCGATCTCCCACAGCTCCACCTCTACCTCTGAGGCTTGGGCATGCTTTACAATATTCTGCAATAACTCTTGTAAAATCCGGTACAAATTGGTGATCATGTAAAGATCACGGATATCATAACCAAGATTGGTCTTAAAGTCTATGATCAGTACCTTATTTTTAGAAGTACGATAAACAAGGTCTTCCATCGCTTTTATTAACCCGAAACGTTCTAACGCAGAAGGCATAAGATCATGGGAGATAAGACGTGTATCTTGAATAGCATGATCCAAAAGGTCCATAGCGTTTTTGTAGGCTTCTACCTCGGAGTGTTCCAGCCGGTCGATCTCGTCTTCCAATGCCTTTAAGTTTAACGAGATGGCAGATAAGGTTTGCACCAAGCCATCGTGAAGCTCAGTGGCTATGCGCTGGCGTTCTTGTTCTTGCCCCTGTAACATGGCAGTGGTCCTTACTTTTTCAGTATCGAAACGGTCGGTAACATCAATTCCTGAGCTTAGCATACCTTCTATGCCACCTTCGGCCGTTTTGATCAACGAATTATGCCATTGAACCATCTTTCTTTTACCTTCCAAGGTAATGATCTCATTATCAAAAAATTCCACTCCCTCTTTTTGTCCTTGCAGCAAAGCTTGGAAAACCTCCTGTACCATTTCCTGGTTGTCAGCGGGCACGAAGCTTTCAACCCAATTCATCCCCAATACGGCAGCCGGGTCCTTGACCTCGAGAATACGGCACCCTTCCTGGTTGATAAATTGTAGCATCATATCCGTATCCAGCACAATGAACATTGCTTTGGCCAGGTTGAGGTAAAGACGGCTACGCGCTTTCTCTTTGTGTAATTCGCACTGTGCCTTTTTTCTTTGCGTTATATCCGAAACTATAGCTATTACTTTAGAGAGACCGTTCCTGTCCAGGTAATTAAGGCCTACTTCTACAGGAAATAACCTGCCATTCTTCTTCACTCCTTTCAGTTCTTCAAGACCTGCGGCCATAGGCCGGTTTTTAGGTCTTTTTTCGAACATTTCCCGGAGCTGCGTATGATCTTTCCTGAGTGGGCTAGGCACTAATACTTCTATCCGTTGGCCTATGAGTTCCCCGGGGCGGTAGCCAAACATTTGGTCTAAGCTAGGATTAGTCAGTTCAATATACCCCTTCCGATCCGCCACCACGATCCCTTCGCCTATGGATTCGAAAAGGAGTTCATATATACTCGGCATAGCTTCCATGATCGAAGCAATTTTATCATTGAAATTACTAAGGATCAAAAGTCAGTTCAAGTGATAAAGATCATATATGCAAGTGACTGCAATCAACAAAAATTCCCCGGGCAGGACAGCGTTGGTACTTTTGAATCTTCCTCCCCGGGGCTTAAGCACCCATACCAACCTTAAGGCCAAATACAGTGTCTTGTAAGCAAACTGACTAAAAAATCATGAAAAGATCATTGAATTTATGGGTATTTGTTATGTCCCTGCTTGTAGTACTCGGATGTAACGACGACGAAACATCGGCAGTACCACCGGTGCTAGAAGGTAATTACGAAGGCACGTTCGAAAGGGATGACATGCGTTCGGATGTAACGCTGACGTTAGAGAACGGGGAGTTTTCCGGGAGCAGCAACAAGGATCGATTCCCGGCTATCTGTAACGGGACGTATACCCAAGAGGATGGCCAAGCTACGTTCTCCGATGTATGCGTATGGACAGCTGACTTTGACTGGACCCTGATACTATCGGGGGAATGGGATGTACAAGCTAACGCAGATGCCTTGATCATGCTCAATGAAAACGGCGATAAGTACACCCTCGTGCGGAAGTAACTAGTGTCAGTCAAATCTCAAATGACCTATTGCACAGGATAAGCTATGTTCGAGGTATTGATCCGTCGGCAAAAGGCAGTAAGCAAAAAAACAGGGGGTTGCCTACTCCTTTGCCAACTGCCAACTTTAAGAACGGGATGAAAAAAAATAGCAAACTGTTCAACAACGCTCTCTAACAACGAAACTCTTTTAACGTTCCTGGTGTGCATTTGGCGTAGCGTAATGCGTGCTTATGGTAGTCATAGGATTGTAATCCGGGCGTTCTCCTTTACGATCAATGACCAAAACCCTGGCGGACCTTTCCTGTAGAGTCTGCATAAGAAGCAGGAAACATCAAGTCCTTTCCCAAGTGCATTTAGCGGTTAAAGAAATGTTACAAAGCGCATTACAAATGCCCAGGATCGGACGTCATTCACAACAGAATTTGTTGAAGATGGTCACACTTTATAAAAGTACGACAGGGGGAACAGGAGATTACTTTAGCACCATTCCATTCAATTTAAACGTTTTAGATCACATCATTTTAAGAAATAATTGATGTATGTCAGCCAGTCTCTTGATGCTGGTCATAGTCAACTGGCAGCGATGGTTATAATTTCATTCCAAGATGAAAAAGGAGGTGAAGATGTCGCCAACAGTCAAATTTGACCTACTTTCGGGAGGGCAGTCTTTTTGATGAAAGGGTCCCAGGACTGTTACGGAGACAAGATGTGATGGAGGCTTATTTACCTGGAATGCCTAGGTGTGCCAAAAGAAGAAAGAGAGAAATACGCCTAAACGTAAGCGTATCATGTGTAAAACCCCAGGGTGGGTCCGGTGGATCTGTGAACATCCCGGACCGGTCCTACAAATTATACTACGATGTTACAAAAGAAACTATTGGTTCCCGTAGATTTTTCAACGTGCTCTATCAATGCCGTACGATATGCCGTGACGTTAGCCAAAAAAATGAAGGGCCAGGTCTTATTAATGCACAGCCTGAATGTGCCGGTGACCCATGGAGAAATTGGGGCGACTGCGATCGTTAATGAACTGAGCCAAGGAATAGAAGAGGATGTAAATGATAGCTTCACGGAGCTCATCGATAAAATACCTATGATCAAGGAAGTGCCCTATGACACGGTGATCAAAAGTAGTTTTATCACCGATGCAGTATTATCCGTGAGTAAGTCCAACGATATCAACATGATCGTAATGGGCACCAAAGGAGCCCATGGGCTGGAGGAAATGGTGATGGGCAGCAATACCTATTCGGTGATCCGTGATATCAACATACCGGTAATAGCGGTGCCGGGTAATGCAGAATTCAAAAGTGTACAACGTATCGTATTTGCCAGTGACTATAAAAAAACCTCGCCAGAAAGCTTGGAACCTTTGTTAGACCTGGCACGGACTTTCGGGGCCGAAGTACATGTTTTGCATATCTCCCCAGGGCAAGATATTACGGCAGAAGAAATGGAAGAAGCCAAAAAATTTGACAGGTATTTAAAAAACATTCGTCATCATTATCATTTTACTAAAAATGACAACTTGGAGGAAAGTATCGAGAAGTATGTTGAAGAAAACAACATTAACATGATCTCCCTCATGCCAAGAAAGCATAACATCTTTGAGCTGATCTTCGGCAAATCACAGAGCCGTAAGATCATATTGCATACGGAGCTGCCATTATTGGCTTTGCCTCATTGGTGAGTTGCTTTTGATTATTAAATCATTGTTTATTAAGCAGGGAAGGCCTTATTAAGCAATACCCCATAACGAATCCATTTTCAAGTGCAACGCTTGATAAAGAGGAACTAATGCATCTAAACGACTTAGGATACTACGAAGCGATCGACCACTATCGTGACCAGCATGATCTCGGCTCTTTTGACATAGCCCGCGTATTGGCAGAACATAAGGAGCGATACGTAATTCAAACCTCGCAGCTGGAACTCGAAGCAGAGATCACGGGTAACCTCAGGTTTTCTGCAAAGGAAAGAACCGATTTTCCAGCCGTGGGTGACTGGGTAGCAGTTTCTGTTTTTGATGATCAAATGGCGATCATTCACCAGGTGCTGCCACGAAAAAGTATGCTCCGGCGCAGGGCTGTAGGCAAATTTGGTGAACAACAAATTATTGCCACTAACATCGATTATGCTTTTATAGTTATGGCCGTAGACCGCGACTATAACCTAAACCGCCTAGAAAGATACCTCGCCCTATGTTATGATGGTGATGTGACCCCTATCCTATTGTTGAGTAAAATAGACCTAATCCCCGGTGAGGCTTTACAGTCGAAAGAACAGAAAATTAAACAGGGTCACCCTTCTATGAGGGTGATTCCTTTTAGCAATACGACCCGCCAGGGCCACACGGAGATCAAATCACTCATCCAGCCGGGCCGGACGTATTGTGTGATCGGCTCTTCCGGGGTAGGCAAATCCACGCTCACCAACTGGCTTACCGGCAAGGACCTGGTGAAAACCGGGGCCATCAGTGAAAGTACGCAGAAAGGAAAGCATGTAACCAGTCACCGGGAGCTGTTCATGTTGGACCAAGGAGGTTTGCTCATCGACACGCCGGGTATGAGGGAAGTAGGGATCATGGAAAATGTAGAAAAAGCATTTGACACCATCCAGGCCCTTTCCGGTCAATGCAAATACAATAACTGTACGCATACGCAAGAGGACGGATGTGCCATATTGGAAGCACTGGAAGAAGGCATGATCACCCCGGAAGCTTATGGCAATTATATAAAGATGCAAAGAGAGGCTGAAAGAATACAGGCCTCTATCGCGGAAAAAAGAAAGAAAGACCGGGCCTTTGGAAAGATGTATAAAGAATTCAAAAAACATAACAAACGCGAAGGATAAAACGGAAGACAGGGTTTGAAAACAGCCTTAAGCTCCTGGTAGGCTTAATATTTGGCGATTTTTTACTATTTATAGATAACAACGTGCCTAAACTTTGTAACAGTCAAGATCAGGGATTGGCCGGTGTTATTGTGATTTAGGTTTATTATGAAATTGTTAGAATATAATATCGGCCATCCTTTGTTATCTTCTTAACCTGGGCCGGGATCATAAGATTGTCCCGGGTGGTGATTAGGAATTTTGAGGGATGTGCTTAATACGGTGCCTAACGCGCCATAGCTTGAAGTGAAACAGGAATATAACAGGTCAATTAATTTTATGGAATAACTCCGAAAAAGAAACAAAGCCTATGTAACAACACGTTGATTGATCATAAGATCAATAGGCTATTGTGTCATGGGCTTGTCGATAAGGCTTTAATGTAAAAAATTGAATAGAACATTTTGACTTTTCAACGTGAAGAAATATCCCCTGCTGGTATTATACTTCTTGCCCCTAATGGCCTTGTTGTACCATCAAAGAGTGAGCGCATCTCCACTTGATTCTGCCAGGTTAACAGCGCTGATCAATCGTTACGTATCCAACCTGGGTCAAGATAGTGCTACGGCATACGGATCCATCCAAGAAGCCATGGCCCTTGCCCGGCAAAATAAAGAAACGGAACTGTTCATAGAACTGCTCAACACGCGAGCTGCCCTCAAGCTAGAAAAACGTGACAAGGTGAAAGCGAAACAATTGATCGATATGACGCTTGACCTTGGCCAAAGCCTCGGTGTAAGTGAGAAGAAAATGGCCACTGCCTACCTCAACCTGGGCACGTATCATTACAATCTCATCCAACTAGAACCTGCCTTAGTAAACTATCTAAAAGCAGTGAAAATGGCAGAAAATGAACAAGACACCTTGTTGCTCTTAAAGGCTTACACAAACATTAGCAGTATACACGTAAAGCGGAAAAGTTTTGCGAACGCCAAGGAATACATCCGTCAAGCCTATGGAATAGCCGAAAAAAGAGAATCCGGGCGAACCCTGGGGCGCCTCTTGGGCAATTCAGGCATCATTTTAGAGGATGCAGGCGAATTAGATAGTTCGTTAGCGGCGTATCGCGCCTCTATGCGGATCTTCGAAGAGGAAAACCTGCCGGTCTACGTATCGCTTGTCTATTGTAACCTGGCCAACGTCTATGAAAAGCTTGGTCATCGCGATTCTGTCGGGTTCTACTACAAGAGAAAATACCACTTGGACCAATCCATTGGGTATGAAGTGGGCATGATGATCGCGAGCTTTGCTTTAAGTGATATTTCGTTAAAAGTTAACAAGGTAGATTCGGCTCTCTTTTACCTAAACCGTATCGCACCCCTGATCCAAGGCACTTCTCTAGGCACGTACAAACGGAGGTACTACGAGCTCTTATCCGGGGTATTGGAAAAAAAGGGAGCTTTTCAAAAGGCTTTGGAGGCCCGGAAAAAATATGAAGAGTACCACGATATTATTATGCAAGATGAACGGTCTGCCAACATTGAAAAGCTTGAAATAAAGTATCAAAGCGAAAAAAAAGAGTGGGAAATTGCCAAGCAGAAAACACAACTTACAAAGCAACAGAACCAGCTAAAGCTTACCATCCTGCTCGCCATTTTCACCCTGGTCAGTATGATCCTAATCTTCTTTCTGCTTCGGCAAAAAAGGGAAAATCGCTACCAGAAACGATCTATTGATGCCATTACCGATGCCCAGGAAAAAGAACGCCAGCGGATCGCCCAAGACCTGCACGACAGTGTAGGTTCGCTCCTTGCCGACCTAAAGCGCCGCTTATCCCTAAAAGAGCACAACACCGAAGAGCTGGTACTACTCGAAAGCCTTCGGAAAGAGATCCGCCAAGTTTCATATGCTATTATGCCGGATTCGTTGGCCCGTTTCGGACTGGAGGCAGCGTTAAAAGGAGAACTTGACAAGACCGCACGCGACCTCTCCCTAGAGGCACAAATGACCTCCTGGGGATTGACCTACGACTTATCCAAAGGCACAGAGATCCACATTTACCGCATTGTGCAAGAGGCCCTCCAAAACATCCGGAAACATGCTAAAGCCACTAGGATCAGCCTTTCACTGCTTCAAAAAGGGAATAACCTGAACCTGGTCATCGAGGATAACGGCAAAGGATTTAACAGAGAAGAGGCAAACCGGGGATTAGGATTAAAAAATATTATTTCGAGGATCAACCTGCTCCGGGGGCAAGTGACCATCGATAGTAACCCCAAATCAGGCACCACTTTAAACATCAATTTGCCCGTATCATGAAGATCCTTTTGGCTGACGATCACCAAATGTTTATCGATGGAATATCTCATATTCTCGAAAAGCAGGGCTATGAAGTTTTGGGGAGAGCAAAAAATGGCTGGGAGGTCTTCAACATCATACAACAGCAAGAGGAACCGGCGGCCGTGATCCTGGACCTTAAAATGCCCGGGCTGGACGGTGTGGAAGTTGCCAAAAAACTGCGTAAACACTGGCCAGGAGTAAAAATACT
Source organism: Fulvivirga sp. (assembly GCA_028280565.1). Lineage (GTDB taxonomy): Bacteria > Bacteroidota > Bacteroidia > Cytophagales > Cyclobacteriaceae > Fulvivirga. The sequence goes on from JANQLQ010000039.1 coordinate 38,568, forward strand.
GGTAGTCACCACCTATGACGAGCCCGGGTACGTTTACGAGGTGTGGAAAATCGGCATCGATGGGTACTTGCTTAAGGACGCCGATGAAAAACAATTGATCGAGGCCTTACAAACCATCATGGAGGGCAAACCTTTTTTCGACGAAAGAATTGCTCAAATCATAATGTCTGGTCTTAATGGCTTAAAAAATAAGTCCACCTCACTATCTGCCAGGGAGATGGACATTATCAAGCTGATCGCCGACCAGAAAACGACAGTAGAAATCGCGGATCAACTATTTTTAAGCAAGCATACCATAGAAACACATCGCCGCAATATATTATTAAAGTTAGGTCTCAAGAATAGCGTAGGATTGATCAAACATGCCATGAAAATGGGTTGGATAGAATGAATGACGGGTATTAAATATCTTTTTGGTGTAAATTTCCACCTTACCATGGTGAGAAGAATCGTAGTATTCGGTTTGATAATGCTAGCCGTGAGTTCCTGCGCCACGCTACTCAACGGTCCTACGACTAAAATTGAAATTCAAACGGACAAGCCGGGTGGGATCATCTACGGAGCGGACACGTTTCATACGAATCTTGCTAAACGGGTCATTCTAAGACCAAAACGAAGCGCTGATCCGCTGGTGATCGGGGTTTTCGATAATACCAGCTATGCAGAAACCTCGGTACCTGCAATTAATTCTTTCGCTTACCTTTTGAATATACCTTACAATAGTGGGCTTGGAATGTTAGCAGACAAAAACGATCCTAAACGCTATACCTATCCCAGGAAAATACGCGTCAGCACCGAAGGGGTACTGTTACAATATGATGAGTATGACCATCGCAAAAATGACCTGGACCTGCACGTCTCCATCCCGTATATTAATCATTTCCTATTGCGCCCCGGAGAGGGACCCGGCGAAAGAGAAAAATCCAGTACGGGTTTCCTCGGTCTAAGCGCAGGGCTGGACTATTACCTTTCCCCGCGCAGGAGCTTGAACCTACAGGTAGCGGCCGTAACAGACTTTGATTACCCATTGCCTATTCCTTATGAGCTTGAAGGAGAATATGAGATCTTTAGCTCGGTGTTTTTTGGATTGGCCCATACCCATAAGATCCACCGGTTAAGCCTAGGGTATGGCTTATCGTATGCACTGAACACTTGGGATCTGCGCTATTACGAAAGATCGGGAGCGCCCCCTCCTACCCGTCCACCGGTGAAGAGGCAAAGCCAAGCCATCGGGCTGTTTTTCCCCGCCTACTTTCAAGTTGGCCAATACTTTAACATAGGGCTAACGTACAGGCCCACTTTATACAGGGTGGACACAACACCGGCTTTCGAATATGAACACCTGGTCAGCCTGGAGCTTATTGGAAAAGTAAAATTACGCTAAGCAACACCCGGGAGCCCATAAATACAAGCAAGGCATGATAATCAGCAGGATAAGTATACCTGAAAACAGCCATTTTGATTTTAAAGTGGCACTTAGAGGCATGGAATTACGTTTGTACAACAGGGTTGGTTTAAGTGTTTATTCCTTTGCTTTAGTGTCATGCTTGAAATGACGTATTCTACGATCCCCCCTTAGTCTAAAGGGGAAGTTAACACGCGGTGGATTGCCACTTAAGGGGTGAATGGTATGTAAGAACGCAACAAAATGAATACGACTCGACACTTGACCAGTATAAGGACCACCTACCCCCCCATAGTTCTTCAAGAAAATCTTTTTAAAATTGACCGGAAGTAAACCACAAAGAATTAATCCAATGTACCTGGTACTTACCTTAAGTCTAGTTGCTTTCTCCTTTTTACAGGGCTTTTCCCAGTGGAAAACCATAACACCTAATAAAGATTTCATATACGGAGTCACGAAGATCGTACCGATAGAAAAGGAAAATACTTTCCTTGCCCTAGGTACACAGGAAGTGAACTCTGTAGATAACGGGGCCAATTGGGAGGTGAAAAATGAACATGGGCTCCTTAAGATCGACAAACTACCCCCGTCAAATGACATACGGTATGACTTAGCGTTCCCAACTAAAAATACCGGCTACCTGGTCAGCAATAATGAAATATATAAAACCACGGATGGCAACAAAACGTGGGAAAAAAAGCTTGAATTGACCGATCGAAGTACTACCGATTGGGTACCGCTGTTTAACGCTATCCATTTCACCGATCCGCTGGTCGGGTTTGCAGTAGGCCATCACGAAAAGATCTTCAGAACGGTAAACGGCGGGGACCACTGGGAGGAAATCAGTTGGACAAATACCATTGACCCTTATATTGAATACACAGATGTCACTTTTGTGGACTCTTTATACGGTTACATTTCAGGATATGAGGCACCCGATGTATGGACCAATTTCGCCTTCCAGCCTTTCATAATGAAAACCACCGATGGGGGGACCACTTGGGATCGTTTTCCAATCCCCACAACCCGTTCTGCCCACCGCAGTATCCACCTGCAATTTCTTAACAAAGATCAAGGCTATGCTTTACTGACTGATGACCAATTATTTGATGATGAAGTTTTTAGTACTCTCGATGGCGGCAAGACTTGGGAAAAAGTGCCGCTTCCCAGTGGCTTTGAGATCAATGCAGCGCATTGGACGGTCCCAGGGAAGGGATACTTAGTCGGCAGCGAAGGGGGTGCTTTTGCAAAAGAAGCACTTTACCAAACAAGTGACAGCGGGTTGACTTGGGAAAAGCGACTTGGTGAGGGGAATTATAACTTAAACGATATTGCATTTAACTCTCCCGATGAAGGAGTGATCGTAGGGGAAGGCGGTGAATTACTGGCCACCAACGACGGTGGTATTTCTTGGCAGCTCATATTTGAGCCCCAAATCCAACTGAGGTCATTGGCTTTTCACGAGGATACGGCATATGCCATGATCGATGGGGCATTATGGCAAAATCCTGTTAGCCAGCTTAGTGAACCATGGAATGTCAAAAATGATTCCAGTCTTTTAGAGTTCACACCAGGGCTGGAGGTATTGGCTAATGGTCACTTGGTATTCCAAGCTTTTACAAATGCCCTCCTCTATTCCTCCACTGACAAAGGAAAAACCTTGGACCAAATATCCTCACAGCCTTTATTGGGGCCAAAACTGCTCATCTCGGGAAATGCTATCATGACAGTGGGAAGTATCCTACCAGGAAGAAATGTTGTATTCCTAGTATCTCATGACCTAGGGCAAACATGGAAAAAGCATGATGTCACGGGCTCAATTGATTTCCCTACTTCATTTTCTCAAGGTAGCGACGGCAGCCTGTTCGTATGTACAGGAGAGGATGTTTATGTTTCCGGTGACAGCGGGGAAAGTTGGCAAATGATCAGCTCATTCCCGCAAGAGGGGTTAGTCAATGGTTTCTTTATTAATAGTGATACTGGAATGGTGGTATTGCGAAACCAAAAGATGTACCGGACTGCCAATGGCGGCACCAATTGGTCAGAGGTAACTTTTATCCCCAGCAAAGAAGTTGTTGAAAGCAAATTTTTATTTCTAAATGATACACTGGGTTATATGGCAGGTTTAGCCCGGATGCCGCAAGAGCATCAATTTAAAACATCCGTATGGCGGACCATAGACGGGGGAAACGTATGGTACGAAGAAGAACTGCCGAGACAATTCCAAGTATCCATCAATGAATTAATAATGCATGACTCCGCAATCTACGCAGCCGGCGGATACGGGCTCATGTTAAAAAAAGAACTTGAAAGCAAAACTCCCCCTATTCCTGTAACCCCTCCTATAACATCCTTAGAAGACCCATTAGACGATGGGATATTTTTGTACCCCGTACCTTCATCTCGTTCACTAACCTTAGCCAGCGAATTTCAGTTAAACGAGGGAAAAGTGCATATTTATAATGCTAACGGTCATCGAGTTACCTCGTATGACATCACTGGGGATACAAAAGAATTAAAACTAGATATATCAAACCTTTTACCGGGTTTGTATTTTCTTACCTTGCATATAAACGATCAAAACAGACGATACAAAATCATAAAAAAGTGAGATCAACATTCATCCTGTCCAAAACTTAAAATATGAAGCTAATGATCATATGCAAAAGAGTGGTCCTTGTGATCGCTTTCGCTTTCTACACTAGCGTTGGCAACGCACTGATAATACAGCAACAAGCAGTAACAGGCACATTTACCAACGCCAACAGGACCATCACGCTACAGCTAAAGCCGGTAGAAAATGAATACCATGGCATGATGACGTCAGCAGCAGGTACCTTTGTTATGCAAGCCCAAGAAGAAAACGGGGGGCTTACCGGTAAAATTTACGGCGCTCAAGCGGTTTCGGATTTCAAGATCCAAATGTCACCGGGCCAGCTAACGTTTACGGCATCCGGTTACCAGGAGATATTCTATCATATTTCTTACCAGCATTCCTTGCACGAGGTAGACCTTTCTGCTTACTTCAGGTCCAGCCAACCCGTGACGACCCCCCAAGGGGATTTTGATCATAGCTACTCACACACGCATAACCAAGCTACGGAAAAGATCACCCGTAGTCCGAGTGTGGATTTAACCCACACGGTAGAGGGTCTGAACAAAGATCACTTTCTCTACCCTTACATTGCCGGGAGTCAATTAGCGCATTTCAGGGGCACATCCATATTTAACAGCAGCAGGGCCAGTTCCCTGACCTACGTCAATTTTTGCCCCAATGGCACCTTTACCCGTACATACGACGGATCTTTTACCATAGCCAGCACCCATGGATCTAATAATGACATAAATGCAGCCGGCGCTAGTTATGGCCGGAATAGTGGTACATGGAATATTCTTGAAGACAATGGGCAGCCCGTGGTAAAATTGTTTTTCAGTGATGGAAGAACGGACTTCTACCGGGTGAGCAAAGAATGGGCCGAAGCAGGAAGTTGGCGCATCGGCAATGATAAATATGCAATACAACGGGGAAAGGTGACTTGCAATTGACCGGGATGCCAATCGTTTTTGAGAATGGGCACCACTGTGTTAAGTTAAGCTTCAAATGACGTACCAGTTACAGGGTGAGCTCCGTTCGAGGTATTGATCAGTGGGCAGTGGGCAAAAAATATAGAGTTGCCGATCGCCCTTTGCCTACTGCCGACTTTAAGAGCGAGATTGGAAAAATAGCTAACCGTTCAACGACACTTAACTTAACACTAGGACTACTTTGTCAGATTTAAGTAACTGATAATGAGGTTTGTAGTTTTAAACCTAGTGCCAGCGAACTGCAAAGTATGGGTGATCAACCTCCTGTTCTAAATCCATCCAAAACCATACCTAAGAACGTTATCCCTTACTTTCTAATATCGTCATTCCTTGCAGCCTGTGCATTGGGCTAGGCGTGACAAGGAATCTACGAAGTCGTGAAACGAAAACCCAGTATACTCAAAAAAAGGTTCACGTTCAACGACACAGCAGATTCCTGCTCTCACGCATCGCTCACCCTGCAAGGCTGGCAGGAATGACGATAAAGAGTTTTTTTTCGTTTTTGATGAGGATACCCAACGGGCTCATCTTTCGCTAAATCACTATCTATCAGATAATTGAATGTGACAAAGTAAAACTAGCTCCGCCTTGCCAGGTTTAACTTTTTATTGAAAAATTAGCTTGAATTCGGGATAAGAAAGCTTCAAAACACTCTCAACACAATCAAAACACGTCTTTGCGAGGTTTTCAGGTAGGTTTAGTGCAGGAAGCCGCGGCAATCTCCCGAAACAAGGGGACTGCCGCACCTTTTCCAACGCATTTGCCTGCAAAAAAGGTTCGCAGTGACGATAATGGTTTTTCAGGGATTTTTATCCCGAGTTCACGTCAAAAAATTACTTAGCTCTAAAGCCAGGTCGCGGTACTATTTAGTCCATAGTATTGAGTCGTGACAACCTACTCAAGACTCACGACTCAATACTCCATACTAGAATAGGGTTAGCAATGACTTAAACCTAGAAAAGTAGAGCTAGCAGGTCCTTACCCGTGTCCGCAAATCGAAATATACTTGTTTTCAGGGATGTGAATTAATACATCACGAAGTTATCTTTGGTAAGAGTCCAGGCATTCACCCCTAATTCTTTCCTCAAATGACATTTCGACTTGAAAAATTCTGCGCTCCCGTCGTTCTTCAGCATTTTATTCGTGGTTATTGCATTATGAGCACCTACAAAGAGGGGCACCCCTTTTCTCATAATGTGGATAATCCCTCCCAAGTGAGCCTTCACCTCGTCTTCGTGACCCGTGGTGAGTGGGTCGTGAGATCTACAGACACGCCGCAAGAACAGGTTGGTAAAGTATTTCTCGTAAAACAGCAGGATAATGATGCTTCTTTTTCCATAGCACCAAACAGCCAGGCATACGGTATTGCCTTTACTACCCAAGGGGCGACTAGGTGGATCAAAATCCCACTTCCGGGAGAGACAAACACATTACTCCCGGTTACTAACAATGATGTAAGGTTTGATATGGAACAAACGCTAGACGTACTCTCCGGGGATTTTACCACACCGCAAAAAATAGCCTGGCTCAGCAGTATGTTTCTATTACAAGCGAAAGATGTAGACCCTTATTCGAATGAAATGGACCAGAGAATGATCCATTTGGACCAGTCAGACCGTTTACTCACTATAAAAGACCTCATGAATTACCTGAACATGTCGCACCGAACGTTGCATCGAAGGTTTAAGACCATCTATGGGTTAGCGCCTAAACAATATCTTCAAATACGCAGGTTTCAAAAGGTACTGGACCTGATGAAACAACATCAAAGGCTTTCGTTGGGTGACATTACCTATATGTGCGGCTATTTTGACCAGAACCATTTTATTAAAGAATTCAAAACCATGACCGGGCTCTCTCCCAAGAATTTCATCAAAAACACGCCACCACTCACAGGTTTTTTCTTCAAAACTTGAAGTCTTACTGGCTATAGTCACAATTTTACGGGGTATTTCTTATAACGTCAAAAATGGTCTTTCCGACTGGATGGCTGAAAACTACCATTTTATCTTTTACTTACTTCAAGGGATAAAAATGTGAGGACATTTAGAAATCTTAGTGGGGAATTGAAACTTAACACCCTAATCAAACCATGGAAAACACGCAAATACAGAACATTGAGAAAAAGCTTTCCCCCTTGAGAGAAAAGTTGATCCAGCACGAGCTTTACAAAAATATCAATACTACCTATGACTTGAGGGTCTTTATGCAGCATCATGTGTATGCCGTGTGGGATTTTATGTCATTGGCTAAATTTTTACAGCAACAGCTGACATGCATCAAAGTACCTTGGGTACCGGTAAAAGATACCGCCACTGCGCGCATGATCAACGAGATCGTTTGGGGAGAAGAAACCGACATAGACCGGCATGGAAACCCTGTAAGCCATTTTGAAATGTATTTACAAGCCATGAAGTCTGCTGGCGCTAACCTGTCGCCCATTACTGATTTTATAGATCATGTCCAAGGAGGGTTGGATCCTTTGGCAGTAGCAAGGGCGCTGGATGTTGATGAGTCGATATACAAATTCTTGCAGTATACCTTCCAAGTGATCGATAAAGGGGAGTTGCATAGGGTAGCTGCCGCGTTCACTTGGGGCCGGGAAGACCTGATCCCGGACATGTTCACCTCCATTGTCAAAGACATAAATAGCCGGGAACGGGAGCGACTGGATGACTTTGTTTATTACCTGGAGCGGCATATTGAGCTCGATGCCGATGAGCATGGACCTATGGCTATGAAGATGATAGAAAATCTTTGCGGAAATGATGAGCAAAAATGGGAAGACTGCCTGGATGCGGCATACAAGGCACTCGAAACTCGGTTGGTCCTTTGGGATGGTATATTAGAAAGCACAGCAGCCAAGGTAAGTTAGTATTGAGTCTATAGTATTGAGTCGTGAGTCCACTGGAAGTGTAGAAATAGGTTCTAAATTTTATAGCGAAATAGAACCCTGTTACGTTCCCAGTTCCCGGCTAAATGGCCTCTTTCACTCAATATCCTTCGAAAGGAAAACCGATTTCATCGTTTCCCAGTGGCTTACTCAAGACTAAGGACTCATGACTCAATATTATTTCGCTGATTATCAATTTTTTAGATCTAAAAAGTAGGACTAGTCCAGTTACATTTGTTTCGTCGCATTCCTCCGCACCCTCTAGTCCCTAAAGGAGCGATCCACCATGCCGTTGGTTCTCCTTTAGGGGACCAAGGGGTGAGCGCAGGACACATCATTTAGAGTGTGACGAGACGACAGGACAAAACAATGATGCATTAAGGCCATAGATTTAACCATTTTTTTTAGATACCCAGGCAACGAAATTCAGTCCACTCCTGTCTTGGTAAGTATAAGGAAACAGATTTTTTTTACTATACCCACATAACATCAATACAACAATGCAAAGATTTAGCCCCAGTATCGTGTATGTGTATTTGGCTTTAGTTATAGTTATATCAGCTTGTGAAGGCGAGCAAGAAGGCCCGGGTGAGTGCTTGGAAGAACCTTTCACGGTAACTGCCGGTACGAAAGCAGGTGTGTTTACTTTCACTGCTGACACGCGCCGTGATGATGTCCTTTACTATTGGTACATTGATGATGTTTTGGCCGGCGACGCAGGCAATCACATTTTTAGTTATGATTTTTTACTGGACACCTCGGGAAATGTACCGGGTGGACCTGGAGAGTACACCATTTGCTTAAGTGTGGTATCACCCGAATGTGAGCAAGGTACTATTCGTTATTGCGAAACCATTACGGTAGAGCAACCAGTGAGCACCTGCCCTGCGGCAAATTTTGACACCGAGCAGGAGGAGCCCGGAACATTTATGTTCACCTCAAATTTTCAAGAGAATGGGCTTTTCTACTGGTACATTGATGATATTCTTTCGGGAGATGCCGGAAATCCCGTCTTTACCTATAATTTTTTACAGGAAGGTACGGCTGGTCTGCCTAACGGTCCCGGGGAATATGAAATCTGCTTGAAAATCACTACGGAAGACTGCCCACAAGGCACCGAACAGTATTGTGAGACGATCACCGTAGAAGCTCCGGCTGCCCCATGTGCGCAGGTGAAGTTTTCCACCGACGAAACAGCGCCCAAGCTATACCGGTTTGAGTCACAGTCCAATGCCCCGGGCACCTTGTATTATTGGTATTTGAATGGTCGATTATCCGGTGATGCAGCCAGGGATTATTTCGAATACGATTTTTCGCAAAACCCCGCAAATACGGCTACAGGCGCTGGCGAATACGAGATCTGCCTTAAAACCCTCACCCCTAGCTGCCCGGATGGCTCTGAGCTTTATTGTGAAACGGTAAAAATAGCGGCTGAAAATGGCTGTCCCAGTGCGGTATTTGAAACGAAAAACGTACAAGGCAGTGTATATAAGTTTACTTCGTCCTTTGAACAAGGCATATACTATTGGTATATAAATGGGAAGTTGGCTGGCGATGCCGGGAGCAACGTCTTCCAGTATGATTTCTTGTTAAGCAATGACCCTACTATACCGGGCGGTCCGGGGAGCTATGACATTTGCCTTAGGATCATCACCCCGGGATGTGTACAAGGAAGTGAGCTTTATTGCACAACTATTGATGTAAAATAGGCATGTGTAATGGAAGGTAAGATCAACATAAGTTTTGGCTTAATAGGCTGGATTTTTCATGGTATGACTTAAGATATGAGCTACCATGAGAACCCCCTCATATTTCGATGAACAATTTTGTTCCTGTGATAACACTTAGTTTCCTTTTGCGACCTTGGCAGGCCCCATTCCCGTGTTTGGGGCCGCTGGGGGACGCTGGTATTAAGTTAAGTGGAATTGGACGGTTAGCTATTTTTTCCAATCCCGTTCTTAAAGTCCGCAGTCGGTAATGAGCAATCGGCAACCCTATATTTTTTTGCCTACTGCTCTTTGCTGATTTCCGACTGGTAGAGAATTTGCCAATACCTCAAATATACTCATCCCGTACCCGGTACGTCATTTGAGACTTAACTTGACAGTGCCAGTGAGCTGCAAAGGATGGGTGACCCACATCCTGTTCTAAATCCATCCAACACCCATACCTAGAAACGTCATTCCTCACTTTCTAACCTCGTCATTCCCTTTCATACCGTCATTCCCTTGCGGGCTTGGTGCTGGAATGCGCGTGACAAGGAATCTACGAAGTCGTGGAACGAAAACCCAGTGCATTCGCAAAGAGAACGTTCACGATCAACGAC
>JANQLQ010000284.1 GCA_028280565.1 Fulvivirga sp.
AGTAGGCAAAATAGAGGGTTGCCGACTGTTTACTGCCGACTGCCGACTTTGGGAACGAGACCGAAAAAAATAGATTGAACGTCAATTGAAATGTGACACGACACTAGGATTCTACTACAAGAACAAATTGCTTCCATCTCAAGCACCTATAAACATTTTGATACGCACCTTATGCCTTTGATATGCTGACAAGTTCTCCTTTCGCAACGAACCATAGTCCATAATCCAGGTTAAATCGAACTGGGGTCCAAACAATAAAAAGGGAACGATATGATGATACCGTTCCCTTTGACACAAATAACCAATTATTATATTACTGATCTTACCAGCCGTCGTTTTGCCTTAATGCATCATTCTGGGCAATTTCATTCAAAGGTAAGGGGAACAAATAGTGTTTGGTAGCATCAAATTGCCGGACACTGACATCCTGCACGATAAAAAAACCATCGGCATCTACCGGGGGGCTTAGGTCTGCCCAGCGACTGTCGGTCTCATATTGGGTACCACTGTACCTGATCCCGAGAATAGGCTTGGCCAGCTCAATCTCGGCGGTCTTCCACCTTCTCAAATCATCATATCGAAAGCCTTCTGCAAATAGCTCCACGGTCCTTTCTCTCCTGATCTCAGTTAACATGTCCAAGCCATTGGCAGCCACGAAAGCGTTGGCCAGGGCAGGCATTCTTGCCCGTGTCCTCAACTTGTTTATCGATTTATCCAGGTCGGCATCGCTAATGCTACCGTCAAGTTCGTATGACGCTTCTGCAAATACCAGCAGCACCTCGGCATACCGGATCACGGGCCAGTTCCTCCCGGGAGGGTTATCCCCCGTAGGAACAAGTTTTTGAATATTGTAACCGGTCTGGGTCCTTAAGCCTATTTCTATTTCATAGATGAATCCCCTGTCCGTGCGGTCAGGATCTGACCAATCTATTTGCCATACCCCCTGGTTAAAAGCATGGTATCGCTGGAAAGGGATCATCAATGATGTGGTCATCCTGGGATCGCGGTCCTGGTACTCATGGTGCACACTGTCATACCCCATGAACAACGGCGACCTGTCTATAGGTAATCCGTCGCTGCACAAGACGAGGTCCATGTACGCCTTGGTAGGATTAGAACCGAGGATAGGGTTAGGAAACGAAGTGCTAGGTCTCAAGTCGGAATCAAAGCGATTTTCAAGGATACTTTCCCGGTTATCCACCTTAGTGTAGTTGCCCGGGTTTTGTTGTGTATTATCCAGTGTAAACAGGTAAAGATAGCTTTCTTCCCCGAGGTCGGGCTTATCGAATAATTCATATTCACTTCCTTCCAGGGCTATGACCGCATCAGCTGCGTCCCGTGCCTGGGTGAGATACCCATTGGCATCCCCGGTATTATGATACTTGGACCATGTCCCTTCAAATAAAGCGACGCGTGCCTTGAGCGCCAGGGCTGCACCCCGGGTGATCCTGCCCTGGTCTTCCACGGCCAGTTGCGATTGAAGCGGCAACCCCGCTGCTGCATCATCCAGGTCGGTTAAAATAAAGTCTGCTACTTCATTCCTCGTATTTCTTGGAGCAAACAGCTCTTCACTACTTAGGTCGAGTACCCTGTCCACTAGCGGCACCCCTCCGTAAGTACGTAAGAAACTAAAATAAGCCAGGGCCCTGAAAAACTTGGCCTCTGCTACATACACGGCTATATCTCCTGCAATATCCGCAGGGGCCTCCCCTGCCTCCTCCAGCAACGTATTATACTTCCTAATGTTCCAATAAGTATTTCCCCAGCTGGCGTTGCTTGGCGCCGGCTGGTGTTGCCCCTGGCTTATCACATTTCCACCGGGCTGAAAGGTGATATCACTCCAGTCATCACGCGGAAAAGTGAAAGCCGGCAGGTCCGCATAAAACTGGTTGGCCCATAATTTGAAGTCATTTTCTGTCTGGAAAAAAACATCTGTACTCAAGCTTGTTTTTGGCTCCAGGTCCAGGTCTTTTTCACATGAAAATCCTGCTAAGCTCATAATGATGATCAAAATGAGCGAATTATATGTGTTCACTGATTTCATAATGCCCATAATTAAAACGTGAGATCAATACCTAATGAATACGACCTGAAGATCGGGGTAGTGTTACGCGTGTAGGATTCCGGATCGAAGTCCCCGCGGATCGGGGTGAATTCAAGCAGGTCATTCCCGCTGAAATACACCCTTACATTACCTATTCCTGCCTTGTTGAGGACCTCGGTAGGAAGGGTATATCCTACCTGCAAATTCTTCAACCTTAGATAGTGTGCTTTTACCCAATAGTATGGGGCATCTGAGGCGCCATAATTATAACCAAATACTGCGTTATCGGTAATATGACGAGGATGAAGTGCCCCCCTATTGGTCTCGGTCCAGGTCTGCCCGATAAAATGCTGGTAAGGATTTTCCCACCAGGAAGAGCCCGGGGGCCGTACAGGGTTAGGTAACGGTTGCCTCCCCACCCCTTGTAAGAACAGCCCTATATCAAAATTTTTCCATCTTGCCGACATGTTTACGGAATAGGGCATCCTCAAGCGGGTATCGCCTATGAGGGCCATATCTCCTGATCCAGGGTCTCCCGGGTTGTAAAGTACATCCGGTTCAAAAACTCCATCCCCGTCGAGGTCCTTGAACTTGGCTGCTCCTATCCCGATACTTGCCAGGTTGGAAGGCAGTGCCCCGCCGCCACCGAACCGCTCAAGGTATTCATCCAGCTCCTGCTGATCTTGTATGAACCCATCAAAAACAGGCCCAAACCATGACTCTGCACTGTAGCCTTCATTAAAAGGATTTCTTCCCCTTCCTACGATCCTGGCATCTTCAAGGCTAAGTATTTCGTTCCAGTCGTCACTTACGGCAACGGACACAGAATAAGAGAAGTCATCCCCGATCTTATCCTGCCATGACAAGGCTAATTCCCACCCTCTTGTTTCTATTTTACCTCCATTCGTGAGGGGCGGGTTAGCACCCAGTACGTCAGGAAAATCAAGAGACACGAGCACATCCCTCGTGGTTTTGATGAAATAATCCACCTGGCCTGTCAACCTTGAATCCAATATTTCAAAGTTAAGCCCGATATTTTTTACTGTAGTCGTTTCCCATTTACGCTCGGGAGCCGCCAGGTCCCTTCCATCAAACGCTGCCAATTGCGCTATTGCCGGGTTATCAGGATTACCGAACGCAAAGCCCTGGGTAGGTGTGAATATGTTCAAGAACGACTTAAAACGGAAATTCAGCCCGGGATCCGAGTCATTGTTCACCTGTACTTGGTTGCCAAGCTCACCGATGGACACACGCAGTTTTAACAGGTCGAAAATACCGGATAAGCCACTCATAAAGGCTTCTTCCGATATATTCCAGGCGGCAGATCCTCCGTAGAAATTACCTACCCTGAAATCCGGGGCAAACCGTGAAGAGGCATCCCTACGATAGTTTCCTTCCAGGATGTATTTTCCTTTGTAGACGTATGACATCCTGCCAAAAAGTGAACTGACGGCCCAATGAGTCCCAAAATAAAAATCTTGGATCGTTTCCGCATCGGCAAAGCCCGTGTTCGGAAGTAGTTCCGAAACCAAGTCAAAACCCGTGGTTATGCCCGATTCACGATCCCATTCTTCATGTGCCGCCCCAGCAGTAACGGACACTTCGAGATCCCGCAAAACGCTAAAATCATAGGTAGCATACAAGTTAGCCACTCGATGAACGTCCCGGTCGAAGCTGTTACGTGCTACGGAACGGAAAGGATTGTTAAAAGAGGGTGTGTCATCCAGGTTATATTGCGTTACAATTTTTGTGATACCGAGTAACGACCCATTATCGACGTTCACAGAGAAATCTCCTTTGATCTTCAGCCCTTCAAGGGGTCGAAATTCTGCACCGAACTGGACGTTCTGCCGGTAGCTGATCTCTTCCCCGTCACCACCATCTCTCAGGTGGGCAATTGGGCTTTGGAAACCACCGTAATTCAAGGGATTGCCCCCGGGCGTCAGCGGCAGATGGTTGCTCCAGACACCGTTCGCCAATTGCTGACCGAATCCGTACCCGCTAGGTTCGATGATCTTCTGGCGTTCAAATGAAATATTAGTGCTTAACGTTAGGTTATCCCTAACATCAAAAGCATATTTCATACGAGCAAAATACCGCTGATTGCTATTATTTCCCCACCTTTCACGCAGGGAGCCGGGCTGGTCTATGATTCCTGCCGAAACAAAATAGTTAGATCTCTCCGAACTCCCTGAAACACTTAAATTATGGGTCTGCATGTACCGGCTTCCCCCATACAGTTCATCTAACCAGTCTACATAATTGGTCGACATAAGCGGAACATCGGAAAAAGGCCCCGCGATGGTTTGGCCATCTCCTACCCTTATTGTGCCATCATCAAACTGTGGGATAAGGTATTGGTAAGGCCTGAAAGAAGAACCCGCCGCTTCAAAAGCAGCATCGTTAAACCGGGCAAAATCCTCGAGATTTGCGAAGGTGGGATGTCTATCTGCCAACCGGTTGATCGATAAGTTCCCCGAATATTTAAATGTAGGTTTACCCCCCGAACCTTTTTTCGTGGTCACCAGTATGACACCTCCTGCCGCACGGGCGCCATATATGGCGGCCTGGGCATCTTTAAGTACGGTGACTGATTCTATGTCTTGCGGGTTTAACTGGTACAAGGCATCTGCATCCTGCTCAGCTTGCACTATCCCGTCGATCACTACCAGCACCCCGGGTGCCGACCGGGAAGTTATCCCCCTGATCAGCACATTGTTCTGTTCCCGGCCTACTCTACCGCCCCCACTTCTCGTAATCACCAGCCCGGGGATGGCGCCCTGCAAAGATTGAAGGGCATTGGTCTGAGGCCTGCTTTCAAACTGCTTGCTGTCTATGGTATAGACAGACCCTGATAATGTTTCTGTTGTTTTCTCACCATAACCGACTACTATGATCTCATCTAGCTGCTCTATGTCCAGGACAAGTTGTGCATTAATTACCGAACGTCCAGAAACTGCCACTTCCTGGCTGGCATAACCGATGTAAGAGATCTTCAGGACAGCACCTTCCGGCACTACCAGTTTATAGTTACCATCCGCATCCGTAACCGTTCCCACGGTAGTCCCTTTAATGATCACCGAAGCTCCCGGGAGTCCCAACCCTTCTTCATCCGTTATCTTACCCGACACTTCTATGTCCGCAATGACCACTTCGATCGACGGTTTTTTAAACACTGTCTTGGCTCGGTCTACAAGTATATTATTGTTGTATTGACGAAAAGCAAGACCATATTCCCTTGAAAGGATCACCAAAATGTCAGCGACCGAAATGTTTTCATGGATGAGGTCTAACTTCTCTAATTTGTTTTCAATGTCTGAGTTTTCATAGCTAAAACGGTAGCCAGATATTGATTCTAAGTAATTAAAAACCTCCATTAACGCCGCTTCTTCAAGCTGTATAGACACAAAAACTTCCCTGACACTTTTTATATTTTGCCCATTAAGGTCCAGTGCAATCAAAGCATCAAGGGAAATGAATTGCAACAGGAGAACAAAGGACAATAACTTGATTTTTGATTTTGTATATCTCTCTATCATAAAATGAATGTTTGGATTAATCATATTTTTGTTTCGGATAAGATGATGTCAAGTGTTCTCATCCGATCCAACCCCACTTCCGAAAGCAAGTCACCTGGCAACTTTGCGCTTTCCATGGTTTATCAATTCTTTACATAGGCATGGGATTTAATGAAACCGGATCTTTACGTCTTTATCTTCAATGCTATAGTTGAAATTGACCGAGTAGCTCATCTGCTCGAGGACCCGCTCCAGGCTTTCATCCTTATGAAATCCCGAATACCGGGCACTGGGGAGACCAGCGGAAGCAGGTGTTATCTTCACATCGTACCACTTTTCCAGTTTTTGGAAAATACTGCCCAGGCTATCTTCATCGAAATACAAAATGCCGTCTTTCCACCCTACAGCCCGGTTATAGTCGAAGGGGCGGAGCACTAATTCCTCCCCGGTCACCACCGCCTGCTCCCCGGGGTGGATGAGTTTTGACTCCCGCCCGGTAGATACCCTTACCAGCCCCTCTACCAGGGATGTTTTAGGCGCCTGGCCTTCGTAGGCTTGCACGGAAAATGAGGTTCCCAGCACCGTTGCCTCGAAATAGGGGGTACGAACGACGAAGGGCTTGGCTTCATCCTTGGTCACCTCGAAGAAAGCTTCTCCTTCCAGCATGACATCTCTCAGGGTATCACTAAAGGTGGAGAGGTAGCTCAGCTTACTGCCCGAATTCAGCCATGCCTTGCTTCCATCGGGTAATTGCAGCCGGGATTTTACCCCGTTAGGATTTTCGCGTACCACGATAGGGTTATCGATGGG
>JANQLQ010000285.1 GCA_028280565.1 Fulvivirga sp.
TTCTCGACAAGTTAGCAATCGGCAAAGTGCAGTAGGCAAAATAGAGGGTTGCCGACTGTTTACTGCCGACTGTCGACTTTGGGAACGAGACCGAAAAAATAGATTGAACGTCAATTGAAATGTGACACGACACTAGTTGCTTGGAGTAAAAAGTTTCAAAAGAGGGTTGATAAGCTGGGTGAAAGTGGACAAGGGTTTGTCGCCTTTTGATTTATACCTCGTTTCCCCGGGGTCCTCTATAAGGGACCCCGGGGGAGGTGTGCATTTGGCTTAATGAAATCGATATTGATCATTCAAGTCTATCTTCTTACAATCCTGGGATAAAAATGTATGGCACCACGTTAAAAATTAAAACATGCCGACCACGCAGTGCACCAATGATTCATTTTGACATTATTTACTCCAGTTTTACGGTTCAATACTGGATCACCTCCTACGGTTTATCTTATATTCGAGTAATCAATTAATCTAAAAATTAACCCAAATGAAAAAGATTTATCTTTTTGTATCACTCCTTATGTCAATGACCCTAGGAGTCTCTGTTCACGGTCAAGACAATTACATAGGTATTAAAGGCGGTATAAACTTTGTCACCCAAAATTTCTCAGGAGGGAGTGGCTCCACTACCCCTGACAGGGCAATCAAACCTCATTTTGGTATTGTCTACAACGCTATGGTTTCCGATGTACTGGCCATTCAACCTGAACTCCAATATTCCGGGCATGGTTTCAAACCTGTAGATGGGAGCGCAATAGATGACATTGACTTTAACTACATAGCCCTCCCAGTTATGCTAAAATACTACTTTAACCGGTCCGTTAATATCCATGGAGGTCCCGAATTATCATTTCTTATAGGCGGAACAGAAGTTAATGGGGTGAGTATAACTGATGAAACCACATCAACAAATTTAGCTTTAGCCATTGGGCTTGAAGTTATGGCCTCCACTAACGTAGGATTTGTCGGCAGGTATGTTGGAGGAGTCGTTGACATCGACAATGTGTCAAGCGAAATTGACCAGACCACTAATAATCTGCAACTGTCTGTATTAATCACTTTTAATTGATACAGGGTATCCTTGTCAATCAATTATCTAGCCTAGTAAGTCCTGCCATTCTGTCACTAAAATACAGTTGGCACAACCCTTGATCAACTCCAATTACCTTGAAGAAATTTTATCGAACACTAATACTATTAAGTTAATAACGATCATGGGAAAAATTATTGGAATTGACTTAGGAACAACCAACTCGTGCGTTGCCGTAATGGAAGGTAACGAACCAGTGGTGATCCCTAACAGTGAGGGGAGGAGAACTACTCCTTCTATCGTTGGTTTTTTGGATGATGGGAAAGGAGAACGGAAAGTGGGAGACCCGGCCAAAAGACAGGCCATCACTAATCCCAAAAATACCGTAATCTCCGTGAAAAGGTTTATGGGGAAAAAATACTCCGAAGTCGGTGCAGAATTGAAGACAGTGTCCTATGACCTTGAAAAAGGCAATAACGATACCGTAAGGGTGAAAATAGGTGACAGGAATTACACTCCGCAAGAGATCTCGGCAATGATCCTTCAAAAGATGAAATCTACCGCCGAAGACTACCTAGGTACGGAGATCAAAGAAGCTGTGGTCACTGTACCCGCTTATTTCAACGACGCCGAACGCCAAGCCACGAAAGAAGCCGGGCAAATTGCAGGGCTGGATGTAAAAAGGATCATCAACGAACCTACCGCAGCCGCCTTAGCTTACGGCCTGGACAAAAAGAACCAGGAAATGAAAATAGCCGTGTATGACTTAGGTGGGGGTACATTTGATATCTCCATCCTCGAGTTAGGCGACGGTGTTTTTGAAGTGAAATCTACCAACGGAGATGTTCATTTAGGAGGCGATGATTTTGACCAAGTCATCATCAACTGGCTAGCGGAAGAATTCTTAGCCGATGAAAATATCGACCTAAGAAAAGACCCGATGGCCCTGCAACGGCTGAAAGAAGCCGCAGAGAAGGCAAAAATAGAGTTATCTAGCTCTACGGAAACAGAGATCAACTTGCCTTACATTATGCCGGTTGACGGGGTGCCTAAGCACTTAGTAAGAAAACTTTCAAGGGCTAAATTTGAGCAACTTGCCGATACCTTGATCAAGAGGTCTATGGACCCTTGCAAGGCTGCGCTTCAAGACGCTGGCATGAGCGCTTCCGACATTGACGAAGTGATCTTGGTAGGAGGCTCTACCCGGATCCCTAAGATACAAGAGGAGGTAGAAAAATTCTTTGGCAGGAAGCCTTCAAAAGGGGTCAACCCGGACGAAGTAGTAGCCGTTGGCGCCGCAATACAAGGAGGAGTGCTTACTGGAGAGGTAAAAGACGTATTATTGCTTGATGTTACTCCCCTATCATTAGGTATCGAAACCATGGGAGGAGTATTTACAAAACTGATCGAGTCTAATACCACTATCCCTACCAAAAAGTCTGAAGTGTTTTCTACCGCGGCTGACAGCCAGCCTTCTGTAGAGATACATGTGCTACAAGGTGAAAGGCCCATGGCCAGGGACAACCGTACCATAGGCAGATTCCACCTCGATGGAATACCCCCGGCACCCAGGGGAGTACCCCAGATCGAAGTTACCTTCGATATCGATGCCAATGGTATTCTCAACGTATCTGCAAAAGACAAGGGAACAGGTAAAGAGCAAAAGATCAGGATAGAGGCTTCTTCAGGTCTGACAGACGAGGAGATCGAAAAGATGAAACAAGAGGCCCAAGCCAATGCGGATGCCGATAAAGAAGCCAAAGAAAAAGCGGATAAGGTAAATGCCGCGGATTCGTTGATCTTCCAGACTGAAAAACAGTTGAAAGAATACGGTGATAAGCTTTCCGAAGACAACAAGACCAAGATCAATGGTGCATTGGAAGAGCTTAAAAAGGCACACCAGGCGCAGGACTTAGCAGGTATCGACACTGCTATGGAGGCTCTTAACAAAGCCTGGGAAGGCGCCGCACAGGAAATGTATGCCGCCACAGGAGGTGAACAAGCCCAAGCAGCCGATGCTGGCGGAGAAACAGCAGCAGATGCACAGGCCGATGGGGGAAGCGACGTATCCGACGTCGAATTCGAGGAAGTGGATGACAACAAAAAGTGATCCACGGATTAATCATAGATGGAAAAAGGGGGCGATAAGCCCCTTTTTTGTTTTAAACCCGGGAAGAGAAGAAAAGCATAGATCCCGTGTGACCCTCTCATTCCGGATTTCACAAAAAAAAGTCCATTTCTTTCAAAATCACCTAAAAGTAACCCGATGTTAGCACTAAGAATATGATAAATCCCTCGTATTATTAATTTTGCACACTATTTTCAAATCGCACATTAATGGTCATATACAAATTTGGAGGGACCTCCGTAGGCACCCCGACACGTATGCACAAAGTAGCCCAGCTGATCACCAGCGACCCCACGGATAAAATAGTAGTACTTTCAGCGGTATCAGGCACCACAAATACACTTGTTGAGATTGGCGAGCTTCTATTAGACAACAAGCATCATATAGCGAAAAAGATCATAGAAGAACTGGAAGAAAAGTATAAAAGCTTCGTAGATGAGCTGTTTGCTACCGAACCCGGAAAAGCGGCCGGTGGTGAGATGATCAAAGATTTTTTCCGGCAATTACACACCCTTGCCATCGTCCCTGGTTTTAACGAAGGCAATAACAAGACCTTACTGGCCTACGGCGAGTTGATCTCCACCCACTTGTTCCATCACTATCTCAACGAGGTGCAGGAGCCAAGTGTATTACTCCCGGCGCTTGATTTTATGACCATCGATAAAGAGGGTGAACCAGAAGTAGAAAATATTGGCAAAAGGCTTTCTCAATTGCTCCAGGAGCAAAAAAGCCAATTTTACATTACCCAAGGCTTTATATGCAGAAATCCCGCAGGACAGACCGACAATTTAAAACGAGGCGGCAGTGACTACACTGCTTCCCTCATAGGCGCAGCCATTCATGCCGAAGAGGTGCAGATCTGGACGGACATAGACGGTATGCACAATAATGATCCAAGGATCGTACAAGACACCCACCCCATAAGTGAGCTCACCTTTGATGAGGCCGCGGAACTCGCTTATTTCGGCGCAAAAATATTACACCCCTCCTCTATCCTGCCAGCCCAAAAGTATGGCATACCCGTGCGGTTAAAAAGTACGATGGATGAAACTGCGGCAGGCACGCTGATAGGGGTAGCTTCTGCAAAAGCCGATATAAAAGCCATAGCCGCCAAGGACGGGATCACCGCTATTAAGATCAAATCCACACGTATGTTATTAGCGCATGGCTTCTTGAGGAGGATCTTCGAGGTATTTGAAAAGTATGGAACATCCATCGATATGATCACCACCTCCGAGGTAGCTGTTTCGTTGACCATTGATAACAAGACCCATATTACCAAGATCGTAGAAGAATTACGCGCCTTCGGCACAGTGGAATTAGATGAAAACCAATCTATAATTTGTATCGTAGGCAATATGGTTTCCGAAAAGAAAGGAGTTCTAATGAAGATCTTTGACGCTATCCCGGATATCCCTGTGAGGATGGTCTCATATGGTGGCAGTAGGAACAATATTTCGCTGCTCGTGGATACCAATTATAAGAAAGAGGCACTCATGGGGCTAAATGAAGGTATTTTCTAACCTGGACCCCGGGTAAGCATGCTCAACGAAACTAAACAATGTATTTTACTCGTCATGGCAAATGAGCATATTAAAAAATGCTTGAAGTTGGAATGACATAACGGGAAAAATAATCGTCATGGCGAGTGGTACCATTTTCGCAAAAATGCTTGGAGTGGAGATGACAGCCAAAAAAACGGATCGTCTTGGCGAGGCTGGCGGTGAGGGTGCTGGGGGCTACGAAGCCATCCCCACAACAGGTGAGTCAGCTACACTGCTTACGAGCGTTAATAGTCG
>JANQLQ010000286.1 GCA_028280565.1 Fulvivirga sp.
ATAGAGGGTTGCCGACTGTTTACTGCCGACTGCCGACTTTGGGAACGAGACCGAAAAAAATAGATTGAACGTCAATTGAAATGTGACACGACACTAGTGTTATATAAGTTAAGCCTCAAAGGATATACTGGGTGTAGGATGAGCATTGATCAGTCGGCAATCGGCAAAGGGCAGTAGGCAAAAAAATAGGGGATTGCCCCTTGCCGATTGCCGACTTTGAGAACAGGATTGGAAAAAATAGTTATTCTCCAAATTACACTTAACTTAACCTTAGGACTAAGAGGCCCACAGTGTCATGGTCTGCCGGTTTTTTAGTTAATTTGCTGGCATTCTTTAGAAAAGGCTGAGTAAGCCCGAGTGAATGACTAAAAAGCCGGAATCCAGAAAAATGGTTGAACCGAAGCAAACTGCGGGAACGAACTTGTATTACGATCGGTCCAGGATCAAGTGGGTGATCTTGATCGTATCTGTGGTCATCAGTGTTGGTTCTATCTTTTATACCAATGTATTGGTAAACCAGCTTAAAGAACGGGAAAAAAGACAGATCGAACTTTACGCCAAAGCGATACAGTATACCCTGGATGCGAAACTGGACAAGGATCTCAATTTTATCTCCGATGAGATCTTGGTGCGTAATAACTCGATCCCGACGATCTTACTTTCTGAAAACGGGGAGATCTTACATTACCGGAATATTGACATAGACTCAGCGCTTACCGATAAGGCCAAACAGCAAAGACTTTACAGTGAACTCGAAAAAATGCGCAACGAATATGAGCCTATCGAGGTGGTGGATCGCGATGAGCTCACAAACGAAATATACATCATAAACTACGTGTATTACCGAAATTCTTTCCTGCTCACACAGCTTACCTACTACCCCGTGGTGCAGCTCTCGATCATCGCGATCATCGCATTTATTGCTTACATGGCGTTTGATTACTCCAAGGCAGCTGAGCAAAATCGTGTATGGGTAGGATTAGCCAAAGAGACCGCCCACCAATTAGGCACTCCCATATCTTCCCTTATGGCGTGGGTAGAATATTTCAGGGACCAGGCCGATATCCGGGACAAACATCTCATCGTGGAGTTGGACAAAGACATCAAAAAATTGCAGGTGATCACCGAACGGTTTTCCAACATAGGATCCGCCCCGGTATTAAAAGAAGAACCGGTAGAAAGCTTGATCAAGAGCACCATTGCCTACCTCAAGCCACGCATTTCTCCAAAGGTCTCGATCTCTGTAGATTCACTTACCCCGGGCATATATGCCCAGGTGAACGCTCCTTTGTTTGAATGGGTCATAGAAAATCTCTGCAAAAACGCAGTAGATGCCATGGCAGGCGCTGGGTCCATCAGTATTTACATATTAAAAGGAAGCGAGGGGCGTGTATTCGTAGATGTAGCGGATACAGGGAAAGGCATCCATAAGTCTAAGATCAAACAGGTTTTCAATCCTGGTTTTACTACAAAAAAAAGAGGGTGGGGATTGGGGTTAACACTGGTCAAAAGGATCATAGAGATCTATCACCAAGGCAAGATCTTTGTCAAGTCTTCGGAAGAAAACCAGGGGACTACCTTTCGGATCGTACTGCAGTCCTAAGGGGTACTCTTCACCCATGGAAAAAACAAACCAGTTGTTTGGTTTGTACAGGATAAGGCTTAGTTTTGCGGCTTGAATTCACGAGTACTTTTTCTATTTAATAATATAACAAATGGCAAATATTGGTAAAGTCACGCAGGTAATTGGGCCCGTAGTAGACGTTAGCTTTGATACGGAAGGAGCCAAATTACCGAACATCCTGGATTCCTTAGAGGTGACCAAAAAAAATGGTCAGAAAGTGGTTCTCGAATGTCAGCAGCACCTAGGTGAGGACAGGGTAAGGACCATCGCTATGGAAAGTACTGAAGGGCTGGTAAGGGGAATGGAAGTAACGGATACCGGTGACCCTATCAAAATGCCTACGGGTGAGGATATTAAAGGCCGGCTTTTCAATGTAGTAGGTGAAGCCATTGACGGTATCAAGCAGCCCGAAGGAAAGAGTAAGCTTTCCATCCACAGGGCAGCCCCTAAATTCGAAGACCTTTCTACCTCCACCGAAGTATTGTTTACCGGTATAAAAGTGATTGACCTCCTTGAGCCATACGCCAAAGGGGGAAAGATCGGGCTATTTGGCGGTGCCGGTGTAGGTAAAACAGTACTGATACAGGAATTGATCAATAACATAGCCAAAGCATACTCAGGTTTATCCGTATTTGCCGGTGTGGGAGAACGTACTCGTGAGGGGAACGACCTGCTTAGGGAAATGATCGAATCCGGCATTGTTACCTACGGCGATGAATTCTTAGAGTCTATGGAAAAAGGCGGATGGGACCTTTCCAAAGTAAACGAAGATAAGCTGAAGGAATCAAAAGCTACTTTCGTTTTTGGACAGATGAATGAACCTCCCGGCGCCAGGGCTCGTGTGGCGCTTTCAGGGCTTACCGTAGCAGAATATTTCCGTGACGGCGACGGGGAAGGTGCTGGAAGGGATATCCTTTTCTTTATCGATAATATCTTCCGTTTCACACAGGCGGGTTCAGAGGTTTCGGCCCTATTAGGACGGATGCCTTCTGCGGTAGGGTATCAACCTACTTTGGCTACGGAGATGGGAGCAATGCAAGAGAGGATCACATCGACCAAAAAAGGATCCATCACCTCTGTACAAGCCGTGTACGTACCTGCGGATGACCTGACAGACCCCGCCCCTGCGACTACTTTTGCGCACCTTGATGCCACTACCGTGTTGTCCAGGAAGATCTCCGAGCTAGGGATCTACCCCGCGGTGGATCCGTTGGATTCCACCTCTAGGATCTTAAATGCAGAAGTATTAGGGGAAGAGCATTACGCTTGTGCGCAAAGAGTAAAAGAGATCTTACAGCGTTACAAAGAGCTTCAAGATATCATCGCCATCCTAGGTATGGATGAGCTCTCTGACGAAGATAAGCAAGTAGTACACCGGGCCAGGAGGGTTCAGCGCTTCTTATCCCAGCCTTTCCACGTGGCAGAGCAGTTTACCGGTATCCCTGGCGTGCTTGTGGATATTAAAGATACAATCAAAGGATTTAACGAGATCATGGACGGTAAATATGATCATCTCCCGGAAATGGCGTTTAACCTGGTAGGTTCTGTAGAAGATGCCGTGGTTAAAGGTGAAAAAATGCTGGCAGAAGCTAAATAACCAGGCACATGTTTTTAGAAATAGTGACTCCCACGGAGAAAGTGTTCGAAGGTGAAGTAAACATTGTCACATTCCCCGGGACTGACGGTTCTTTCCAAGTATTAAATGACCATGCGCCCTTGGTCAGCACTTTAAAGGAGGGCGTGGTAACCTATAAAGGGAAAGACGGGCAGGATAATGTGGACATCACCGGTGGCGTGGTAGAAGTTTTACACAACAAAATTATAGTTCTAGCAGATGGCCTAAAAAGTCACCTGTAATAGTGACCTAATTAGTACTTTCAAAAGCCCCTTTCCAGGGGCTTTTTTTGTTAAGCGCTTTTCCAAAAAATACCTTTTTTCACCTACACCAAGTTCCCAAAAATTTAATAGGGCATATTTGAGCTATCAGCCCTAAAAAAGCAGGGGCATCACGGTTACTTCAGGCAAAATTTGTGCATTAATCCCTGTATGCAATATTTAATTCAACAGGGGTATTATTCATGTGAAATTGAGGATTACTTACACCTCAATAAGGCTGCCCGGTTCATGCCTTTAATGTGTATGTTACTGGTTATCACAGGGCTTATTTTCCAAGTACCGGCTATACACTTGGGACTGGCTTTATTGGGGTTGGGTACATTTTTCACCAAAAGTCCCCATCCTTTTGACCGGCTTTATTCTTTGGTTCTAAGGTGGTTTGGACGTCATCATAAAATCCCGGAAAATCCCTTGCCCAGGAGGTATGCCTGCCTAAGCGCAGGTATTCTCAACTTAGTCATACTAGGGAGCTTTGTTACAGGACACGCCCTTGTCGCCTACATTACCGGGGCATTATTGGTCAGTATGCAGCTGTTGACCTTAACTACGCATTTTTGCCTGGCCAGTTGGCTGTATGAACGCCTTTTCGGTTTCCTTCATCTACACAATGCCATAAGCTTGGAAAAAGCGCGAAAGTTAAGATTAGAGGGTGCCTTGTTAGTTGATGTGCGTACTCCCAACGAGTATTACAGGCAAGCTCTTACCGGCTCTATGAATATCCCTTCGTACACGATCCATTACAATACGAGTTACCATGATAAGGAACTGCTGGTATATTGTACCAGTGGACTGCGCGCTAAGGAAGTGGTAGACTCCATCAACAGCAGTGGATTTGCCAAGGCCCATAATCTAGGCGGCTTTGATAACGCCCTAAAGCTATAGCTGCTGATCCTCCACCCCGGGCGCAAACTGGATAATCACTTACCTAGGCATCAACATAGCTACGTACCTGGACTCGATTAAACAATGAACGTCATTCCGCGTCGATGGCTGTGGGAGGACTAATGGCGAGGGCCGGAATCTGCTGGGTCGTAGAACGGAAGCTAACCCCCAGTTTAAAGACTGCGAAATTATGCTAAACCTCAGGTTAAGTCTAGGCTACAATGATTTTAAACCACACTGAGACTACGTAGATTTTTTGTTGCCAACAAGCCGCGAAAACATTCTCTTTTCAAACGCCCAGAAGAATCGGAACTGCCCAAAAAGAAACCCGTAAGCCAACAAAATGAGGTTATAGATCGGGAAGATCAATAGGTAATATACCAAGGAAAAAACCCAGTTGCGTTCTTCTACAGGAGCTACTAATGATAGCAACGGCTCTTTCAAAAACATAACGGTAAAACCTGTACAGGCAAATACCACTAAAATGATAATGACTTTGGTGGTAGTCACGCCCCATTTTTGTTTCAATCTGTCTATCCAACCAGTCAAGTTAAATCATTTTTTATATGCCTGGCAAATTTAGTAAAAAAGGAGGCCAAAAGTCGATTTGACCTGGGTACAATGCCCTTAAGCTTACCATACCCATCGCACCCCTCACCTGGAGGGGTACTTATCGCACGGTTGGTCTCCTTTAGCGGTGAGGACTAGCCCTAACGGCATGGGATACGGGTTAAACTAAAAAGCCCTACCGGAACACCCCGGCAGGACTCATTAACTAAACTACCAATCGATTAACTTAAAAACTTTTTCAGGCTCCCGTAGTCCGGGTAGAGATAACGCGCACAACAGGTTTTAGACTATACTGTCGCCCCGCGTTTTCGATTTTAACAATGGACTCCGAGGAATTAAAATCCACTCTTAAGGTATAATCTGTTCCTGTCAAAAGCATTTTATCTACCTGCACTTTCAGCCCTGGTTGTAAAGCGCTTGGAACAGCCAGTGGGAGCGTATCCTGGGCCATTACTACGTAATTTTCATTTCCTAATACGAGGCGCAATTGGTTTAACGTACCTTGTGGTAATACACCATTTGCTAAGAGTGTGTCAATACCTTCTGTTAGTTGTAAAAGGTTATAGGTACCCTTATTCGTAGGTAGTAGGATCCATCCCTCATCATCATCTAAAAAATCAGCTTGAACACTTTGAACGTCGATCAGCACTCCATCATAGGTAGGAGATGAATCGGCCAGGCGTACCCGGATACCGGCGGTGTCCTGGCGAGGCTCTTCGCAACTGATCAAACTTAACATAAAAATTATAGCCACCATCAACAAAAACATTGTTGTCTGTCTCATCAAAATAATTAATACACTCTACTTTTTCATTAAATTTTTCTTCTTGTTTTTTAGCATTATACGGCCATAGACCATTGTACCTGTGGATCCATGCCTTCCTCTAGGGTATTTACATTTCCATTCAGCTCTGCTCCTTCATCGATCATCAACTCTTCGGCCTGTATATTGCCGGTCACCACGCTGCCTGCGCGAAGGATAAGGCGGCCGGCTATATTCATTGTGCCTTTGAATTGGCCGCGGATCTCCGCGGTATCCGCTTGAATGTCGCCTTCTACCCGGCCTGTTTCACTCAGAAACAGTTTAGAGCCGGTGATCACGTTGCCAATGATAAAACCTTCAATCCTGAAATTATCCAAGGTTTTGATATCTCCTTTTACTGTTGTCCCCTCACCCACTATCCCAACTTTCCCCAAATGATCTTTTTTATCTTGCATAGCTTTAATAGTTCACTTTTTCAATTTCTACCTGTTGTATGTTTATTTTTATATCGGAAGTATTGCTTAACCAATCAAAAAATAGCGTTTTTCCGTACTCCAATCGCTCCCCGGGCCGAATAGGACCTTCAATAGTGAAAATGGTACTATTACGCTGGCCTTTGTTTTTTGTATAGTAAGTGGCTTTGAGTTCTATGTTTTTATAAATGGCCAAGGTTGCGTTGTTCATTAATGAACCACTAACCTTGGATAAGTTGATACCATTCTTTTCCCAGCGATGATCATGTTGCAGGTACTGTAAAAAATCAGCGACCTCTTCATGATAAACCGCATCGTTGCTTTTCATCCAGTCAAGATGTGCCCTTTGGTTTACCCGTGTTTTTGAAAGTATCTTTTCGCTATTTGAGTACACGGCTTTTTCATCCCGGGTGAGTAAGATGACCTTTGCACTGTCTCTTACGGCCACCTTGCCCGAAATTACGGTAACCTCGGTACTACTATCTGCGGGGTAGGACTTAACATTAAATGTAGTACCCAAAACGCCCACCTTTAGTCCTCCCGCAGCTATTAAAAATTGCCGCGTAGTATCTCTTCGCACTTCGAAAAATGCCTCCCCATATAGTGTCATCTCGCGATGATCCGTACCGAAACCCGGCAAATAGGTCAGTTGACTATTAATATTGAGCCAAACCCGGCTACTATCCGGCAAGTAAAAGGATTTAACACTATCTACTGCGGTGACTTTGGCCAATTGGGGCTCAACAGCGGTACCTTGGTCACGTACCAATATGTAGATCCATACCATCAATAAAACCAGCGATGCGGCCACCCCAATCCACGAATTGGCCATTCTAAATACAGGGGCCTGGTCAACGGCAGAAGCTTCCGCCAGTCTCACTTCTAACCTGCGCCACTCCAGGTCCGTATCTAGCTCTCCTGTTTCCAATTTCACCCCTGACGACTGCCAAATTTTCTCCAGCTGACGGTATTCCACTGCCTTCTCGTCATCCTTGGACAAAATGGAACGTAATTCTTCCTGCTCTAAAGAATTCGCATTCCCAGAGATATTAAGCATCATCAGTTTCCAAACATAATCTTTCATCATACCCGGATTTAATTCCATGGATCGTATTCCACCTTTAGATCGAATAATGATCCATTAATTACGCTGCACATATGTATAGCAATTTCTAAGGGCTATACCCCTAAAAGAAGAAGAAGATTTTTTTATTTTTTTTTGCTCCCAGCGGGAAACAAGGAAAAAAAGCTATGCCGGGGGCCAAAAAACCAGCATAAATGGATTTTTTGGGAGGCACCATCACCCGGTCATAAATAGGGTAAGAAACCACCCCAAGAAGGACGAAGCAAGCAGCACAAAGATAAATTCTACTAAATGGTGTTCTAAATGGAGCTTTAACTTTCTAAGCGCGATGGTCATTTGATTCTCTACAGTTTTTAAGGAAACATCCAAGTGGTCGGCTATTTGCCGGTTAGTCATTTCCTCATGCCTGCTAAGAAGGTATATCACCTTACATTTCGGGGGGAGTTGATCTATTGCCTTTCTCACCGCGTTTTCTAAGTCATTGTATTCGAGGGGATCTGCTGAGGCAGTAGATCTTTGTTCGCTTACTATGTCTACAGGTACTTGCAGGGTCCTTTTTGGAGATTTTAAGTAGTTAAGCGCACCATTGGTAGTGGCTTTAAACAGGTAGCCTGTCATGTTCTGGCTGAAGTCTAGCCGATCTTTCGTCTTCCATAGTTTATAAAACACCTCTTGAACAATATCTTTTGCTACTTCAATATCACGCACCAGGTTATAAGCATGGCCTGTGAGCCGGCTGTGCTCAGTTTTAAAGAGGTTCTCAAACTTATCAATGGGTTCTTTGTGATCGTTTTTCAAAAGTGTAGGGTTGCTAGACCATGTATACCGTTGCCGGGTATACTAGTAACTATTTTATAAACGTGAATACCTGCCCGCAATTATGTTGCAAAAGATAATTCATTTTAACCATCCTGCCCCAAGATTTCAAATAAAACCCGCTTCCAGCCCAGCCAGCCAGGAGATCATTGAAACAACTGCCAAATGTTATCCTTTGGTAACCTAGCAGTTACCCTCAACGCCGTTTTTTTCACAGGGTGTATAAACTCCAACTCCCGGGAGTGCAAGTGTATATTACCGTCCTTATTGGCCTTACCTGCACCATATTTTAGATCTCCTAAAATAGGACAGCCCATTTTAGCCAATTGTACCCTGATCTGGTGAGGTCTGCCGGTAAGGGGAGTGATCTCCAACAGATAGTATTCCGCAATACGACCGATCAGTTTATAGAAGAGTTCTGCCTTTTTTGTTCCCTGCAGTTCCTTGTTAAAAGCGGTGGCTTTGTTGGTTTTGTGATCCTTTTTTAACCAATGGATCAACGTATCCTGCGACTGGGGCGGACGATCCTTTACCAAGGCCCAATAAGTCTTTCGTACCTCCCTGTCCCTGAACAACGCATTCATTCTTTCGAGCGCCTTTGACGTACGTGCAAACACTACTGCTCCACTAACAGGCCTATCTAGCCGATGGACCACCCCCAAGAATACTTCACCGGGTTTGTTGTATTTATGTTTAATGTATACTTTGACCTGGTCCGCCAGGGTCTCATCGCCGGTACTGTCACCTTGTACCAACGTACCCGCAGGTTTATTGACAACCACTAAGTGATTGTCTTCATAAAGTATAACTATGTCATTTTTTGTCTTCATTTCTTTATGTGATTATACCGGTTACATCAATGCACTTGGGAAAAGTTACACTTATAACCTCCTGAAATACAGGCAACATAGCATATAAAAATTATTTCCTATTAAAAAATTACTTATTTAATACACGCATTATATTTCACCTGTTAAATACAATTTTACACCAAGTAGACCAAATTTATAGGTCTTATTCGCGGTTAGTGACCCAAACAACCAAACCTATGGGTTCTACAAGTTTGATTATATTTTACTTTTCTAGCATAATTCGTTAAAAATCAGCACAAATATTACTCCTACCTTCAAGTAACTAAATGCAAATAAGTGCTTACTTTTCATAAATTTAGATAACTTCTTAATTCCAGTTCTAGGATTGATAATTGTTTATTAGTTAGGCTAGTTCGTTGAGGTCAAGATTGTGCCAACAAGTTTAAAGCTTAGTGCGCTGGTATCGAGAAGCACTTAAAATCCATGAAACCTGTGCAATGAAAAACAGACCTTTACTTTTCTATTGGAATATCATCCTCATCTTACTTTGTCTTTCTATTCTGGCCTGCTACTTCTTGAATTTTGATCCTTCTACTTGGAAAGATGAATTAATTTTAGGGCTTCTTCCAATTTTAATGTTCCCCTATTTCTTTACGCGTACTAATTTAATTAAGCCTGTTAACCAGGTCCGAGACAGCATCACCGAAACAACTCAAGACAACCAGGCGAAGAAAATTGAGATAAGCAAGCCCATAGAGTTTAGAGAAATCGCTGATACTTTCAACACGATGCAAGAAAACATACTTAATGCTTCACGATTCATCAAGAGCATAGAGAATGGAGAATTAGACGTAAGTTACAGGCAAAACGGGGATACTGCAAACACCAATGGTAAAGCACAAGATCCATTGGAGGGGGCACTGCTTAGCATGCGTTCCAGGATGCAAGATATTGCCAATGATGACCGGGAACGGAATTGGATCACAGAGGGGCTCGCCAAGTTTATTGACCTGCTTCGAGCCGACAACCAAAACCTCAAAAGCTTAAGTGACAAGATCATATCTAACTTGGTGACCTACACTGGTGTTAACCAAGGCGGGTTGTTCATCGTAGGTAAAGATGCTGCCCATGACGATGCAGAAGTTCACCTGGAACTACTGGCATGTTACGCCTATGACAGGAAAAAATTCCACGAAAAAAGGGTCCGTCCGGGTGAAGGGGTGTTAGGCCAAGCATTTTTGGAAAAAGAGACCGTTCACCTGAAAATACTCCCGGAGGACTACATTAACATTACTTCAGGCCTGGGTGAGGCGCCTCCCAGCAGTTTACTCATCGTACCCCTAAAAATGAATGACGAGGTCTACGGTTTAATTGAACTGGCTTCTTTCCAAGAATTTCCTACCTACAAGATCGAGCTCATAGAAAGGCTAGGAGAGAACATTGCTTCTACGATCTCAAACGTACAGATCAATGCAAAGACCAAGGATCTGCTTGAAGCCTCCCAGCAGCAGGCAGAAGAGCTACGGTCACAGGAGGAAGAAATGCGTCAAAATCATGAAGAAATGCTGGCCACGCAAGAAGCTCTACAACGAAAACAATCGGAACTTGAAGTGAGTGAAAAGAAAAGTACCGCCATTTTTGAAAATTCTAATGACGCCATCGTAGTATGTGACCAACGCGGCAAGATAGATGCCCTGAATAGAACGGCAAAGGAGCTGTTCAAAGTGGGTGAAATTGACCTGCAAGGTACTTCTATGAATATCCAACAATTCATAAAAAAATTCGACCCGGAAAACCCGGGATTCTTCAAGGTAAGAAGAAGAACCAAGGCCACCGGCGCAGATGGAGTAAATACAAATGTAGAAGTGTATATGAGCGAGGAAGAACTCGGTGGAGCAACCCATTATATTTTATACGCCAGGAATATTTCGCGTGAGATGGAAAAAGAGCACCAGATCGCTCAAAACCTCATGTACCTGGATGAGCTTAAAGCAGAATTAAAAGAGTTAAAGACCTCTGATTCTTTGTAACCAATCCTATTTTTTAACTATAAATAATTGTAATAATGAGTAACAACACAGAACAAAAGGCACACGTCATGAAAATTTTAGATGACCACATCCTTTATTTCAGATTTTTAAAAGGTAACGATATCGAGAACTACCAAGTAGGATTACAAGAATGTAAAGACAATATGTCACTGCCCAATGTAGATGTACTTGTGGTAGTGGTAGAAGATGATGAAACCATGTTTAACAAGGAGATGCAGGAAATATGGTTAATGACCGGTGACCTCGCCGATGCAAATGGCTTGGTAAAATGGGGCGTAGTAGTACCCAGTCTTTCTAAGGAGATCACTATACAATACCTAGTGCAAGGAGGACAAGATGGGGACAGGAATTACGAACACTTTATATCTACCGATGAGGACGAAGTGATGGAGTGGGGCCGGGCTAAATCATAAGCCCCTTTTTAGGAATGCCTGCACCGGTCGCTTAAATTTTTCTTGCCCGGGTTCAGCATTAAGGGGTCAAGCAAGTTTGTAAACTATCTATAAACTAAAAATAAGTTACTATGAGAATCAGTAAAATTGTGGAGGTGTCATTTGACCCCGAATTGAGCGAAGTATTTGATAAGATCAAAACAGCATTGAACGCTCCCTTTACTCCTAACTTTTTTACCGTTTGGGGGGTATCCCCGGTATCATTGCAAGGGATATGGCCCGTGATGAGAAACATCTTAACCAGTGGAAAAGTAGGCAGAAAATTAAAAGAAATGATCTTTGTGGCTATTTCGTCATTAAAAGAATGTCACTACTGCGAGGCTGCGCACCATGCATTTTGCTTAAGCATCGGTGTTACACCCGAACAAATTGACGACCTGATCAATTCATATACCTGCGAAACGGCAGACCCTAAAGAAAAAGCAGCCATTGATTACGCTGTAAAGCTAGCCAAAGATTCAAATTCAGGCACACAGGAAGATTTCGAACATTTAAAATCCTTTGGATTTTCAGATGAAGAAGTTATGGAGATCATCGCTATGTCCGGAATGGCCGTATTTTACAACCACCTGGCAAATGCAACCCAAATTAATGTAGACCAGGGTTTCCTGGACAAATTGGCCAGCAGGCAGAAGCAGCAAGCATAACAAGCTTGTTCTAAAGGCTTGCGCAGGTCCTGGACCGTTCAGACACCCTGCAGGCACCTAATAAAAATGTCATCCACTGGAAGATACTGAGATCTTGCCAATGGATGACATTTTATCTTTTACGACTACCGGTTATTTCTTAAAGATCTTCCGGGTTACCAACGAACTATTATCTAGACCCACCTGGACGAGATAAATCCCATCTTCCAGGTTACGTAATGCATCGATACGTACAGGGTCATTGTACAGGTCTTGTACAAAGCTGTCTTGATAATAGACCTCTCGCCCCGCTAGGGAAGAAATTCTTATGAATTCTATTCCTTGATCAACATCCGTTAAGGCAATGTTCAGATCATCGACCACGGGATTTGGATAGACTCGCAAGTTATTATTTTGATTGGCCCAAAGACTACCATCGGTATTTTCAACCTCGGCACCTGCATTTGCCTGCCGAGCGGCAGGGCTACCCTGCTCCGCGTAACCATAAAGCACGATCTCAGAAACGTAAGCAGCAGTTGAGAACTTGGTGATACGCAAGTAACGCGTAGAGATATCAACTTGTCGATTCGTCCATCGATTGTACCCTCTTAGGTCATCGGTAAGCACAGACGTCCAGTTCCCAGGCTCACCGTAGGCAATTTCTAACTTACCATCATTTTCAACATCCCTGAGGCTGATCGCGGTTAAGCGGTGTAAAGCCCCGAGGTCAATGTAGGCACTCGCCGGATGATTCGTGTTCTTCCAGCCTGTAAACCAAGAAGTATTGGGCGCGCCGCCAACGCTGTTAAGTGGGTCCCCAGCTATACTTTGTTCATCCACTAAGGCGGAAGGATCTCCAATGCTGAATTCATTATGGACCATAGAAGGGGTTAAGTTAAGCTTACCCTCTACAGGGGGTGATGTTTGACCCCCAGGCTGGCCATATAAGACTATTTCAGATGTGTATGACGCATTTGAAAGTTTGGTGATACGAACGTACCTCGTGGTGACATTGACATTCCGTACCGCCCATTCATTATAACGCTTCAAATTATCTGTGAACAGGGAAGTCCAATTTCCCGGTTCTCCATATGCCAATTGAAGAGGCCCGTCATTTGCTACATCTCGAAAGCAAATAGCAGTAAGATCATATTCCTCTCCTAAGTCTATGTAACTACTGGCAGGATGGTTATCCATACTCCACCCAGTAAACCAGTAAGTACCAGGAGTTCCCCCTGCATTATTCAATGGATCACCAGCTATGTTCTGCTCATCCACCAGCGTGCTAGGGTCACCTAAGCCGGATTCATTATGAATCATAGATGGGGTTAAACCGATCTTTCCTGCCACGGGAGGACGCTGGTTGACGAGTTCACCATATAACACTATTTCCGACGTGTAGGCCGCATTAGAGAGCTTGGTGACCCTTATATAACGCGTGGTAACACTTACATTTTGTATAGCCCATTGGTTATATCGCCGAAGGTCATCGGTGAACAGCAAGGTCCAATTACCCGGCTCTCCATATTCGATTTGCAGGGGACCATCATTCTCGATATCACGAAAACAAACGGTAGACAAGTCATAAGATGCTCCTAAATCGATATACGCGCTAGCCGGATGGTCCTTCATACTCCACCCGGTAAACCAGTGTGTTTTAGGTGCTCCTCCTGCCCCTCCCAACGGATCACCGGCTATATTTTGTTCATCCACCAAGGTGGTAGGATCCCCAAGGCCTGACTCATTATGGACCATAGCAGGCGTTAAAATTATCTTTTCACCCGGGTTAGTGCCACGGATCACGTCTATCTTAACTTGATCCGAGTTCTTCGCCGCAGCATCATCTACTACTTCCAGTTCAAAAACATATTCCCCTTCAGACAGTTCCCGTAGCGATAGCGTAGAGGTTTCTGTTCCTGACATCACAGGGGCTTTCGGGCCACTTTTTAAATTCCATTTGAACGAAACGATCTCCCCATCCGTATCTTCTGCTTCACCGTTAATGGTGGTAGTTGAGTTTGGCAATATCACAGCTTTGTCAGGCCCCGCATCCACAATAGGCGGATTATTGGGAGTTCGCCCGTCAAGACGGTGTGATAAAAACCATGAATAGATATCATGACCGGCAGAAAGGTCATAAGTACGGGTCCAAGAGTTATGTCCAACGCCGGGATAGAGCGTCAATTTGGCGGGTACACTGGGAGGGGGAGTACAAGAGTTGATTTCCCTTACCGCTCCTTGGGAGCACCCGGGGCCGATCACCCCATCATTTTCACCATGAAAAGCCCACGTAGGCACGTCTTTCATCCTGCAATGGTTGTAGCTATTACTACACCCTGCAATCGGAACTACTGCGGCTAATTTTTCAGGATACCTGGCCGCATAATTGAACGTGCCGATACCTCCCAAGCTCAGCCCGGTGAGGTAGATTCTTTGCTCGTCTACTTTGTAATTCGCTTTAACATGCTCGATCACTTCATCAATCAACGCCGGGGGCCAATAGCTGCCGGAAGATAATTGAGGTGAGATCACGATAAAAGGCCTATCTCCCCATCGTCCCTTATCAATCAACTGCGGAGGGCCATGCTTTTTTACCGCATTAATATTAGGACCTACTTCGCCTAATCCATGTAAAAACACTAAAACGGGGTGAGAAGCCACGGTGTTATAATTACAGGGAAGGTGTTCTAAAAACCTGGTGCCCGCAGGCGTGGTCACCATCTCTTGACGCCCAGTACAATCGCCTTGGGCATAGGTTAGAGAATTCGCACATACCAAACACAAAAATGAAGCCAACAACATTAAAAAAAATCTTCCAACCATATTTCCGATTATATAAAAAAATTATCCGCCGCAAATGTATCGGCATCTTTTATTTGCCCCCCAGGTTATTCGATGAAATCCATTGCAATTCCGATGAATGGTCACTAACAGCTTTATTTTTTTTATCCCTTTTTTGGCTTATCCAGGAGGTCATAATCCCGTAACACTCGGGCAGTTATCCCCCTGGTTTTATCAATTCAAAGGTGGCGTTCAGCAGGGCAGATCTGCTAGGGCTTTTTTACCACGTAAAATCTTGGCACAAAGGGTTTTCACTATGCACTAGTACGTAAAACTACGGGGTGGAAAATACAGGGATCATGCGATTTACTCATGGAATTTAACTTTCTACTTTCGCAGTAGTCCAAAAAAGAGCATCGGTAAAATACCCTGGTCTTGGACGATTTTAAAACGTGTCTTACAATGGCTTTTAAGGTGTGGAAAGGAATCATAGGGGGATGTCTTGTCTTGTTCCAGCTTTCGCCTTTATTTGGGCAAAGCAGGGACGAAAATGACGACGCATTCCACCAATACATACAGGAGTTTTTTTTTACGGAGGCAGTGTACGCCCAAGAAAAAAGGGAGTTGCAGTTTACATTCAGCAACTATTACCAGCAACAAAATGAGATACAACTCCTCATGGAATATGGCTTTACCGATCGCCTTCAAATGGAGGTAGAGCTATCGAATGTCACTAATAGGAACCAGGCGGGTTTTACCGGTGAGCTTGGCTTTTTGTACAACGCATGGAATAGCCCAGGCACCTCTTTTTCAATAGCATCAGGGGTAGGTATCGAAAGAGAAGACGAGGATGAGTCCGGTGAGGGAACCGAAGCCAGCTGGGAGGCCAAGGCTGTTTTTGCCAAGCAGTTGGGCCCGGTACAAACCCATACCGACCTTTCTTTGGAAATACCCGGGGACGAAACCCAATGGGCATTTAACACGGCCTTATTAGTGCCGTTTGGCAGGGTTAAAGGCATTTTCGAAGTGAATAGTCGCCAGGAAGGCCAAAAAAATTGGCAAATAACACCGGGTATGGTGTTCAGCACATGGAAAAGATCCGAGATTGCATTAGGCCTGCCCGTCGCTCTTAGCGGTGGTAATGACGTGGGATTCGTAGTAAGGCTCACGATTGAGTTTGAAGGCGAAGCCGATTAAAACATGTGACCATGCGCATAAGGGCTAAAATTAATCTTGGTTTCGCTTTCATTATTATGGGCAGTAGTATGGCCGGGTACCTACAGTTCGATAGGGCACAGCAATCCATGGACATTGTCGATAACTTTTCCAATGAAAGTATCCCTGAGCTACTAAAGAATCAACAACTCTATGCATTGGCTTACAAGATAATCTTTACAGTCAAGTATGGTGAACGTTGTGTAGCGGATTCGCTTTACTATGTAGCCCTGGAGCAGTTGGAAGAATTAGAAGAATGGGAAACTGAAGACGAAGAATATGAAACCATCGTAAAAAATGGTGATGAGGAGGCGGAGCTAATTCAATTGACCAAAAGTACTATAGAAGGCCTTTATGAATCCGGTATAAGAGGCTACAAGAAGGGGATCGTACTGGATAGCGTCAAAGCCCGGGAAACAGAAGAATATTGGAGGACTCTATCTGTTTTGACGATTGAACGCATGAGGGGCGAGCTACTTGAGTTTGAAAAAAACAAAGAAAGCGCCTACCTAATATTGGATCATACCCGGTCAGAAGCATTTATGTATTTGATCTTTACCACGATAATTGCCATCGTAATAGGCGCCCTCATCGCGGAATCTGTCACTTCGCAATTAACACGGCTTGCGAGTGGTTTCGAAAAGATCATTTACTCCGATGTTATGGATGAAATTAAGGTAAAAGGCAACGATGAAATCAAAAAGCTGTCCGAAGCATTCAACATCATGGTCAGAAATTTAAGGAAATCCTTCGAGGAACAGGAGAATTCACGTATGCGGTTGGAAAAACTCAACACAGAGCTATCGGAAAATAATCTCATGCTCAGGGAAAAAACAGGGGAGATAGAGACACAAAAAAGAAAAATTGACCTCCAAAATAGCATGCTGATCACGGCTAAGACACAACTCGAAGAGAGCAATCAAACCCTGGAAAAGAAGGTGAAAGAGCGGACCCGGAAATTAGAGCAAGCGATCGATGAGCTCAACAAAACGGTAAGTGAACTGGATCGCTTTGTTTACAGCGCTTCCCACGACTTGGGCGCCCCGCTAAAATCTGTCATGGGACTCATCCACATTTCCAGGTATGAAGAGGACCCCGCAGTCTTAAAACAATACCTGGAACAAATCAATGGGTGCATAGAAAAGCTAGAGAATGTTATTAAAGACCTGATAGATTTCAGCAGGAATTCCCGAACAGAGTTGGAAATAAAACCGGTAATGCTAAAAGAGCTTATCGACGAAAGCATTTCAGAGTTATCCTACACAGAAGGGGCTAAGAACATGAAGATCGACGTGCGTTTGGAAGATCTGACGGTAGCCTATTCGGACCATCAACGCCTAAAAATTATACTTCGCAATTTATTAAGCAACGCTATTAAGTACCGTAACAGAAATAAAGAACAAAACACGATCGTGATCTCTGCAAATCAGCAAGAAAGCAGCTGGCACCTTACCGTGGAAGACAACGGCATTGGCATAAAAGAAGAATACATTGACAATGTCTTTAAAATGTTCTACCGCGCCACGGACCAGTCTGAAGGATCAGGGTTAGGACTATTCATCGTTTCCGAGTCCGTCAAGAAACTTAACGGCACCATCGACATTCAATCTAATTATGGCGAAGGGACCTACTTCCGAATCACTTTTCCACAAAACCCGCCTCGCACCAGTTTAAGCCAGCAAGAGGTTTTGGTTAATGGCCTCCACCGGGGTCAAAACTCGGAGGTAAAATGAAACTGGATACCTGGGAAATTATCTTGGACCATACTTAGCCAGGACCTGGATTCCGCCATAAAAACCAGCTTCCCATCTTTGTCTTTAGCAATGTGCCGGGCTTTAGAGTCTACAAAATCTTTTAATTTTTTCGGATCCTGGCTATCTATCCAACAAGCCTTGAAAAGATTGATGGGCATAAAATCACAAGAGGCGCCATACTCATTTTTTAAACGATGCTGGATCACCTCGAATTGTAACACTCCTACCGTACCCACCACTTTTCTTGCGCCCATCTCGTAGGTAAACAACTGCGCCACACCTTCTTCCATCAGTTGGTGGAGCCCCTTTTCAAGCTGCTTGGTTTTCATGGCATCTTTGTTGATCACCTCCTTGAAGATCTCCGGTGAAAAGCTTGGGATCCCCTTGTACATACCTCCTTCTCCTTCCGATAAGGTATCCCCGATCTTTAAATTACCGGTATCATAAAGCCCCACAATATCGCCCGGCCAAGCCTCATCTACAATCTCCTTCTCCTGGGCCATAAAAGCGGTAGCATTTGAAAATCGTATTTTTTTATTCGCCCGTACATGGTGATAATTAGCGCCCCTTTGAAATCGACCGGCACAGACTCGCACAAAAGCGATCCTATTCCTATGGTTGGGATCCATATTGGCATGTATCTTAAAAACAAATCCCGAAAACTTGTTCTCCGCCGGTTCTATTACCCGTTGTTCCGTTTCGCGAGGTAAGGGAGAAGGAGCAAGATCAATAAAACAGTCCAATAGCTCTCTCACCCCGAAATTATTTACCGCGCTCCCAAAAAAGACCGGCGCCACCTTTCCGGCCAGGTACTCGTGTACATCAAACTCGGGGTATACTCCCTCTATCAGCTCTATATCTTCCCTCAACTGGGAAGCGTCGTTTTCACCGACATACTGGTCAATACTTGGATCATCGATGTCCGCAATTTCCAAACCTTCACTCTCCAGCTTTGTTTTACTCGGCTCGAAGAGGTACAAGCTTTGATTGTACAGGCTGTATACCCCTTTGAATGTTTTCCCCATGCTTATCGGCCAAGACAGGGGCCGTACGTTAATGTTGAGTTTTGCCTCTATTTCGTCCAGAAGATCGTAAGGGTCTCTCCCTTCGCGGTCCAACTTGTTGATGAAACACATCACCGGCGTGTTACGCATGCGACATACTTCCATAAGCTTTTCCGTTTGCATCTCTACCCCCTTGACACAATCTATCACCATAATGACACTATCCACGGCGGTCAGTGTCCTGTAGGTATCCTCCGCAAAATCCTGGTGGCCCGGGGTATCCAAAATATTGATTTTCTTATTCTTATAATCAAATGCCATGACCGAGGTAGCCACGGAAATACCCCTTTGCTTCTCGATCTCCATCCAATCGGAACGGGCGTGCATTTTTATTTTATTGGATTTGACAGCCCCTGCAGACTGGATAGCACCACCAAATAATAATAACTTCTCCGTCAACGTAGTTTTACCAGCATCGGGGTGGCTTATGATCCCAAAAGTCCTTCTTTTCCCTATTTCTTCCGTTATAGACATAGATCTTTTAAAATAAAGCTGCAAAGTTAAGATTTACTTATGGTAAGACCTAAACCAGGAACTTCAGCCAAGTGAAGAGGGTTATTCGTGAATAGTAATCTTACTTTGTCAACCTCAAGGAACCCATATTAAGTTAAGTGTAATTTGAGGGTTAGCTATTTTTTCCAATCCAGTCCTTAAAGTCGGCAGTTGGCAAAGGGCAATCAGCAACCTTATATTTTGCCTATTGCCGACGGATCAATAACTCGAATATAGCTTATCCTGTACCTGGTACGTCATTTGAAGCTTAACGTGAGGGGATCATTGGAAATTCAAGTGGCGTATGGAGGGGAGACATCCAGGAACAGCGCGACCCATTTGAGGCCTGTGGGTAAGCGGCCTATAGCGGCTAGATAGCGCGTTTCGAGGGGAAAATGGGCTTTGTTGCTGGTGCTCTTTTCTTTTGTTCCGTTTTCTTTCCCCGAAGGGATGCCTATGGCTTGGGCATGCAAAGGAAAATGAAAACCGAACTTAGAACCTCAAAATCTCGCTTAAACTGCTCATTTCGAAGCTGGCATTACCCAAAACCTCTTAAAAATATAGCCTAACTTGCCAAAATAGAAACGTTCTCCTAGCAAAGCTAATTTTCAAGGACGCCCTTTTACAGGATCATGGAGCACAAACGAAAACGCCCGGATTACAAATCCTATTGATGAGTACGCATTACGCTGCGCTAAATGCACACTAGGTGATTAAAGGGCGTATAGGGCACATAATGCACTATATTCCTGTCTTGGTAAGCTCCCGAATATCCATCAATCAGCAAAAAAAGTCTAGTGTCGTGTCAACCCTCAAATGATGGGTAAGGCGGCCGTAGATTTTGTGGAAGGTCAAGGCGTAAAAAACGCGCATAGCCATAGCTATGTAAGGCTTTTTGTAACGCAGAGATTCCACAAAAGACACCCCGGATTGGCCGTTATTTGAGGGTTGACACGACACTAAAGACGGTCTCCAGGCGTACAACCGAGGAGCAAAAAGCTCCGGGTAGGTGCCCCCGAACTGGCTGTAGCGAGCAAAAACTTCAACCGTGGGGCCTTGGGCTAGTGTCGAGTCATACCTCAACTGACGTGTAGGATTAAACAATGAACTCTATTTGCCAAGTTGGGAAGTTCTCGACAAGTTAGCAATCGGCAAAGTGCAGTAGGCAA